>CAMLIT010000090.1 GCA_946480295.1 uncultured Gemmatimonadota bacterium
CGAGCGTGCGGCCGACGTCCTTGATCGCGGCGCGCGACTTCATCGTCCCGAAGGTCACGATCTGGCCGACCGACTCCTTCCCGTACTTCTGCCGGACGTAGTCGATCACCTCGCCCCGGCGCTCGAAGCAGAAGTCGACGTCGATGTCGGGCATCGACACGCGCTCGGGATTCAGGAAGCGCTCGAACAGCAGGTCGAACCTGAGCGGGCAGACGTTGGTGATCTTCAGCGCGTACGCGACCAGCGAGCCGGCCGCCGAGCCGCGCCCCGGACCCACCGGGATGCCGCGATCGCGCGCCGCCTTGATGAAGTCCGAGGTGATCAGGAAGTAGCCGGCGTAGCCGGTCTTCGTGATGACGCCGAGCTCGTACTCGAGCCGCTGCTGCACGTTGTCCGGCAGCGGGTCGCCGTAGCGCTCCTTCGCCCCCTCGGTCGCCAGGCGCACGAGAAGATCGTTCTCCGTCGCCACGCCCTCGGGGAGGGGGAAGGACGGGACGTGGTACTTCTTCTCGAACTCGACCTGGATCTGTTCGGCGATGGCGAGGGTGTTCTCGAGGACGTCCGGCCGGTCCTCGAAGTGCGAGGCGATCTCGGTGGAGCTCTTGAAGTAGAGCCCCCGGTCGTACTTCATCCGGTCCGGATCGGTGCGGTCCTTCCCGAGACCGATGCAGAGGAGCACGTCGTGCGCGTCGTGGTCGTCGCGCGTCAGGAAGTGCGCGTCGTTCGTCGCGATGACGGGGAGCCCGACGTCGGCGGCGAGCGCGAACACCTTCGCGTTCAGCGCCGACTGTCCCTCGGACTCGTGCGCCTGGACCTCGAGGTAGTAGCGGTCCTTGAAGAGGTTCGCGTACCAGCTCGCGGTCTCGCGGGCCGCCGCGTCGTCGCCGGCGAGCAGGTGGGTCGCGATCTCGCCGGCCAGGCAGGCGGAGGAGACGATGAGCCCCTCGCTGTGGCGGGCGAGCAGCTCGCGGTCGATGCGTGGGCGGGTGTAGAATCCCTCGGTGTAGCCGAGGGAGGAGAGCTTCACCAGGTTCCTGTACCCGGTGATATCCCTCGCCAGCAGCACGAGGTGGTAGTACGGCTTGGCGCCGGGGGCGGGGCGCCCCTTCATCCGGCGGTCGCCCGGGGCGACGTACGCCTCCATCCCGAGGATCGGCTTGACCTTCGCCTTCTTCGCCTTCTCCTGGAATTCCCAGGCGGCGTGCAGATTACCGTGATCGGTGATCGCCAGCGCCGGCTGCTCCAGCTCCTGGGCGCGCCGGATCAGGTCGTCGATGCGGTTGGCGCCGTCGAGGAGGGAATACTCCGAGTGGCAATGCAGATGGACGAAGGACATCCTGCGGAAAATAGCGACCGTTCCCCGGCGCTGTCAAAAGGATGACGCCGGGGTTCGTATGTCATAACACATGACTTCTCAACAGCTTACGCGGCCGTCCCTCGTCAGGCGCGCCGGCCGGGTCGCCGCGCGCATCCTCCTCGGCCTGATCGTCGTCGTGGCGCTCTTCCTGGGCCTCACGCCCACCGGCCGCTACCTGGCGCGTGCGGCCTGGGAGGAGGGGAAGATCCTCGCCGGACGCCGGCCGATCGTGGACGTCATCGCGGACCCGGCCACCCCGCCCGCGGTGAAGGAGAAGCTGCGGATCGTGCTGGAGGCGCGTGCCTTCGCCGAGGACTCCGTGGGGCTGCGCGCGAAGCAGAGCTTCACGGCCTACTCGAAGGTCGACCACGACACCCTCGTCCTCGTGCTCTCGGGTGCCTACCGCGACAAGCTCGAGCCGTACACCTGGTGGTTCCCGATCGTGGGCCGCGTGCCGTACAAGGGCTTCTTCGACTTCCACCAGGCCATCGTCGCCGCGCGCCAGCTCCGGCGCGACGGGTTCGACAGCTACGTCCGCCCGTCGCCGGCGTTCAGCACGCTCGGGTTCTTCAACGACCCCCTGCTCTCGACCTCCCTCCGCGCCGACTCGATCGACCTCGCGAACACGGTCATCCACGAGCTGACGCACAACACCTTCTATGCGTCCGGCCAGGCGGTGTTCAACGAGTCGTTCGCCAACTTCGTGGGCGCGCGCGGCTCCGCGTGGTTCTTCCGCTATCGCGGCCAGCCGGCGGCGGCGGAGGAGGCGGACGCGCGCTGGGAAGACGAGAAGCTGATGGCGCGCTTCTGGGACCAGCTCTATCACTCCGTGGACTCGGCCTACAAGGCGCACCCCGGGAACGCGGCGGCGCAGAAGGCGGCGCGGATCGCCGCGCGCGACAGCGTGTACGCGCGCGCGCGGTCGCAGCTCGTGTACGTCCTCGGCCCGCAGCTCCGTACCATCGGCCCCCGCGTGCTCGAGCGCGTGCAGCTCGACAACGCCGCCCTCCTCGCGCGGCGCATCTACCTCACGAACCTCGACGACTTCGACGGCCTCTGGCTGCGCGAGCACCGCGACCTGCGGGCGAGCGTCAAGGCGATCATAGGCCTGGCGAAGTCGAAGCCGAAGGACCCGTTCGGCGCGCTGAAGGCGTGGGTCGCCGCCCACCCCCTACCCGCCGAAGCGACCCCGTAGCAGCGCGCGCAGGTCCACGACCGGAGGCGCGCCCGCGGCTCCCGCGGGCCCGGCCGCCGCGCCGGCGTCCAGCGCCTTCTCGTCCTTGAGCGTCACGCGCTCCATGCGCTCGCGCACCCCACGGTCGAGGAAGCGCGACAGCTGGTCGAGCGAGTAGTCGGCGCCGCGGCGGGTGTTGTAGACGTGGAGCGGGTACGTCACCGCGAGGTGGTTCCGCGCGCGCGTGAGGGCGACGTACATGAGCCGCCGCTCCTCCTCGAGCTCGTCCTCGTCCTCGGTCGCGCGCGCCATCGGGAACCAGCCGTCGACCGCCCAGATGAGGAAGACGGCATCCCACTCCTTCCCCTTCGCGCTGTGCGCTGTGCTGAGGACGAGCGCGTCGTCCTCGTGGCCGCTCCCGCTGGCCAGGTCCTGGGTGCTCTGCGGCGGCTCGAGGGTGATGGCCGCGAGAAAGGCGGCACGCGACGGATAGCCGCTGGAGATGATGCGGAGCTGGTCGAGGTCGGCGAGCCGGGCCTCCGGGCGGTCGTACTTCTCGCGGAGGATCTCGTCGTAGAGTCTCCGGATCGTATCGATCTCGGCGCCGATGTCGGCGTCGGGCGCGCCGCTTCCCGCTTTCCGCTCTCCGCCTTCCGCCGATCCGCCGGCCTCGGGATGCGACGCGTCGGGAGCGGTCGCCGCAGACGCGGACGGCGGAATGGCGGAACGCGTCCTCTTCCTCAGGGATCTGAGCAGCGTCGAGAGCCTCGCGTGGGCGTCGCGGGCCTTCGGCGGCGGCGCGAAATGCGTGAACGCGTCCGGGTCCCAGGAGCGTTCGGCCATCGCCTCCATGATCGCGCGGGCCGTCACGTCGCCGATCCCCGGCATCAGCATCAGCAGCCGGTACCAGCTCACCTCGTCGCGCGGGTTCTCGAGGACGCGCAGGAACGCGAGCACGTCCTTCACGTGCGCCGCCTCGAGGAACTTGAGCCCGCCCCACTTCTCGAAGGGGATCTGCCGGTTCGTCAGCTCGATCTCGAGGTCGGCGGACATGTAGCCGGCGCGGAAGAGCACCGCCATCTCGTGCAGCGGGGTGCCCGCCTCGTGCAGCTCGAGGATGCGGTCGACGACGAAGCGCGTCTGCTGCTGCTCGTCGCGCGCCGTGACGAGCCAGGGCCTGTCGCCCCCCGTGCGCGCCGTCCAGAGGTTCTTCGTGAAGCGCTCGAGGGCGCGCGAGATGAGCGTGTTCGTGACGTCGAGGATCGGCTGGGTCGAGCGGTAGTTCTGCTCGAGCGTCACCATCGTCGTCCCGGGGAACTGGCTCGGGAAGTCGAGGATGTTGCGGAAGTTCGCGCCGCGGAAGCTGTAGATGCTCTGCGCGTCGTCGCCGACGACGGTAATGTTGCGGTGCGTGCGGCAGAGGCCGCGGAGGATCTGCGCCTGGAGGAGGTTCGTGTCCTGGTACTCGTCGACGAGCACGTGATCGTAGAGCGCGGCGATGCGCTCCCCGAGCTGCGGCGCGTCGAGCATCATCGCCCAGAAGAGGAGCAGGTCGTCGTAGTCGACGAGGTTCCGCGCGCCCTTGCGCGTCGTGTAGTCGGCGAAGATGCGGACGATGTCGTCCGTGAAGTCGAGGAACTGCGGGAAGTCCTCGTGGACGATGTCCTCGACGGGGATCTCCGTGTTGACGTGGCGCGAGTAGATGTAGTGCAGGCTCTCCTTCTTGGGGAAGCGCTTCTCCTTCTTCCCGTAGCCGAGCGCGGCGCGGGAGAGCTGCATGAGGTCCTCCGCGTCGCCCTGGTCCATGATGGAGAAGTCGCGCGGAAGCCCCGCCTGCGGGCCAAACTGGCGGAGGAGGCGATGCCCCGTGGCATGGAAGGTCCCGCCCTGCACGCGCGTGCTCGCGCCGCCGACCAGCCGCTCGGCGCGGGAGAGCATCTCCTGCGCGGCGCGGCGCGTGAAGGTCAGGAGGAGGATGCGCTCCGGCGCGACGCCGCGCTGGATGAGGTGGGCGACGCGATAGACGAGGGTGCGCGTCTTCCCCGTGCCCGCACCGGCGATGACGAGGAGCGGGCCGTCGCCGAAGGTCGCGGCGCGCGCCTGCTCCGGGTTGAGCTCCGCCGCCAGGTCGCGCGTCGGGCGCTCGGGGAGCGCGCGCTCGCGGGGCTGGTACAGGCGGGGGCCGGTGGGCGGGAGGTCGGGCATGGAGACAATCTACGGCGGGGCGCACGGGGAATCCTGCCCGTTCTTGGTCGTTGGTCATTGGTCATTGGCCGGCCTCGGAACGCTTGCGCGTGGCGTCCCGAGCGGCTCACCAATGACCAATGACCAATTACGAACCACGCCCTTCCGGCCGCCAGGAGCGCTCGACCGTCAGCCGCCCCGCTCCACCGCGCCTTCCATCGCCATTCCAGCCACCTCCCCCGCCTCGATCCGCCGCGGCGCGAGGTCGAACACGCGAGCGGTCGCGTCGATCACATGGTCGGCGACGTCGTGCATCGGCACCGCGTGGCCGACCTCGCGCTCGACGGATGTCATCACGACCTGCTGGATGCCGCAGGGGACGATCAGGTCGAAGAAGCGCAGGTCGGTGGAGACGTTGAGGGCGAAGCCGTGCCAGGTGACCCAGTCGCGGGCGTGGACGCCAATGGAGGCGATCTTCCGATCGCCGGTCCAGACGCCGGTGTAGCCCGCGTTGCGCCCGGCCTCGATCCCGAAAGGCGCGAGCCCCTGGATGAGGCTCTCCTCGACCTGCCGCAGATACCAGTGCAGGTCCTGGCGGTGGCGCTTCAGGTCGATGATCGGATAGCCGACGAGCTGCCCCGGCCCGTGAAAGGTGACGTCGCCGCCGCGCTCGACCTCGAACAGCTCGACGCCGCGCGCGGCCAGCAGGGCGGGGGAGGCGAGGAGGTGGGCCTGCTTCGAGGAGCGGCCGAGGGTGACGACGGGCGGATGCTCGACGAGGAGGAGGAGGTCCTGGGGGATGGACCCCGCGATCCGCGCCCGCGCGGCGGCGCGCTGGAAGTCGAGGGCCTGGGAGTAGGACAACAGTCCCAGGTCGGCGACCCACAGCTCGCGGCTGCGGCCAGGCTCCTCAGTCATTCCCGCACCTCACTCCTGCAGACGCACTGCGGACTCCGGACGCGGACCTCACTGCGGACCGCGGGTGTTCTGCGGACCATTGACTCGGATCAACTGCGGACCGGAGACCGAACGGCACGGGGGACTGAGATCGGGTCCCGGCTCGTGTCCGACCATCCGCGTCCGCAGTGCGTCCTCGATCCGCAGCGAATCCGTGTCCGGGTCCGCAGCGCATCCGCACTCCGCAGTCGATCCGCGTCCGCAACCCGCAGTCCTCTACGCGTGGATCATCTTCCCGAGCGAATCCAGTGCCGCCTCGGCGATCGCTTCGGCGAGCGTCGGGTGGGCGTGGATCGCGAGGTCCACCTCCTCCACCGTGAACTCGTTCGTGCGCGCGACGACGAGCTCGTGGATCAGCTCCGTGGCGTGTGCGCCGACGATGTGCGCGCCGAGGATCTCCCCGTACTTCGCGTCGCGGATGATCTTCACGAAGCCGTCGGTCTCGCCCGCCGTGCGCGCGCGGCCGTTCGCGGAGAAGGGGAACTTGCCGACCTTGTAGTCGAGCTTCTTCTCCTTGCACGCCTGCTCCGTGTAGCCGATCGACGCGACCTCCGGGTGGCAGTAGGTCGCGTTCGGGATGTTGTTGTAGTCCATCCCGTGCGTGCCCTTCCCGGCGAGGAGCTCGGCGAGGACGACGCCCTCGCGCTCGCCCTTGTGCGCGAGCATCGGCGGGCCGGCAACGTCGCCGATGGCGTAGATCCCCTTCACCGACGTCTCCATCCGGTCGTTGATCTTGACGAAGCCGCGGTCGGTGAGCTGGACCCCCGCCTCCTTGAGGCCGATGTCCTCGATGTTCGGCGCGCGCCCCGCGGCGACGAGCACCTTCTCGACCTCGAGGCTCTTCTTCTCGCCGCCCGCCTCGACCGTCATCGTCACCGAGCCCTTGCCGGCCTTCACGTTCGAGAGCTTCGCGCCGGTGAGCACGGTGATGCCGCGCTTCTTGAACGCGCGCTCGACCTCCTTCGACGAGTCGGTGTCCTCGAGCGGCAGGATGTTCGGCATGACCTCGACGAGCGTGACCGCGCTGCCGAACGCGTTGAACACGTCGGCGAACTCGCAGCCGACCGCGCCGGCGCCGACGATCGCGATCGACTTCGGCGCCTTCTCCAGCACGAGCGCCTCGTCCGACGAGATGATCGTCGTCTTGTTCAGCTCGAGCCCGACCTGCGGCAGCCCCTTCACGCGCGAGCCGGTGCAGATGCAGACTCCCTTCCTGGCCTCGTGCTTCTCTTCCTTGCCTTCGGCGTTCTTCACCGTGACGGTGTTCTTCGCCGTGACGCGTCCCGTGCCCTTGATCCAGGTGATCTTGTTCTTCTTGAAGAGGAACTCGACGCCCTTGGAGTTCTGGTTGCTCACGGCGCGCGAGCGCTTCATGGCGACGGCGTAATCGGTCTTCACCTCGCCGACGTTGACGCCGAAGTCGGCGGCATGGCGGGAGCGGTTGGCGATGAACGCGGACTCGAGCAGCGCCTTGGCCGGGATGCACCCCCAGAGCACGCAGGTGCCGCCCAGCCCCTCGCGCTCGACGACGCCGACGGAGAGACCCAACTGGGCGCAGCGGATGGCGCCCACGTAACCGGCGGGCCCGCCGCCGAGGAAGATGACGTCGAAGGAAGCCATGGTGGGGTGCGGGTAGAGAGCGGATTCGGCGTTCAGTACAGAGTGGAAAGTAGCGGGAGCGGGGCGGGAGGCGGGAGGCGGGAGGCGAAACAAGGAAAGGCCGGCGCAGAGCGCCGGCCCATCCACTGCAACGCCTCCCGCCAATCGCCTCCCGCCTCCCGCTAGTACACCAGCATCAACGGATTCTCGATCATCCGTCCGAGCGTCTGCAGGAACTTCGCGCCGACGGAGCCGTCGATGGCGCGGTGGTCGCAGCTCATCGTCACGCGCACGTGCTTGCGCACGACGAGCTCGCCGTTCTCCACCACGGGCTTGTCCTCGGCGCGGCCGATGGCGAGGATCGCCGTCTCTGGCGGGTTGATGATCGCCGTGAACTGGTCGATCGGGCCGAACATGCCGAGGTTCGACACGGAGAAGGTCGAGCCGGTGTACTCCTCGGGCTTGAGCTTCCGCTCACGCGCGCGCTTCGCCAGCTCCTTCGAGTCGGCGGAGATCTCGCGCAGCGTCTTCTGGTCGGCGTCCCAGATCACCGGGACGATGAGGCCGTCCGGCGTCGCCACGGCCATGCCGAGGTGGACGCGGTTGAAGTAGCGGATGCGGTCGCCGAGCCAGTGCGCGTTCACCTCCGGGTGCTGCGCGAGCGCGGTGGCGACGGCCTTGAGGAGGATGTCGTTGATCGAGACCTTGAACTCGGGGCCGAGCTCCGCCATCGCGGTGCGCATCTCGACGACGCGGCCGAGGTCGAACTCCGCGGTGAGGTAGAAGGTCGGGATCGGGCCGATCGACTCCGTGAGCCGACGGGCGATGGTCTTGCGGATCTGGGTGAGGGCGACGTCCTCGTACTCGCCCTCGGCACGCGCGACGCGCGCTGCGGGACGCGCCTCGGCTGCCGCCGCTCCGCCGCTCGCCACCGCGTCCTCGATGTCGCGCTTGACGATGCGGCCGCCGGGGCCGGTACCGCGGAGCTGCGAGATGTCGAGCCCCTGCTCCGAGGCGAGGCGGCGCGCGAGCGGGGACGAGCGGAGGCGGCCGCCATTGCCGGCGGCGTGCGGCGCCTGCTCCGTCGCGTGCTCCTGCGCGCGCGGCATCGCCGTGCGCGGGCCGCGGGGCGGCAGGCCGGCGGTCTTCTGCTCCGGCGGCGCCGAGGCGCAGGGCGAGCGCGGGACCGAGCTCGCGCCCGCCGCCTCGCGCGTGCGTGCGACGACCTGCTCCGGCGGCTTCGGCTTGCCGTCGGCGACGGGGCCGCCGGTGCCCGCGGCCGCGGTGGCGCCCGTGCCCCCCGACGGCGCCCCGCCCGCTTCCGCGAGAATGGCGTCGATGTTCTCGTCAGGCGCCGCGATCACGCCGACGATCTGGCCGACCGGGCGCGAGTCGCCTTCGTTGATGAGCCGCTTCCGGAGCACGCCGTCGCCGCGCGCGACGAGCTCCATGATCGCCTTGTCGGTCTCGACTTCGGCGAGCGGATCCCCGCTCTTGACCTGGTCGCCTTCGTTCTTCAGCCACTTCACCAGACGGCCCTCTTCCATGGTCGGAGAGAGAGCCTCCATGAATACTTTCGTCGCCATTCGGGATTACTCGTTATAGAAGGGTCGAGCGTCCAGGGTCGAGGGTCGAAGAGGGGTCGTATCTCGACCCTCGACCGTCGACCCTCGCCCCTACTCCAGGTACATCACCTTCTTCACCGCCGCGATCGTCTTCGCGGCGTCGGGCTTGGCGGCCTTCTCCAGGTTCTTGGCGTAGGGCATCGGCACGTCGGCCTGGTGAACGCGCACCACGGGCGCGTCGAGGTCGTCGAAGCAGCTCTCCTGGATCAGGTCCACGATCTGCGCCCCGATGCCGATCGGGCCCCACCCCTCCTCCAGCACGACGGCGCGGTTCGTCTTGCGCACCGACGTCGTGATCGCGTCCACGTCCATCGGCCGCACGGTGCGCAGGTCGACGACGTCCACGTTGATCCCTTCCTTCGCGAGCTGGTCGGCCGCCTGCATCGCCACGAGCACCATCTTGCCGTTCGTGATGATCGAGCAGTGGTCGCCCTCGCGCTTGAGATCGGCCTGGCCGAGCGGGATCACGTACTCCTCCTCCGGCACGTCGCCCTTCGTGTTGTACAGCATCTCGCCTTCGAGGAAGCACACCGGGTTGTCGTCGCGGATGGCGCTCTTGAGCAGCCCCTTCGCGTCATACGGCGTGCCGGGGGTGACGACCTTGATGCCGGGGATGTGCGCGAGCCAGGATTCGAACGCCTGCGAATGCTGGGCCGCGAGCTGGAGCGCGGCGCCGTTCGGCCCGCGGAAGACGATCGGGACGTTGTACTGCCCGCCCGACATGTAGAGCAGCTTCGCCGCGGAGTTCACGACCTGGTCGAGCGCGAGGATGGCGAAGTTCCACGTCATGAACTCGATGATCGGCCGCAGGCCGACCATCGCCGCGCCCACGCCGACGCCGGCGAAGCCCAGCTCGGTGATCGGCGTGTCGACGACCCGCATCTCCCCGAACTCCTGGAGCAGGCCCTTGGAGACCTTGTACGCGCCCTGATAGACGCCGACCTCCTCGCCCATGATGAAGACGCGGTCGTCGCGCTGCATCTCTTCCCTGAGCGCCTGATTGAGTGCGTCCCGGTACGTTATTACGGGCATTCTTGAGTCCCTAAAGACGGTTCATCTAGTTGGAAGCGCTCGAGTCCCGTATGAGGGCTCCTCTTCGCGCCGGGGCGCGCCGTTCAGTCCCGCGCGGGACTGACCGACGCGCGCCATGCAGGCGAAGGGAGCGATGCGCGGGGACTCCAGCGCGTGAGTGTCAGAGTGGCCTGGATGCGGGACAGCGGCGTCAGTCCGCTCCGACCGGCTCCGCCGCCGACACGTCCGACGTCGTCTCCACGTACACGTCCTCGTAGAGCGACTCGAGTGGCGGCTCCGGGCTCTTGTCCGCGAAGTCCCAGGCGTCCTGCACCACCGCCTTCACCTCGTCGTCCATCTTCTTCACCTGCTCGTCGTCGATCTCGCCGTGCTCCTGCATGTGCATGCGGAGGAGCACGATCGGGTCGCGCTTCATGTACTCGTCGAGCTCCGCCTTCGAGCGATAGGTGCCGCTGACCGCGTCGGACATCGAGTGCCCCATGAAGCGGTAGGTGCGGATCTCGAGCAGCGTCGGCGTCTGGTCGGCGCGCGCGCGGTCCACGGCCTCCTGCACGGCGGCGCGCACGGCGAACACGTCCTGCCCGTCGCAGACGCCGCGGGGCATGTTGTACGCCGCGCCGCGCTCGTACACGTCGTTGATCGCCGCAGCGCGCTCGATCGCCGTGCCCATCCCGTAGCGGTTGTTCTCGATGATGTAGACGACCGGCAGCTTCCAGAGGCCGGCCATGTTCAACGCCTCGTGGAACGCGCCGGTGTTCACCACCGATTCGCCCATGAAGCAGAGGATGACCTGGTCGCCGCCGCGGTACTTGATCGCGAACCCGACGCCCGTGGCGAGGGGAACGTGCGCGCCGACGATGCCGTGGCCGCCGAGGAAGTTCACGTTGCGGTCGAACATGTGCATCGACCCGCCCTTGCCCCGCACGATGCCGTCCACGCGGCCGAAGAGCTCCGCCATCACCGCCCGCGGCGAGATGCCGCGCGCGAGCGCGAGGCCGTGGTCGCGGTACGTGGTCATCACGTAGTCGTCGGGGCGGAGCACCGACATCGAGCCCGCGCTGACCGCTTCCTGGCCGATGTACAGGTGGCAGAAGCCGCCGATCTTGCCGAGGGCGTATGCTTCCGCCGCGCGCTCCTCGAAGCGCCGCTGCAGCAGCATGGAGTGCAGCAGTTCGTGATCGAGCTCGGAGTTCGAGCCGTTCTTCTGGGTGTCGTTCTTCTTCTTGGCCATGTGAGGGGCGAAGGTCGAGGGTCGGAGGGGCGAGGCGCCGGGCCGTCATCTCGACCCTCGACCTTCGACCCTCGGCCCTGCTGAGGAGTCAGACTCCGGCGGCTTGGGCCTGCTGCCAGGCGTGATAGCTGGAACGAACGAGCGGCGCGGACTCGACGTGCCGGAAGCCCATCGCCATGCCGACCTCGAAGAGGTGGCGGAATTCGTCCGGGGTGACGTAGCGATCCAGGGGGAGATGGTCGTTGGAGGGGCGCAGGTACTGGCCGAGCGTCAGGATGTCGACGTCGACCGAGCGCAGGTCCTCCATCACGAGCTTCACCTCCTCGAGGGTCTCGCCGAGCCCGAGGATCATCCCCGACTTGGTCGGGATGTCCGGGGCGAGCCGCCTGGCGGTGCGGAAGATCTCGAGCACGCGCTCGTAGCGGCCACCGGGACGCGCGCGCTTGTACAGCCGCGGCACCGTCTCCGTGTTGTGATTGTAGATGTCCGGACGTGCCTCGAGCACGGTCCGGATCGCGTCCTCGTTCCCCTGGAAGTCGGGGACGAGCACCTCGACGGAGCAGGTCGGCAGCTTCGCCTTGATCTGCCGGATCGTCTCGGCGAAGATCCACGACCCGTAGTCGGGCAGGTCGTCGCGATCCACCGAGGTGATGACCGCGTGCTGCAGCCGCATCTCGGCGATCGCGGCGGCGACGCGCGCGGGCTCCTCGATGTCGTAGACCGGCGGCCGGCCGTGCGCCACGGCGCAGTAGCCGCAGTTCCGGGTGCACACGTCACCCAGGATCATGAACGTCGCCGTGCCGTGCTCCCAGCATTCGCCCACGTTCGGGCAGTGGGCTTCCTCGCAGACGGTGTGCAGCTTCAGCTCCCGCATGAGATGCTGCAGCCGCACGTAGTTCTTGCCGCCGGGCGCCTTCACCTTCAGCCACGACGGCTTCCGCGCGGGGAGCGGCTCGACGCGGTGGCGACCGACTATCTGATATAGGGTCTCGCCCATGAATCGTGAGGCGGAGGAATCGAGCGGGGTCCGGTGCATCGCTTGCGCGACGCACGTCGGAACTCGTTGAGCAGGCGAAATGTACCCGGGCACCCAAGGGAGTGGTAGCGTTTGGTAACCAGCTAAACACATGGAGCGTGGTTACTTCTCCCTCCACCTCCTTGCGCCCTCACCGACGATGCGCGAAGCGTGCGATCGAGAAGGGCTTCAGGTCGCGCGCCGGCCGCTCGCCCGCGACGAGCGCCGCGACGCAATCCGCCGCGAGCGGCGCAGTAAGGATGCCGTTCTTCGAGTGGCCGCAGGAATACAGGACCGCCGGGTGCTCCGGGTCGCGGCCGAGGATCGGCAGCATGTCGGGAGTCGCCGGGCGGAGTCCCGCCCAGCCCGGCTGTCGCTGGGCTCGCGCCAGCTCGGGGACGAAGGCCGCTCCGAGTCGCGACAACTGGTCGAGCGCCGAGTCGGTCGTGCCGGGGTCGAAGCCCACGCGCTCGAGCGTGCTGCCGACGAGGGTGCGCCCGGCGCGGGGGATGAGATACCCGCCGGGGCCGATGACCGGGTGGCGCAGGGGGGACGAGGCGAAGGGGAGGATCTGTCCCCGGACCGGCTCGATCGGGAGCGGGCGCGGGAGGCCGGCGATCCGGGGCGTCCAGGCGCCGGCGGCGAGGATTACCGTCCCAGCCAGCAGTCGCGAACCGTCGGCGGTGACGACGGCGGCCTCCGACCGCCCCGCCTCGACGCGCGCGACTTCGGCGCGCAGGAGCTCGATGCGTGCGTCCCGCTCCACGGCGGCGCCGAGGGCGGACATCAGGGCGTCGACGTCCACCGCGCCGTCCGCCGGATGAAAGAGCGCGCCCGCCATCGGGGCGAGCGCCGGCTCCATCTCCAGCACGATCCGCCGATCCAGGGCGACGGCCTCGGAGGGTGTCGAGGCGACGAGCGCCTGGAAGTCCGCTTCGCGCGGCGCGATCTCGAGGATCCCCTGCGGCCCGAGCGGGACCGCGCGCCCTGAGAGGTCGCCCAGCCGGCGGACGAAGTCGGGGTAGGCGTCGCGCGCGGCGATCATGAACTCGCGGACCGCCGGGTCCGCGGGCGGATTCACCGAGGGGGCGAGCAGGCCGGCGGCGGCGGCGGAGGCGGCACCCGCGCGGGGCGCGCCGACGACGAGCGAGGCGATGCCGCGCGTCGCGAGCGCGATGGCACTCGTCAGGCCGACGATGCCGTCGCCGACGATGACGACGTCACGCGTGCGGGGAGTCTCTCCTTTCGGCGGCATGCGTCGGAATCTGGCGATAGCCGCCGGCGCCGGCCACCATTACATGGATCGTCGGAGCGAAACCGGCCCCGGGTGCGCTCCGTAGGACCCTTCGGACACCGACTTCGACATCGATCGGGGAGTACCCTCATGCTACGCACCATCTTCATGATCGGCGTGTTCGCGCTGCTCGGCCTCTTCGCGCTCAAGCTGGTCTTCGGAATCCTCGGCGGCCTGTTCGCGCTGCTGTTCGTCCTGCTGTTCTGGGCGATCCGGGTCGCGATCTTCGGGCTGCTCGTGTACCTGGTGATCCGGATCTTCAGCCCGGACACGGCGCGGCGGCTGAGGGAGAAGTTCTCGGGGACGTCGTCGATGTGAGAGGGAGGCGGGACGAGGGACGCGGGACGCGTGCATCCCTGGGTTCTGTGCGCCGTGCGTACCGCTCCTCGGTCGGGCGGGCATCACACGTTCGGGAACACGGATTGGACGGATGAACGGCACACGGATCGGCGCGGATCTCTCCTCTTGTCGCGACGGCTTCCCTTGCCACGGCCGGACCGGGGCCCGGCCACCCCACCGCTGCCCCCATTCGCGCTGATTCGCACGATGTGCGATCAATTCGCGCCGGCTCTTTGAAGCTGGCCGGGTAGAGGGGTCAGCGGCGGCGACGAAGGGCCGGTCGCACCGTGCGTAGCGATCCTCGCTCGAGCGGGCATCACACGATGGGGACGCGAATGACCACGAATGAACTGCCGAATCGTGCGAATCGCTCCGCGTGGCGGAGAAGCGCCTCGCGCCACGGTCGGCCCGGGACCCGGTCCCCTCCCGCCTCAGCCCATCCGTGCCGATTCGATTCTTCCGTTGAATCCGTGTTGGCTCGTTGATGCTGGCCGGTTAGAGTGGCCTGCGAGTCGCGAGGAGCCGCAACGCGTCCCGCGTGCCTACGCGCCTCCCCCCTCCCGCCTCCCGCCTCCCTCCACTCCCTCCACCACCGCCCAGGCCAGCAGCGGCACCATGATCTCGTGGTGGCCGGTGATCTCGTAGCCCTTGCCGCTGTGCAGGGTGGGGCGCTGGACGACGTTCATGCGGGGCCGATAGTGGCGCTGCATGTCGAGGTCGCACGAGACGAAGCCCTGCGGGCGGCCGTCGTTCAGGTTGCGCGCGACGGTGAGCGCCTTCAGGAAGACCTCGGGCATGATCACGGCGCTGCCGAGGTTCAGCACGACGCCGCCGTCATCGAGGCGGAGGAGCGACGCGGCGAGGCGACGGAAGTCGCGGTGGCTCGTGTCGCCGATCGCGGCGCCGTTCGCCGCCGGATGCTGGTGGATGATCTCGGCGCCGAGCGCGGCGTGCACGGTCGCCGGGACGCCGAGTCGCCAGGCGCCGAGGAGCACGGAGAGCTCCGGATTGGCGAGGTCGTCGCGGGCGTCGAGCGCGCGGGCGAGCGATTCGCCCATCCCCCAGCCCTCGGCCATGCCGCGCGTGAACGCCTCGTTCATGCCGCGCCCGGTCTCCTCGGCCATGCCGAAGGTGCCGTCCTTCAGGCCGGCGGCGACGTCCTCCGACGTCGCGCCGAAGCGCGCGATCTCGTAGTCGTGGATGGCGCCGGAGCCGTTCATCGCCACGTGCGTGACGATGCCGCGGCGCATCAGGTCGACGAGGAGCGGGGCGAGCCCGGTCTTCACGACGTGGCCGCCGAGCATGACGACGACGCCGCGCTCGCGTCGTTTGGCGTCGACGATCGCGGCGACCACCCGGCGGAAGTCGCGCGCGACGAGGACGTCGGGGAGCGCGTGGACGAACGCGGCGAAGGAGCGGTCCGCGCCCGGCGGATGGGCGAACTCGCCCGCGCTCACCTTGTTCGGCCGGCGGGCGACGGGGATGGTGCGGACGCGGGAGAGGTCGGCTTCGGGGGGATCGGTGCGGCGCGGGTCGCGCCCGTCGACGCCCTCGGCGCTCACTGGCCGGTGGCGAGCGCCGTCGCCTGGGGACCGTGGTACGATGTGAGGTACAGGTTGAGAGAGCCGAACGACAGCTTCGATTTCATCTGGAGCATGATGCGGTTCGCGTCGTCGGAAAGCCAGACCTCGGCCTGCCCGCCCTCGGAGAAGATCCCCTTCGTCCTGATGATCGGCTGCACGACGATGGCATCGAAGGTCCCGGCGGGCACCGTCACGCGCTCGCGTCGAAGCACCCGGATGCGCACGGGATTGCGGTCGGGACGGAAGTAGCGGTCGAAGCGGTACTCGCGTCCGACCTCGAGCGGGATGGTGCGCAGGAAGTAGAGGAAGGAGCCGTCGTCGAGCGGCGCCGCGACGCTGGGCTGGATCTCCGCCTTCCCCTCCTCGATGAAGTACCGGCCCTCGGGGAAGATCTCGAACCGGCGCTGGCGGTCGCGCGAGCCCTCCTCGAGCAGCTGCACGTGGCGCAGCGAGGAAAGGGTGCGGACGTCCATCCAGCTCTCGAGGCGGTCGTTGACGTGGTAGAAGAAGGTGCCGCCGCGCACGGTGAACAGCGTGTGCCAGCTCTCGTGACCGCGCACCGTGTCGATGCTCGCGACCTGCATGGAGCCGGTGCCGACCTTCACGGGCCCGAACTTCACGTCGTAGGTCATCCGTTCGCCGACGGCGAAGGGGACGCTGGCGCGCGCGACCGCGCTCGGTGTCGCGCGCGGCGCATCCTGGGCCGTGGCGGGCATGGAGAGCACCGCGGCAGCGGCGACGACGCGCAGCGGGCGGAGCATCGGCTCAGGCCATCTCGGGGCGGCGGCCGCGCGCCTCGCGTCCGTAGCGGAAGAGGCTCACGGCGTCGGCCCAGGGGTGGATGCGGCTCTCGCGCGGACGCAGGTCGTAGCGCGGCTCGACCACCACCGTCTCGATGCGACGCGCCAGGGGCGCGATGCGCACCAGGAGGTCGAGGTTCGCCGCCCAGCCGCCGCCGGAGACGATCGGCCGGTCGCCCGCCGCCTTGACGAGATCGCGGACGAGCGCGACGCGGTAGAGCCGGTAGGTGCCGAACGGATCGGCGACCCCGGGCACACGCACGAAGGGGCGGACGGCCAGGGGGGCGAGCCTCCGGAGCCAGCGCACCGACTTGGGCGTCGTCCCCGGAGAGGCACGCTCGGCCACGACCGCGTCGGCACCCCCCTCGAAGCGCTTCACGAGCTCCGGGAGGTTCTCCGGCTGGTCGGTGAAGTCGCCCTGCATCGTGACGATGGCATCGCGCCGCGGATAGCGGGTGCGCGCCGCGGCCGCCCGCAGGAGCGCGTCGAGGGCGCGGGCGTAGCCGACGCGCTCGCCGCCGATCACGGTGAGGGGGAGGACGTCCGCGTAGGGCTTGAGGGTGTCCGCCGTCCCGTCGGTGCTGCCGTCGTCATAGACCAGGACCTCGTACTCGCGCGGAAAGTCCCGGAGCACCTTGCGGATGCGCCAGAGGAGGAGGCCGATGGTCGGGGCTTCGTCGTGCGCGGGGATGCAGATATAGAGCACGCAGCTTCCTCGGATGCACGCGACGGACCGGCCCGATCGGGGGGTGGCGCGTGCGACGGTTCATGGTACCCCGGCGGGGGGGAGGGGTTCGTGAGTCGTAATCTACTGCGGGGAGGGGAGGGGGGCGGGGAGAGCGGGCTGGGCTGGACATCAGTGCGGGCTGCGGACCGGACTGCGGACTGCGGACTGCGGACTGCATTGCGTACTGCGGACTGCGGGCCGGACTGCGGACTGCGGACTGCATTGCGGACTGCGGACTGCATTGCGTACTGCGGAGTGCGCACCGCATTGCGTACTGCGGACTGCGAACGGCGCTGCGGACGCGGATCCGCTGCGGACGCGGATTCACTGCGGACGCGGATCCACTGCGGACTGCGGATGTTCTGCGGGCTCTGACTCGGATTGACTGCGGACTGCGGACGTACTGCGGGCCCGGATGGCGGACGGTTGGGCCGGGGACAGGGAGCGGCGCGTCGCGCGTCGCGCGTCGCGCGTCGCGCGTCGCGCCTCCCGCCTCCCGCCTCCCGCCTCCCGCCTCCCGCATCAGCACTCCCCTCCCGTTAGTGCCAGAAGATTTGCCGATTCGCGGCTGGGTTCGTCCTCGGTACAGGTCGTGCTTTGGCAACTCGTCGCGAACGGGGTATGAACCCGTACGGAGGACAGCATGATTCTCGCGAACACTCGCCAACGATTGTCGCGCGACGACGCACAGCTCGCGATCCGGGTGCTCGCCCTCAGCACGGGCGACGACGTCGAGACCATGGAGCGCCGGCTCGCCTACGAGGGCATCGACGCCATCCTCGATGACCCGCGGCTCCCGGGCGCGCTGCTCGGCATCGGATACGGCGCGTATGCGTCGCTGCCACTCTTCACCTACGTCATCGTCCGTCACGCGCTGCTCCGCGCCGGCGAGGGCGATCGCGCGCTCGCCGACTACGTCGCCGCGGTGCTCGAGCACTTCGGGGTGCGCGACCGCGCGCATCGCATCGCCGACAGCGACGACGAGCGGTACGACACGCTCGCGGAGCTGGCGGAGGATCTCGACGACGGCGACGCGCGACGCAGCTTCTTCGTGCGCATGCACCTCGGGAACTACGCGCTCTGGTTGAGCGGGCTGTAT
The DNA here is from genome assembly GCA_946480295.1 of uncultured Gemmatimonadota bacterium. The sequence goes on from CAMLIT010000090.1 coordinate 18,017, forward strand.
CCGGACTACATCGAGCAGCGGCGCTGGCGGCGCGGCGGGCCGGATCTCGACTACTACGAGGAGATGGGACGGCGCGGGTATCAGCTCGCGGCGGGGCATCGGCTCGCCGAGCAGCACGGGCTGTCGCCGCTCTTCGCCACCGCCGCCGAGCGCTTCGGGGTGCTGCGCGTCGCGCTCAACGACGTGAGCGACCGGATGCTCTTCCCCAACGTCCATACGCCGGAGCGGCTGATGCGCCAGGTGGCGGACGAGGCGAGGTGGAAGCGGGGGTAGGCGGGAGGCGGGAGGCGGGAGGCGGGAGGCGGGAGGCGTGGAGACGAGGGACGAGGGACGAGGGACGAGGGACGAGGGACGAGGGACGAGGGACGAG
>CAMLIT010000091.1 GCA_946480295.1 uncultured Gemmatimonadota bacterium
TACAGGGTCCAGCGCACCGGGCTGTCGTAACCGCTCAACTGGTCCCAGCGCAGCCATCCGGCGTCGGCGACGTCGATGTCGTTATAGGTCAGCGCGCCCGGCATGCCCGTGTCGGCGTGCGCCATCGCACCCGGCACGAGGGATTGCACCTGCGGGGTGTTGCGGGTGCAGGTCGAGCGGCTGGAGCCCGGTCGTCGGTGCGTCCTCAGCGCGGCGGTCACCTCGCCGGTGGACGTCGTGCGGGTGGCGTCGCGCGCCGACTCGGTGGTGTTCGTCGAGCACCGGCGCGTCGACGATTGCCGGTGAGCGGTGCGCCGGGCACGACCCTCGCAGCGCACGCGTGGCATGAACAGGCTCGGGGAGCACGACGAGGTGGCGGAGCGCCGTCGCTACGCGGCGCTTCTCGTTCGTGAGCTGTACGACGGCAGGATCACGCGGCCGGAGCTCTTCCGCCGCATCGGCGAAGTGGACGTGAGGGCGGACCCCGAGCTGGCGGAGCTGCTCCGGCTGGTGGCGAACGAGCCGGGCAACACCTGGTTCTTCGGCGTGAGCGGCGAAGCCGTGCATCACAACGTGCACCGGATCCGCGAGCTCGTGGAGCAATTCGCCAGGACGCCCGGCGGGTAGCGGGCTCTGCGGCGCGCCACATCCATTGGCGGCCCTTCCATTTTTCGCCCATGCTGCGCACCGTGTTCTGCGAGCTGCGTCGTCCCCAACCGGAGCCCACCCCCACTGGATGACATCCGCTGACGAGGTCCGTTTCACCGCACCGGACGGCACGCACTGGGCGGTCCACGAGATCGTGTCCAGTCCGACCCGCCCGTGGGCTGGCCGATCGCTCATCTTCGTGTCGGAGCAGGGCTTCCGCCGCGTCTACAACTACCCGCCGAACTGGCGCGAGCTGGCGCCTGACGAGTTGCTGGCCCTGAGCTGGCAGCGCTGAATGACCCGGCGGCTCTACTACACCGACGCGTACCTCACGCGCTTCGACGCGCGCGTGGAGGAGCGGGCCGACGGGGGACGTCGGGTCTACCTGGACCAGTCCGCGTTCTATCCCACCTCCGGTGGCCAGCCGCACGACCTCGGCGATCTGGCGGGGATCTCGGTCCAGGAGGTGGTCGACGAGGGAGATCGGGTCGCGCACCTGCTCGCCGCTCCCCTTCCCGACGCCGGCGTCGTGAGCGGGGAGGTCGCCTGGCCGCGCCGCTTCGACCACATGCAGCAGCACACCGGTCAGCACCTGCTCTCCGCCGTCTTCGCGGACCTCTTCGGCTACGCCACGCTCAGCGTCCACTTCGGCGCCGAGCTCTCGACGGTGGACCTGGAGGTGGAGTCGCTGCCGCGCGAGCAGCTGCTGGCGGCGGAGGCGCGAGCGAACGCGCTCGTCGCGGAAGACCGGCCCGTCACCGTCTCCTTCGAGGAGGCGGCGACGGCGACGGGGCTGCGGAAGCCGTCCGATCGCGCCGGCACGCTGCGCATCGTGACCATCGACGGCGTGGACCGGAGCGCCTGCGGTGGCACGCACGTCCGGGCGACGGGGGAGATCGGCGCCGTCCTGCTCCGCCGCGTCGAGAGGATCCGGAAGGCGACGCGCGTGGAGTTCGCCTGCGGCATGCGCGCGGTGCGTCGCGCGCGCGCCGACTTCGAGTCCCTGTCCGCCGCGGCGGCGGCGCTCTCCGCCGGGATCGACGAGCTGGCTCCGCTCGTCGAGGCGCAGGCGACGCAGCTCCGCGAGTCGGACAACGCGCGACGGCGCCTGGAGAAGGAGCTCGCCGAATACCGGGCCCGCGAGCTCTACGACGCCACCGCCGCCGATGCCGACGGCGTCCGGCGCGTCGTACAGCGGCGCGACAGCGGCGGCGACGAGCTCCGGTCGTTCGCGCAGGCATTCACGTCGCTCCCTCGCAGCGTCCTCGCGGCGGTGGTGGCGGATCCGCCGTCGGTACTGCTCGCGACGTCGGCGGATTCGGGGATGGACGCCGGCCGCACGCTCAAGGCGCTGCTCGCCGACGTGGGAGGGCGCGGGGGCGGCTCGCCGCGGCTCGCCCAGGGGAGCGTCCCGTCGGCCGACCTGCTGGCCGCGATCAGCGAGCGGCTCGCGACTCCGTCGTGAGCGCGCCGCGCATCGTGTCGAGCACCGCGTCCACCGCCGCGAGGACCTCCGGCACATGAAGCGAGTCGAGCGTGCGGCCGGTGCTCTCGAGGTTGCGGCCCTCGACGCGATAGAGCCCCCAGCGTTCGGCGTTGCCCGGGAGGTACATGGCGACGGCGGGCTTGCCGAACGCCGACGCGGCGTGCGCGATGCTCGTGTCCGGCGTGAACACGAAGTCCGCCGCCGCGACGAGGGCGAAGGCCTCGCGGACGCCCGCGGTGGCCACGTAGCGCACCCCCGCCGTGGACGCGATGCGCGCGGCGCGCTCGCTCTCGTCAGGCGCGCCGATCAGGATGATGCGCGCGCCGGGCTCGCGGCGGCGGAGGTGGTGGATGACCGCGACGTACCGCTCCTCCGGCCAGCGGCGCTGGACGATGCCGGCGGAGACGTTGACGAGGAAGCGCGGTCCCCTGCCGTCGGTCGACTGCCACACGGCCTCGGCGCGCGCACGCTCGTCCGGCGCGAGCGGAATCTCCGGTCGCCAATCCGTGTGCGCGACGTCCACGCCAAACGCGGCGGAGAGGGCGCCGAGGCGCTCCGTCATGTGGAGCGCGAAGGGCGGCGTGGGTACGGGGATCGTGATGACGTCGTCGGTGGCGATGCGCCCCTCGCGGCCGGCCGCGGCGATGCGGTGGCGCGCCCCGCTCGCGAGCATGAGCAGGAGGGTGGTGAGCGACGGCGCCGTCACCATGCAGTCCACGACGGCGTCGTAGCGCGCGCGCCGGAGGCGCAGGGCGACGGCGGGATACGTCCCCGGCTTCTTCTTGTCGAAGCGGATGACCTCGCCGATGTGCCGGCTGTGCCGGAGCACGGCGGCGTTCGCCGGGGACGCGAGGACGTCGAGGCGGAGCCCCGGATGCGACGTGGCGATGGCGCGCAGCGCGGCGGTGGTGAGGATCATGTCGCCGAGGCGGTCGTGCCGCAGGAAGAGCACCCGGTGCGTTCCCGTGCTCCAGTCGGGCACGGGCGGCTCGCGTCCGGGCGCGGCACGAACGAGGCGCACGATGAGGCGGATCCACATCGCGCGCCACCAACGCTCCAGGTTCTTCAGGCGCGGCACGGGGGCAGACTCGGCGGGTCGGGGAAGGCGGGATCGGAGAAGCGGCGGCCGGGAGCGAAAGCTAATTCCCGCACGCGCACGGCGCGGCTCGGGCGTCGCGCGGGGAATCGCTCCGGCCGCGGCAGGCCGATCACGCTCGCGCTCGACGTCGGCGGGTCGCACATCAAGGCCGCCCTCGTCGACGGCCACGGCCGCCTGCTCCACCGTCGGCGCAAGATGGACACGCCGAGGGAGCTGACCCCGGCGGCCCTGCTCGCGGCGCTGGCCGAGATCGGCGACGGGCTCGGGGAGTTCGACCGCGTGAGCGTCGGGATCAACGGTCTCGTGCACCGCGGGGTGCTGTACGCGCTGCCGATCACCGGCGACGCCTCCTTTCGCGGCTTCGACCTCGCGGCGCGACTCTCGCAGCGGTGGGCCCGGCCCGTGCGCGTGCTGAACGACGCGGTCATGCACGGGCTCGGAGCGATCCGCGGCCGCGGCGTCGAGCTCGTGATCACGCTCGGGACGGGACTCGGCACGGCCCTGTTCATCGATGGCGAGCCCGGCCCGCAGCCACAGTTCACCCCAGCACCGTCGCGGAAGGAGCCGCGGGGCGGCGCGTACGGCGACGAGGCCCTGACCGAGCTGGGGCGCAGGAAGTGGAGCCGTCGGGTGGAGCGGCTGATCGACACGCTGCGCGTGCTGACCAACTTCGAGCACCTGTACATCGGCGGCGGCAACGCGAAGCGGCTGCAGTGCAGGCTGCCGCGCGACATCTCCCGGATCGACAACCAGAGCGCGCTACTCGGCGGCGTACGCGCCTGGGAGCTGGACCCACAGCCCTGACTGACGCCGCACCAACCGGAACCCATGTACTACCGCGCATTCGCGACCGATTACGACGGCACCATCGCCACGCACGGCGCCGTGGACGACGCGACGCTCGCCGCGCTCGCCCGCGTCCGCGACTCGGGACGGCACCTGATCCTCGTCACGGGACGCGAGCTGCCGAGCCTCTTCAACACCTTCGACCACGTGGACCTGTTCGAGGTGGTGGTGGCGGAGAACGGCGGGCTGCTCTACTACCCCTCGTCGCGCCGCGAGCAGCCGCTGTGCGATCCGCCGCCGGAGGAGCTCGTCCAGGCGCTGCACGACCGCAACGTGCACCCGCTGTCGGTCGGCCGCACGATCGTGGCGACGGTGGAGCCGCACGAAGGGGAGGCGCTCGACGCGATCCGCCGGCTCGGGCTCGAGTACCAGGTCATCTTCAACAAGGGCGCGGTGATGATCCTCCCCTCGGGGGTGAACAAGGCGAGCGGGCTGGAGGCGGCGCTGCGCGGGATGGGGGTGGCGCACGACCGGGTGGTGGCGGTCGGCGACGCCGAGAACGATCACGCGCTGCTCGGGATGGCGGGCTTCAGCGCGGCGGTGTCGAACGCGCTCCCCGCGCTGAAGGAGCGGGCGGACTATGTGACGCAGGCGAGCCACGGCGCCGGGGTGGCGGAGCTGGTCCGGCAGCTTCTGCAGAACGAGCTGCGCGGGATGAAGCGGCACCGTTGGCGGGCGACGCCGATCGCGGTGCAGCGGCTGGGGGACGGGGTGGACGTGACGCCGGACGCGTAAGACGGGAGGCGGGAGGCGGGAGGGGACGGCGCGACGGGTTCTTGGTCGTTGGTTCTTGGCGGACCGCTCGGGATGGCACTCGCGGCATCCCGAGGCCTGCCAACGACCAATGACCAACGACAAATCACGTCGTGCCGCGTCCCGCCTCCCGCCCCCCGGAACCCGGGCCCCGCATTGCCCGTATCACCCTCTGCTGCCATTCTTGCCCTGCCGACGGGACGGCCACTCCAGGCTGATCCCCCGGCGCCCAACCGCTCAGCTCAGGACCGTCACGTGAACCGGCTCCGTCGATCGTTCACCCTGACGCCCCTCGCGCTCGTGCTGCTCGCCGCGCCCGCCGTGCCGCTCCCGGCGCAGCGGACCGCGCAGCAGGGCGCGGCGTCGGACGTCATCCGCATCCCGTACGAGCGCTTCACCCTGCCGAACGGGCTCACCGTGCTCCTCTCGCCCGACCACTCCACGCCCACCGTCGCGGTGGACGTGTGGTACCACGTCGGGTCGAAGAACGAGCAGCCGGGGCGCACCGGGTTCGCCCACCTGTTCGAGCACGTGATGTTCACCGGCTCGGGGCACATCCCGTACGGCCTGCACGACCGGTACACCGAGGGGGTGGGCGGCGGGAACAACGGCTCGACGACGAACGACCGCACGAACTACTTCGACATCGTGCCGTCGAACTACCTCGAGCACGCGCTCTGGCTCGAGTCGGACCGCATGGGTTGGCTGCTCGACGCGCTGGACACGACCAAGCTCGACGCGCAGCGCGACGTCGTGAAGAACGAGCGGCGGCAGAGCTACGACAACCGGCCGTACGGGCGGGCGAGCGAGATCATCTCGGCGGCCATGTACCCGCCCGGCCATCCGTACCACTGGCCGGTGATCGGGAGCATGGCCGACCTGAGCGCGGCGAGCGTGCAGGACGTGAAGAACTTCTTCCGGCTGTACTACGCGCCGAACAACGCGACGGTCGCGATCGTCGGAGACTTCGACCCGGCGCGGGCGAAGGCGCTGGTGACGAAGTACTTCGCGGCGATCCCGCGCGGGAAGGCGATCGTGCGGCCGAAGGCCGGGCCGGTGACGCTGCCGTCGGAGCAGCGGCTCGTGTACGAGGATCGCGTCCAGGTCCCGCGACTCTATCTCGAGTGGCCGACGGTGTCGTACCGGAACGACGACGCCTACGCCCTCGACGCCCTGGCCGCGATCCTCTCCGGCCCGCGCACGGCGCGCCTGACCAAGGCACTCGTCTACGATCGGCAGTCCGCGGCGTCGGTGATCGCGTATCAGGACGAGGACGAGAACGTCGGGCAGTTCGCGATCATCCTCACGCCGCGGCCGGGCCACACGCTCACGGAGCTCGAGCTCGCGACCGACTCCATCCTCGACCGGATCAAGCGCGAGGGCCCGACGGCGGAGGAGCTGCAGCGGGCGAAGGCGGGGAACGAGCTGGAGTTCGTGCGCGGGCTCGAGTCGAACCTCGGCAAGGCGGAGCAGCTCGACGAGGGGGCGGCGTTCTTCGGCGACCCCGCGCACTACAAGGTGGACTACGCGAAGGCGCAGTCGGTGACGGCGGCCGACGTGAAGCGCGTCGCCAACAGGTATCTCACGACCGGGCGGGTCGTGCTCAGCATCGTGCCGATCGGCAAGAAGGACGAGGCGTCGAAACCCGAGCTCTCGCAGGAGGTGAAGTGATGCGCGCCACGTGGAGGGCCCGCCGGTCCGCGATGGTCGGCCTCGCGCTCGTCGCGGCGGCCGCGACGGCGCGGGCGCAGACGCTGGATCGGACGAAGGTGCCGACGCCCGGGCCGACGCCGCAGCTGCACGTGCCGGCGTGGACGACGACGACGCTCCCCGACGGGGCGCTGCTCATCGTCTCGCCTCGGCACAACCTGCCGCTCGTCTCGTTCAACATCGCGTTCGTCGGCGGCGCGGCGCAGTTCGAGCCCGCCGACAAGACGGGGCTCGCCGGCTTCGTCGCCGCCATGCTGAGCGAGGGCACGAAGACGCGGAGCGGCGACGAGCTGTCGAACGCGCTCCAGCTCCTCGGCACGAACGTCTCCGTCGCCATCGGCGACGAGAGCGGGAGCATCGGCTTCGTCTCGATGAAGGACAAGTTCCAGCCGGTGCTCGCCATCCTCGAGGACATGCTCGTCAACCCGACGTTCCCCGCGGACGCGCTCGAGCGGCTGCGCGCGCGCACCCTCGTCGCGCTGAAGCAGCAGCGCGACCAGACGCCGGTGCTCGCGCGCAACGTGTTCGTGAAGACGGTCTACGGCACGGCCCACCCGTACGGGCGCTTCGCCACCGAGCAGTCGGTGGGCGCGATCACCCGCGACGACATCGTCAAGTTCCACGACGCCTACTTCCAGCCGGGACGGGCGATCATCACCGTGGTCGGCGACGTGGATCCCGCGCAGGTGAAGGCGACGATCGAGAAGACGCTCGCGCCCTGGCCGGCCGGCGGGTCGAAGCCGGCGTTCGACTACCCGCCCGTGCCGGCGTCGCGGCCGACGACGATCTACCTCGTGGACAAGCCGGGCGCGGCACAGTCGTCGTTCGCCATCGGGCTGGCCGGCCCGCCGCGCGACACGCCCGACTTCTACGCGCTGGACGTGATGAACACGATGCTCGGCGGCATGTTCCAGTCGCGGCTCAACGCCGACATCCGCGAGCAGAAGGGATACAGCTACGGCGTCGGCTCGCGCTTCTTCTTCGGCAAGGGGCCGGGGCCCTTCCGCGCCGGCGGCGACGTCGTGACCGCGAAGACGGACAGCGCGCTGATCGAGTTCATGAAGCAGCTCCGCGGGATCCAGGGCGGGATCCCGGTGACGGACGAGGAGATGACGACCGCGAAGGCCGCGGACGTACAGAGCCTCCCCGAGCGCTTCGCCTCCGTGTCGTCGGTGGCGGGGAGCATCACGGCGCTGTACCTCGAGGGGCTGCCGCCCGATTACTACCAGCGCTACGGGAAGAACATCGACGCGGTGACGAAGGACGACGTCGTGCGCGTGGCGCGGAAGTACCTCGACCTCGACCACCTCGCGATCGTGATCGTCGGCGACCGCAAGCAGATCGAGGAGCCGCTGCGGAAGACCGGCATCGCGCCGGTGGTGGTGCTCGACCTGGACGGGAACCCCATCACGACATAGAAGAGCAGGAGCTGGCAAGAGACAGCAGACAGGAACCAGTGGTTCGGAGGGGGGGCGACGGATCGTCGCACCCCCTTCGTCTCTCCAACCCACTGTTTCCTCGCCACCTGCACCACTGCATCTGCGCTTGACTCCGCGCCCGAATCGCATAGTTTGTCCGACCTCCAGCTCACTCCCGGTCCAATGCGCCACTCAGACTTCCCGTCGCACACGATGACCGCCGCCACGCCGCGCGTGGCGCGCGTCGACGTCGTCCGCGCCCGATCTTCGCACTGATCGCATCCTGAGCTGACCTGACGAGGGCGGCACCGCGATCGGTGCCGCCCTTCGTGTTTTCGGTCACGGCGGCACCGCTGCGCCCTCCGGTCGGCCCGACCACCGCCGGGAGCCTCATGACAGAACCATCCGAAGCGCTGCGCCCCGCCGCCGCGTCCGCGTCGGCCGTGAACGGCGAGCCGCTGTGGGTCGCCATCCGCGACGCCCTGCGCGGGTCGCGCCGCGACTACACGAGCGGCCCGATCGGCCGCGCCGTCTTCGCCCTCGCCGTCCCCATGGTCCTCGAGATGGCCATGGAGAGCATCTTCGCCGTCACCGACGTCTTCTTCGTATCGCGCCTCGGTGCCGACGCGATCGCCGCCGTCGGCCTCACGGAGTCGCTGCTCGCCAGCGTGTACGCGATCGCCATCGGCCTCGCCATCGGTGCGACGGCGACCGTCGCGCGCCGGATCGGCGAGCACGACGCCGACGGCGCGGCGCGCGCCGCCGTGCAGTCCATGCTGCTCGGCCTCGGCGTCGCCGCCGTGCTCGGCGCTGCCGGGATCCGCTTCGGCGCATCGCTGCTCGCGGCGATGGGCGCGGGGCCGGACGTGCTCGCGCATGCCGCCTACACGCGCATCATGCTCGGCGGGAATGCGACGATCCTCCTGCTCTTCCTGCTCAACGCCGTGTTCCGGGGCGCGGGCGACGCGGCGATCGCCATGCGCGTGCTCTGGCTCGCGAACCTCATCAACATCGTCCTCGGCCCATGCCTCATCTTCGGGCTCGGCCCCTTCCCCCAGCTCGGCGTGGCGGGAGCGGCCACAGCGACGACGATCGGGCGCGGCATCGGGGTCGTGTATGCCTGCTCACGCCTGCTCCGCCACGGTGGCCGCGTCGACATCCGCCGGCGGCATCTCCGGATCGAGCCGAGGGCGATCGCGCGGCTCGCGCGGATGTCGTCGTCCGGCGCGCTGCAGGCGTTCGTCGCCACGGCGAGCTGGGTCGGGCTCGTGCGCATCCTGTCGAGCTTCGGGAGCGACGCCCTCGCCGGCTACACGATCGCGATGCGGGTGATCACCTTCGCGCTGCTGCCGTCGTGGGGGCTCGGCAACGCGGCGGCCACGATGGTCGGGCAGTCGCTCGGCGCGGGGAAGCCGGAGCGCGCCGAGCGCGCCGTGTGGATGACCGGGTTCTACAACCTCTGCTTTCTGGGCGCGACCGGGGTGGCGCTGATGCTCGGCGCGCCGGAGATCGTGGCGCTGTTCACGACGGACGTCGCCGTCGCGGGCTACGCGAGGGACGCGCTGCGCCTCGTCGCGGGCGGCTTCGTGTTCTACGCGTACGGACTCGTCGTCACGCAGTCGTTCAACGGCGCCGGGGACACGCTGACGCCGACGCTGCTGAACCTGGCGGTGTTCTGGTGCGGCGAGGTCCCCGCGGCGTACCTGCTCGCCGGCCCGCTGGGCATGGGGCCGCGCGGCGTCTTCCTCTCGATCGTGCTGGCGTTCTCCACGCTGGCCGTCGCGAGCGTCGTGCTGTTCCGGCGGGGACGGTGGAAGGCGAAGGTGGTGTGAGCCGGCCGCGCGCGCGATCCGGGAGCGCTCATCCCGATCGCGCCGCGGGCAGGGTCAGCGTGAACGTGCTCCCCACGCCGAGCTCACTGACGACGGTGAGGTCGCCCGACATTCCGCGGGCCAGGTCGCGGCTGATCGCCAGCCCCAGACCCACGCCGTCGCGCGGCTGCGCGAACCGGCTCTGGACCTGGACGAACGGCTCGAAGATCCTGTCGAGCTTGTCCGCGGGAATTCCGCGGCCGGTATCCTCGACGACGATCGCCACCAGGTCGTGCTCGCGCCGTTCGCAACCGACGCGCACGCGTCCGCCTGGCGCCGTGAACTTGATCGCGTTGCCGAGCAGGTTGAGCATGATCTGCTGAAGCTTGTCGCGATCGGCGCGGACGCCCAGCGCGGCCTCGACGGTGAACTCGACGGTGATGCCGCGCGCCTGGGCCTGTGGCGCGACGAGCGGCTCGGCGGCCGCCATCAGCTCGCCGAGGGAGACATCGGTCATCTCGTAGTGGAGCGCGCCACGCTCGATGCGAGCGAAGTTCAGCACGCCGTTGATCAGCCCGAGCAGGTGGCGCTGGCTGCGCTGGATGCGCGTGAGGTCCTCACGCTGCTCGAGCGTGATGGCGCCCCGGATGCCGAGCAGCATCAGGTCGGCATATCCGCCGATGGCGTTGAGCGGCGTGCGCAGCTCGTGGCTCATCATCGCCAGAAAGTCGGACTTCGCGCGATTGGCTTCTTCCGCATCGGCGCGCGCCTCGTTCAGCAGCACGAGATGGTCGCGCACGTCGTACTGCCGGGCACGAGCACGCAGCGCGGAACGCACCGTCGTCACCAGCGTGGCGACGCGTACGGGGCGCTCGAGCAGCGTGACGTTGCTGCGCGCGGCGATCGCCTCGACCGCGGCGGCGATGTATCGCGACAGCTCCCCCTCGGCGATGAGGATGATGAGGGGCAGATCCGACCAGCTTGGCTGCTCGTCCAGCGCCGCCGCGATGGCCTCGCGCGCCGCCGTGTGCAGCGCCTCTTCGGCCAGGAGGACGGCGCCGACGCCGCGCGCCATCGCGGCCACGAGCGACGAGTGATCCGCGTATGCCTCGGCCTCGATGCCCCAGCGCGCGAGCACCTGCCGAGCGAGTGCCGCATCACGGCCGGTCGGCGCGAGAACCGCGACCGTCGCGCTACGGCTCCCGCGCTCGTCCACTGAAGGGTGGGCGACCTCGACCCTCGTCATCGGCCCTCATCCGCCCTCACGCGGCGAGAGGCGCTCCACGCGCGACTCGTCGGCGTTCGTCATCAACGGTCCGGGCTTGCCCACGTATTCCGGCACTCCCGTCAGCACGCCGCGGAAGTCGTGCAGGGGCTCGCCCACGCGCAGTCCACCCGGACCGACGGCGAACTCGCGAATCGTCGACTCGTGGACGCCATAGCGCTTCTTCACCACGGAGATGGCTCGGCGCACCGAGCCGGCGTGCTCGAAATACCGCAGCAGGAGCACGGTATCGGCGAGGTAGCTCACCTCGGCCGCGTCCTCCACCTCGCCGCCGAACACGCCGTGCTGCACGAGCGTCATGATGATGCCGACGCCGCGTTCCGCGAGATAGCTCAACAGCTCGTGGACCTGCACGAGCAGCAGCCGCTCGGCGGGCATGGCCTGCATGTAGCCGTTGATCGAGTCGATGACGATCAGCCGCACGCCATCCTCCTCCACGGCGTGCATGATGTCCCGGGCGAACTCCCCCGGCGACATCTCGGTCGGCTCGATCTGGCGCAGCCGCAGCCGTCCGTCGGCCAGGGCCTCGGATCCGCGGAGATCGAGGCTCTGGGCGCGCATGAGGGCGGTGCGCACCCGCTCGTCGAACAGGTAGACGCGCGTCGGCGCGTTCTGCCGCGCCATCTGCTCCGCGTACTGCATGCAGAGGATCGACTTGCCCGTTCCGGACGAACCCACCAGCAGCGTGCTCGTGCCACCGAGGATGCCGCCGCCGAGCAGGGCGTCGAGCTCCGCGGATCCACTGAGCAGGACCCGTGGAGCAGGCGGCTCGTGGCCTTCGTTCCAGAGGATGCGCGGATAGACGTCCACGCCGCCGGTACGAATGCGAAAATCATGGTACCCGCCGCGGTAGCGCACGCCGCGAAGCTTCATGACCTGGAGCCGCCGGCGTTCCGCGCCGTATTCCATGGCGAGGTGCTCGAGCATGATCACGCCGTGCGCGAGACTCTGCAGCTGCAGGTCGCCCTGGGGGTGGCTGCGGTCGTCGAGCAGGAGCACGGTGCAATCACGCCCGCTGAAGAACTGCTTGAGGGCGAGGATCTGCCGTCGGAAGCGCAATGCATCGCGGGCGAGCATGCGCATCTCGCTCAGCGAGTCGAACACGACGCGCGACGGCCGGTGCTCGTCCACGCGCTGCAGCACCGTGTCCATCGTGTGCTGCAACTCCACCTCGGCTGGATGGAAGAGCGTGTACGCTTCCTCCGGCTCGTCGCCCTGGATGGACGAGAGCTCGAGAATCGCTATCCCGTCGAGCGACCACCCGTGAGATTCCGCGGCGCTGCGCAGCTCCTCAGCCGTTTCGGACAGCGTGATGTACAGCCCGCGCTCTCCCTCCTGCCGGCCTTCCAGGAGAAACTGGAGCGCGATCGTGGTCTTTCCGGTACCGGGTTCACCGTCGATGAGGTACAGCCGCTCGCGCGGAAGCCCGCCGCCGAGGACTTCGTCCAGACCTCGAACTCCGATGCGAGCGCGGCCACGGTCAGGCAATGGTTGATCCCGGTGTTGTAGGTAGTCGCTGAAGCAATGACAATGCTACCGGGTCGAGCGGGACCACGCGAGGTGGGGGTACCAGACCAGAGAGCCGTGGCCCGGCTCGGGGATCAGGCATGAACGCCGGATATCGCCGGGCCCGCCGCATCTGCGGAAGCCCGGCGACCGCCGATGCGGACGCCATCCAGGCGATGCACACGGCAAGCCGCCTCGACCAGAGGCGGCCTCCTACGCCTTCCTCAGGGGTGCGACGCGCCGCCCGCGGCACCGCCGCCGCCACCACCGCCACCACCCGCGCCGGTGCCGCCCCCGCCGGTGCCGCCTCCACCGCTGCCATTCGACAGCCCCGGCGTGTTGATGTCGATCTTCGTCGTGCTGTGGCGGTTCAGTCCACCGCCGAAGAGGAACCACGCGATGATGATGAGCAGCACGACGACGACGATGGCCCAGACCACCCCGGCACCGCCTCCGCCGCCGCCGCTGGTCTCGGGTGCTGGAGGGGGATTGTTGATGTTGACGTCGGCCATGGGTCCTCCCGTGTCCTCGCGGGCAGTGGGTTGCGCACGCAGACACCGTGTCCGCGTGCCGGTCTCTTCTCTTAGGCGAGCCGCGTGCCACTGCGGCCGCGCGGACTCGACTGTCCGCCCAAGCGACCTCTGGCAGCCGCGCCCCGTTTCCGTATATGCAGCGGCTCACCGGGCCGGATGCGGCGCGCGATCGCGTGGTCGCGCGCGCGAAGGAGCCGATGGACACGGAGCTGCTCGCGATGGGCGACGACATCACGCGTCATCCCGAGATCGATGGCGGCGCTCCTCTACGATTTCGCCACGCATCCGGCGTATCGCGCCGCCGTGAAGCGGGAGTTCGACGCCATCCACGCGCTGCACGGCGAGTACCTGGCGGACCTGCGGAAGGTCTACACCGAACCGAAGGTGCCGGAGCCCTGAGGGCCGCCGGCGTCGCGGGACCTGTTCGTCAGAGGAGCCGCTTGCCCGGCTTGCGCCGCTTGATCTTCCCGCCGCGCCGGCGTTTCGCCTCTCGCTCGGCGCGCTGGAGCGCCGCGATCGCCAGCTCCGCGGTGTGCGCGGTGATATGCCAGCGGATCCCGCCGCGGTGGCGACGCTTGATCTGCTCCAGACGATCCCGGACGACGTCGAGCTCGGCCCCCTGCTCGCCCACGTTCTCCCTCCACGTCATATTTCGTGACGCCACCAAGATAGCGGATCTCCCCCTCCGGCGTAGACGATGACGCAGACCCCGACCACCGCCGCGCGCGACCTCGCGCGCGACGCCGACCTCTCCCTCGACGAGCTGTGGATGCCCTTCACGGCGAACCGCGCCTTCAAGCGCGCGCCGCGCCTGTTCGTGTCGGCGAAGGGGATGCACTACACGACCGCCGATGGGCGGCAGATCCTCGACGGGACGGCGGGGCTGTGGTGCGTCAACGCGGGGCACTGCCGCGAGCGCATCGTCGCGGCGATCGCCGCGCAGGCCGCGGAGCTGGACTACGCGCCGCTCTTCCAGATGGGGCACCCGCTCGAGTTCCAGCTCGCGCGCCGTTTGGCGGCGATGGCACCGGCGGGGCTGGATCGCGTGTTCCTCGCCAACTCCGGCTCGGAGGCGGTGGACACGGCGCTCAAGATCGCGCTCGCCTACTGGCAGGCGAGGGGGGAGCCGGAGCGCACGCGGCTGATCGGCCGGCAGCGGGGGTACCATGGCGTGGGGTTCGGCGGGCTGTCGGTGGGCGGGATGGAGGCGAACAAGCGCGCCTTCGCCGCGCAGCTCCTGCCGCGCGTCGACCACCTCGCCGCGACACACGACCTGGCGCACAACGCGTTCAGCCGCGGGCAGCCGGCGTGGGGGGCGCACCTCGCCGACGAGCTGGAGGAGATCGTCGCGCGGCACGGCGCGCACACGATCGCGGCGGTGATCGTCGAGCCGGTCGCCGGCTCGACGGGGGTGCTCATCCCGCCCCGCGGCTACCTCGAGCGGCTGCGCGCGATCTGCGACCGGCACGGCATCCTCCTCGTCTTCGACGAGGTGATCACCGGCTTCGGCCGCCTCGGCGCACCCTTCGCCGCCGAGTACTTCGGCGTGACCCCCGACCTGATGACCGTGGCGAAGGGGATCACGAACGCCGCGGTGCCGATGGGGGCGGTGTTCGTGCAGAGCGGGATCCACGACACGATCGTGAACGCGACGCCGGCCGGCGTGGAGTTCTTTCACGGGTACACGTACTCGGGGCACCCGCTCGCCTGCGCCGCGTCGATGGCGACGCTGGACGTCTACCGCGACGAGAACCTCTTCGCGCGCGCCGCGGAGCTGGCGCCGTACTGGGAGGAGGCGGTGCACTCGCTGCGCGGCCTGCCCTACGTGATCGACCTGCGGAACCTCGGGCTGGTCGGCGCGATCGAGCTGGAGCCGCGCCCCGGCGCGCCGGGCGCGCGCGCATGGGACGTGTTCCTCGAGTGCTTCCGGCGCGGGGTGCTGGTGCGCTCCACCGGCGACTCCCTCGTCCTCTCGCCCCCGCTCATCATCGAGACGGGGCAGATCGATCAGATCTTCGGGACGGTGGCGGAGGCACTGAAGAGCGTCGCCTGACGGCGCGCGACAGGACGATCGTCATTGGTCAGTAGTCGTTGGTGATTGGCGAGCCGCTCGGGAGGGCACGAGAAGCGTCCCGAGCGGCTCGCCAACGACCAATGACCAACGACCAATCACGTCGTTGCGATCATCCGTCGCCTGTCACCGGCGAAACGCCGCCACCGCCGGCGGGTGCATCTCGTACTCCTTCGGCGGCTCGGCGCCCATGAGGTTGCGCACGAAGTAGTCCCAGCGGCGCCGCATCATGTAGCTCGATTCCAGGCCGTAGCCGTGGTGCTGGTTGGGGAGGAGGAGGAGGTCGAAGTCCTTGTTCGCCCGGATCAGCGCGTCGACGACGAGCAGCGTGTTGTACGGCGGCACGTTGTCGTCCATGGTCCCGTGGGCGAGCAGCAGCTTCCCCTTCAGGTTGCGCGCGTGGTTCTGGTTGGCCTGGTCGTCGTAGTTGGTGCTGTCGTCGCCCAGCTCCTTCAGCAACCCCTGATAGCGCTCGCCCCAGTCGTCCTCGTACTCGCGGTTGTCGTGGTTGCCCGATTCCGAGATGCCGACCTTGAAGAAGTCGGGGTAGCGGAACATCGCGTCGGCGGTGGCGAAGCCGCCGCCCGAGTGCCCCCAGATCCCCACGCGGTCGATGTCGATCCAGGGATGGCGCTGGGCGAGCTGCCTGATCCCCGTCACCTGGTCGGGAA
The DNA here is from genome assembly GCA_946480295.1 of uncultured Gemmatimonadota bacterium. The sequence continues at coordinate 15,838 of CAMLIT010000091.1, forward strand.
GGGTGTTGTCGCCCATGTCGCCGTAGTAGGCGTCGTGGAACGACTTGGAGCGCATCGGCGTGCCCATGCCGTCGATCTGCACGACGACGAAGCCGAGGTCGGCGAGCGCCTGCGCGTCGCCGCGCGCCGAGACGAAGCTCCGCGTGCCCACGCTCCCCGTCTGCGGGCCGGGGTAGATGTTGTCGATGATCGGGTACTTCTTCGTCGAGTCGAAGTCCATCGGCCGGAAGAGCAGCCCGTAGAGGTCCGTCTTCCCGTCGCGCGCCTTGACGGTGATTGACGTCGGCGGCTTCCACCCGGCGGCGAGGAGGCGCGAGATGTCCGTCCTGTCCACCGGCATGACGAGGCGGCCGCGCGCGTCGCGCAGCACGGTCACCTGCGGCGTCTGCGGCGTGGAGTACGTGTCGAGCACGTAGCGCCCGTCGGGGGAGATGGAGACCTCGTGATCGGCGCTGTCCGGCGTCAGCAGCCGCAGGTCGCTCCCGTCCATGCGGATGCTGTACAGGTGGCGGAAGTACGGGTCGCCCGGCTCGCGCCCCGCGCCGGTGAAGAAGATGGTGCGGCTCGCCGGGTCCACGCGCAGCACCTGGAGCACCGGCCAGTCGCCGCTCGTTATGCGGCGCTCGAGCTTCCCCGTCCGGAGATCGTACAGGTAGAGATGGCCCCAGTTGTCGCGCTCGGAGAACCAGATCACCTCGTTGCTCGCCGGGAGCACGCTCCAGTTCGACTTGTTGAAGCCGCCCTCGTACTGCGTCGGCGAGGTCTCGCTGAGGATGTCGCGCACCGCGCCGGTTGCCGGATCGGCCTCGCGGAGCACCTCGTGCTTGTGATCGCGCGAGGTGGACACGAAGAAGAGCCGCGACGCGTCGGGGCTCCACTGGACGTCGGTGAACTCGGATCCGCGGCAGGCGATGTGGTCGCAGATCGTGGAGCGGTGCTGGTCGGGGGGCATCCGGAGCCGCACGACGCGCGGCGTGTCGACGTCGATGACGACGCGCTGGATCATCGTGACGACGCTGTCGCCGGGGAGCGGGTACTTCCACGCCTCCAGGTGCGGATGGCCGATGTTGGTCGTGACGAGGTACATGTCGCCGACGCCGCGCTGGTCCTGCTGGAAGGTCGCGATCTTCCGCGAGTCGGGGGACCAGAGGAGGATCGGCCGGTCGCTTCTTGTCCAGCCGGCGTTGTCCGTGGCGTAGCCGAAGTCCTTCACGCCGTCGGTGGTGAGCCGCGTCTCCTTGCCGGTGGCGACATCGCGGACCCAGAGATTCCAGTCGCGGATGAACGCGGCCTTCCGGCCGTCGGGCGAGAGCACCTCGTTGCGGCCGACGCCGGCCGCGGGGGAGGCGACGCAGCGGTTCCCCTGGACGTCGCAGCTGTAGTGCCGGGTGCGCACGTCGAACTCGACCGACCGGCCGTTGCCGGTCACCTCGAAGCTGGTGATCGGCAGGGCGTTGGCGGCGTAGGTCGTGCCCGCGGCGGCGGAGAGCGCCTGTGCCAAACGAGCCTGGTCGAAGGCGGGGTGGCGGCGCCGCGTGTGCGGATCCACCGCGATGAACTCGGTGCCGGCGGCGGTGGTGGTCCGGTACCAGAAGCTGCCGTCGGGCAGCCAGGTCACGCCGCTCACGCCGCCGTGGACGAGCGGCGCGGTGTCGTAGCCCAGCCAGCGCTCGGCGCGGGCGTAGTCGGCCGCGGTGAGCACGCGCGTCGGCTGCGCTGGCTGCTGGGCGCGGGCGTCGGCGGGGGCGAGCGCGGATGCGGCGAGGAGGGCGGCAAGGGCGGCGAGCATGCGCTGGCGCGCCCGCGCTGGGCCCACGGAGTGGCGAGCGAGGTGATCCACGGTTCGTAACATCTTGCTCCTGTACGAGTTCTGCTCGGGAAGGGCGGCTGGTCGGAGGAACGCTGTGAAGTTGCCGAGGGCTGGCGCGAGCGGCAACCGCGACGGGCGGCACCGAGCCACGCCGACGGCGAAGGGTCCGGTCGCGGCCGTGGCGGCGAGCCCCCGATGGCGCCGGCGCCCCTTTCCGTACAGCATTCTGGCGCGGACGATCGCCGTTCGGCACCGCGGGGACGAACCGCACGAGGCAGGCGCCCAGTGTTGGCAGGAACCGGGCACCGCCAGGCAAATCGCGCCCGTCGCGAGCACCCGGCATGCAGCGTGCGGCCTCAGGGGCGCCGAAAGCCCGCCGGCTCCCGCCGGCGCACACGAACTGCACATACGGAGGAGAACGTGTTCGACAAGAGTCGATTCTGGATCGTCGCTGGGCTGTGGCTCGTCGCATGTGGTGGCGGCGACAAGACGGGAGCCGGGGCGAGCACCGGCGCCGCCGCGCCGGCCGCCGCGAGCAGCGCCGCGGCG
>CAMLIT010000092.1 GCA_946480295.1 uncultured Gemmatimonadota bacterium
GCAAGCTCGGCGACGCCTTCGGCCTCGACCGCTGCGCCATCTTCCTCTCCGGCGAGAAGGACGAGGTCCGCCTCGTCGCCAGCTACGAGGATCCGACGATCCGCAACCTCGTCGTGGACCTCAACCGCTACCCGGAGCTGAAGCGCGCGTTCGAGTCGGGGGAGACGGTCTTCATCCCCGACGCGGCCAACGACCCGATGCTCAAGAGCATCAAGTCGCAGCTCGACACGCGCAACGTGCGCTCGATCGTCGTCGTGCCGATCCAGTGGCAGGGTTCGGTCATCGGCGCGATCTTCCTGCGCACCGAGCGGGACGCCGAGCCCTTCTCCGACGCCGACGTGCGCTTCTGCCAGGTGGTCGCGTCGCTGACGGCCAAGGCGCTGCGCAACGCGCACCGCTTCGAGAGCCTCCTCCGCTCGCAGCAGGATGCCTCGCAGGGGCAGCGCCGCGCCGAGCTGCAGCGCATCGCCCTGATCGCGTTCATGAAGCGCCTCCTCGACCGCTACACGCACACCGAGGATCACGTCTGGGCGGAGACGCTGCTCCCGAAGGCCTCGGACGAGGAGCTCGGCCGGCTGGTCGCGGTGGCGATGCAGGTGCTGGAGGAGGAATCGAAGGGCTAGGGTCGAGGGTGTAGGGTCGAGGGTCGAGCCTGATCCCTCGCGCATCCCCGCTGCCGCGCGCCGCTCGCGACACGTCGCCATCCGCGGTCCGCTCTCCGCCTTCCGCTGGGACTCGTTCCTCGCTTCTATTCTCTCGCTCCGGCAACCCTCGACCCTCGACCCTCGACCCTCGACCCTCGACCGTCGACCCTCTTCATGGACGTGGAATCTGCCGCCGCGAGGGCGGCGTACCTGAGGGAGACCCTCGACCGCGCGAGTCACGAGTACTACGTCCTCGACCGGCCGTCGCTCAGCGACGCCGAGTACGACCGGCTCTTCCGCGAGCTCCAGGAGCTGGAGCAGCGCTGGCCGGCGCTGCGCACCCCCGACTCGCCGACCCAGCGCGTCGGCGCCCCGCCCGCCAGCCAGCTCGCCAAGCACACGCACCTCGTGCCCATGCTCTCGTTAGGCAACGCCTTCGACGAGGGCGAGCTCGCCGCCTGGGAGGAGCGCATCCAGCGCCTCGCCGGCGACGACGTCCGCCGCGCCGGCTACACCTGCGAGCTCAAGATCGACGGCGCCGCCGTCAGCCTCACCTACGACCACGGCGTCCTCGTCACCGGCGCCACCCGCGGCAACGGCGTCGTCGGCGAGGAGGTCACCGCCAACCTCCGCACCATCCACGACATCCCCCTCCGCCTCCGCGGCAGCGACCACCCCGCGCTCATGGAGATCCGCGGCGAGGTCTACATGCCCTTCAGCGGCTTCGAGGAGATGAACGCCGAGCGCGTGCGCGCCGGCGACCCCGTCTTCGCCAACCCCCGCAACGCCGCCGCGGGCGCGCTGCGGCAGTTGGATCCCTCGGTGACGGCGCGTCGGCCGTTGCGCTTCTTCGGCTACGCCATCGCCGTCCCCCACGGCGCCGCCCTCCCCTTCGAGCGCCAGTCGGAACTGCTCGACGGCCTCCGCGACTGGGGCGTCCCCGTCGCCCCGCACCGCCGCACCTGCACGGAGCTCGGCCCCGTGCACGAGTGGGCGCGCGAGGTCGAGCACCGCATCCGCGCGGAGCTCGATTTCGGCATCGACGGCGGCGTCGTCAAGATCGACCTCCTCGCCCTGCAGGACGAGCTCGGGGTCGTCGGCGGGCGCGAGCCGCGGTGGGCCATCGCCCGCAAGTTCGCCCCCGACATCGCCGAGACGAAGCTCCTCGCCATCAACGTCAACGTCGGCCGCACCGGCGCGCTCAACCCGTACGCCAGCCTCGAGCCGGTGGAGATCGGCGGCGCGATCGTGAAGCTCGCCACGCTGCACAACTTCGACCTGATTCGCGACAAGGACCTGCGCCCCGGCGACTGGGTGCAGGTGAAGCGCGCCGGCGAGGTCATCCCGCAGATCATCGGCCCCATCCCCGAGCGCCGCGACCCGGACTATCCGCCCGAGCCGACGCCCGTGCCGACGGCGTGCCCGGTCTGCGGCACGCCGGTCGAGCGCGACGAGGAGGAGGTCGCGATCTACTGCCCGAACGTCGGCTGCCCCGGGCGCCAGCTCGAGGGGCTCGTGCACTTCGCCTCGCGCGAGGCGATGGACATCCGCGGCCTCTCCTACGCGCGCATCCAGCAGCTCCTGCAGGCGGGGCTGATCCACGACGCCGCCGACCTCTATCGCCTCGTGCCGGAGCAGCTCGTGGACCTCGAGGGGTTCGCGACGAAGAGCGCGGCGGCGCTCGTCGCGGCGATCGACGCCTCGCGCGCGCAGCCGCTGTCGCGCCTCCTCTTCGGCCTCGGCATCCGCCACGTCGGCGCGACGGCCGCGCAGCTCCTCGCCCGGCACTTCGGCGACCTCGACGCGCTCGAGCGGGCGACGGTGGACGACATCCTCGCCATCCGCGGCATCGGCGAGACGATCGCGCGCGCGGTCGTCGCCTACGCCGCCGACCCCACCGCGCGCGAGCTCCTCGCCAGGCTGCGCGCGGCCGGCGTCACCACGACGGAGCCGCGCCCCGTCGCCGCGGGCGGTGCCCTCAAGGGGATGACGTTCGTCATCACCGGGACGCTGCCCACCCTCTCCCGGACGCAGGCGACGGAGCTGATCGAGGCCAACGGGGGACGCGTGACGAGCGGCGTGTCGAAGTCGACCACCGCCGTCGTCGTCGGCGAGGAGGCCGGGAGCAAGCTGGAAAAGGCCCGCGCCCTCGGCATCGAGACGATCGATGAAGCCGAGCTGCTGCGGCGCATCGCTCAGTGACCCTGGAGATCGCGATGACTGACCCGTTCGACCTCACGGAGCAAGCCATGGTCGCACTCATGCGGGATTCGTTGACGGCGCTGCGCGTCACGCTCTTCCGCGACGTCGGCGCTGGCGCCGCGGGCTACCTCCAGGAATCCGGCTATGCCGGCGGCGCCGCGCTCTACGACGGCTTCGCGCACTGGCTCGCCCGGCGCGGCCTCGGCGCGCCGCACACGCTCGGCGCGCAGGAGTTCGGCGCGCGCGCGATGCAGTACTTCCGCGACCTCGGCTGGGGCTCGCTCCAGGTGACGCCGCTCACCGACGCCGTCGTCGCCATCGATTCCGAGGACTGGGCGGAAGCCGATCCCGGACACCCGCTCGCCTTCCCCGGCTGCCACGTCACCACCGGCATGTTCGCCGACTTCTTCGGCCGGCTCGCGGGCAGCCCGCTCGCCGTGATGGAGGTCGAGTGCCGCTCGTCAGGCGCGCCGCGCTGCCGCTTCCTGCTCGGCAGCGCGGACGTCATGCAGCACGTCTACGACGAGATGGCGCGCGGCGTGGACTACGCGGACGCGGCGGCGACGGTCTAGCTCCCGAGCTGCTGCTGCGCCTCGCGCAGCGCGTCGGCGTAGAGCGGGTTCGTCACCAGCTCGCCGTCGATGAGGATCTCGCGGTCCCACGGGAGGACGATCGCGCTCTCGGTGGCGAGGGCGTGGAAGTCCGGCACGTACGTCCCCGTGCGGAACGCCACCGCCGTGCGCACCTCCTTCGCGCCCGCGTTCACGCACGCGCCCACGGCGAGCCGCAGCGTCGCCCCGGAATCGCAGGTCTCGTCGACGACGAGCACGCGCCGGTTGCGCACGCCCGTCGGCGCGGCGCCGAGCACCGCCGGCGTCTCGCGCACCTTCTCCGCCCCGAACCGGCGGCTCACGACGATCGAGGAGAACTCGCGGTTGAGGATCGCGGCGATCACCGCGCCCGGGATCACGCCAGCCGTCGCGACGCCCACGACGAGCTCCGGGTCGTAGCTGCGGGCGACCTTCAGCGCGAGGGCGCGCGAGAGCTCGCCGAACAGCGGCCACTCGACCTCGAACACACCCTTGTTCCGCTCGACGTCCAGACGGCGTGGAGTCATGTGACAGCAGTCCCCTGAAAGACGTGGGCTCCGGCGATCCACAGGTCGATCTTCGTAAGCTATCCCCGCCCCGGATGGCGTGGAAGCACGACGCGTGCGCCGTCGCGCCACGCACGGGCGTCGCGGTTGCTCCCATCGGGCGCACAGAATAGCTTTGCGCTCTGGCGCTCGGTGACCAGCCAGCCTCCTCTCGTCGCTCCCACTCCCGTCCCGCATGTCCTGGTGGAGTCGCCTGCTCGGCGGCAAGTCGGACCACGATTTGAAGCCCCAGCGCCTCGACTACCTCAACGAGGCACTCGCGCTGGAGCGCCAGGGCGACTATGACGCCGCGTTGACCTCCTACCGCCTCGCGCTGCGCGACCACCCGAACGACCCGCGCATCCTCCAGAACATGGCGATCGCGTATTCCAAGACGGGACGGCAGGAGGAGGCGATCCGGTGCTACCGGCGGGCGCTGGAGCTCGCTCCGACCCTCTCCGGCGCGCACTATGGGCTCGCCTTCCTGCTGCTGCGGCGCGGCGACGCCATGGGGGCCGAGGAGCACCTCGACGCCTTCCTCGCCCGCCCCCCCGCGAGCCCTGAGGCGGAGCGCTGGGTCCGCCACGCGGAGCACACTCTGCAGCGCCTGAGGTCCGGCGCGGACGCGGTGGCCGACGACTCGGAATCCTGACGTGGGCCAGGTGCTCGCGGTCGTCAGCCAGAAGGGCGGCGTCGGCAAGACGACGACAGCCATCAACATCGCCGCGGCGTTCGCGCGTCGCGGGACGCGGACGCTGCTCGTGGACAGCGATCCGCAGGGCTCCGTCCGCCTCGGCCTGGGCATCCACGGCGCGGAGGCCCGCTCCGGCTTCTCCGATTTTCTCGCCGGCACCCGGCAGATGCACGAGGTGGTGCATCCGACCGAGATCCCCTGGCTGCGCGTCGTGCCCGTCGGCTCGGTGTCCGAGCTCGGCGACCACGACCGATACCAGCACGAGTTCGCCGCGTCGCCGCGCGTGACGGAGCTCTTCTCGCGCGCGCGGTCGCTGGGCTATCTCGTGGTGGTGGACACGCCGCCGGGACTCGGGCCGGTCGTGCACCGCGTGCTGGCCGACAGCCAGCACGTTCTCGTTCCCATGCAGTGCGAGCCCGTCGCGCTCCAGACCAGCACGCAGATCCTGCGCGGCATCCGCGACATCGCGGCGCGCAACGAGTGCCTCGTCTTCGAGGGGATGCTGCTGACGATGCTCGAGCAGGGGAACCCGGTCTCGGAGCGGGTGGCGGCGTACGTGCGCGAGCAGCTCCCCGCCGACCTCGTGCTCGACATCACGATCCCACGGACCTTCGCCTCCATCGACGCCTTCGCCGCCGGCCAGCCGGTCGTATTGCACTCGCCGGACGACGCCGCGGCGCGGGCCTACGAAGCGGTCGTGGACGAGCTGGCGCGGCGGTTCGCGTGATGCGCCGAGCGATCGTCCTCGGGATCGCGGCGGGCGTCGTCGCCTTCGCCTGCTACCCGATCGAGTCGCCGCCGGGGGGCGTGGCATCCATCTCCACGGTCCAGCCGCCCTTCACGGCGGTCGTCGTCGGCGACACGCTGCGCGACAGCGCGGGCGTGGTGGCGCCCCTGCGCGTGTACGCGTTCGACACGCACGGCGACACGATGAAGCTGCAGCCCAGCTTCGTGGTCCTCGACAGCGGCGCGCACATGGTCGGCGGCTCCATGCTCGTCGGCGACAGCGTGCGCAGCACGCCCGTGCGCGTGGTCGGCTCCTTCGGGAGCCTCCAGACGCCCCCCGATTCGATCTACGTCACCGTCGCGCCGACCACCCTCGTCGCGACAACGACCACCGACGCCACCGGCCACACCGACACGCTGCGCTTCGTGCCGGACACCGCCTGGAGCGCGAACAACGCCACGCTCCAGCTCGCGGTGAAGGGCGGGCCGGGGGACAGCGTCGCCGTGCCGGGGTGGATCGGCTCGTTCCACGTCGACATGGCGCCCGCGTCGCGCGACACGGCACCGAGCGTGTACGTGGTGGACGACCGGGGGACGACGCCGGCGAGGAGCGACACGGCGGACGCCAGCGGCACCCTCAGCCGGAAGCTGATCCTCCGGGCGGGCGCGCTCGCCGACACCGCGCTCGTCCTCGGCCACCGGGTGGACAGCATCGTCGTGAGCGTGCGCGCGAGCTACCGGGGGAGCGCGCTGGCCGGCAGCCCCGCGCGGTTCGTGATCCCGGTCAAGGTCAAGGGATTCAGCACGCCGTAGTCGGGGCACCGATCTGTTCCGGCGCCGCCGGACGCGCGGTATACTGGAAACGAGCGGCACACTGCCAACGCACGGCACTCATGCGAGGGAGGCCCGGATGATCACGAGCGGAGGTCCCCGCAACTCGGCTCCCGGCACGCTGACGCACCTGTTCCTGGATGCCGTCGCGAAGTACGACAAGCCCGACGCGCTCCAGTCGAAGGTCGCCGGGCAGTATCGGCCGATCTCGCACCGCGAGCTGGCGGACCGCGTCCGCCGCGTCGCCCTCGGCCTGGAGGAGCTCGGCGTCCAGCCGGGCGAGCGCGTGGCCATCCTGTCGGAGAACCGGCCGGAATGGGCCATCGCCGACTTCGCCTGCCTGACGTCGCGCCTCACCGACGTGCCGATCTACCCGAACCTGCCGCCCGAGCAGGCGGCGTACATCCTCCGCGACTCTGGCGCGGTGGCGATCTTCGTGTCCGACGCCGAGCAGGCGCGGAAGATCATCGAGGTCCGCCACGAGGTGCCGAGCCTGAAATGGGTGATCGGCTTCGGACCGAAGTGCGAAGCGGGCGAGGACCTGACCCTCGCCCAGCTCGAGGCGAAGGGAGCGAGCGTCGACACGCCGGAGCGCGCCGCGTCCTACCGAGACGGGGCGCTGAGCGTCGACCCGGACCACGTCGCCACGATCATCTATACGTCCGGCACGACGGGCGAGCCGAAGGGCGTCATGCTCACGCACGACAACTTCTGGTCGAACGTCGTCGCGGCAGCCGCGGTGATCCCCTTCAGCGGCGCCGATACGGCGCTCAGCTTCCTGCCGCTGTCGCACGTCTTCGAGCGGATGGCGGGGCACTACCTGATGTTCCACACGGGGACGTCGATCGCCTACGCCGAATCGGTCGACACCGTGCCGCTCAACCTGACCGAGGTGCGCCCCACGCTCGTGCTCTCCGTGCCGCGCCTCTACGAGAAGATGTACGCGCGCGTGCTGGAGAACGCGCTCTCCGGCAGCGCGGTGAAGAAACGGATCTTCTTCTGGGCGCGGAGCGTGGCGGACCGGTGGGCCGACGTGAAGCTCGCCGGCCGCGAGCCGCGCGGCCTGCTCGCGCTGCAGTACGCGATCGCGCAGAAGCTCGTGTTCTCCAAGCTGAAGGAGCGCACCGGCGGCCGGCTGCGCTACTTCGTGTCCGGCGGCGCGCCGCTGGCGCCGGAGATCAACAAGTTCTTCTACGCGGCGGGGCTCGTGATCCTCGAGGGCTACGGCCTCACGGAGACCTCGCCCGTGATCGCCGTGAACCGCCCGAACGCCTTCCGCATCGGCACCGTCGGCGTCCCGATCCCCGGCGTGGAGGTGAGCATCGCCCCCGACGGCGAGATCCTCACGCGCGGCCCGCACGTCATGAAGGGCTACTTCAACAAGCCGGAGGCGACGAAGGAAGCGATCGACGCCGAGGGCTGGTTCCACACCGGCGACATCGGCGAGCTGCGCGACGGCTTCCTCGCCATCACCGACCGGAAGAAGGACATCATCGTCACCGCCGGCGGCAAGAACATCGCGCCCCAGCCGATCGAGAACGCGGTGAAGACGAACAAGTACGTGAGCCAGGCCGTCATGATCGGCGACCGGCGGAAGTACCCGGTGCTGCTCGTCGTGCCGAACTGGGACACGCTCGAGAAGTGGGCCGCGTACAAGAACATCATCTGGACCGGTCGCTCGCAGCTCCTCGCTATGCCGACGGTGAAGGCGAAGATGGAGAAGGAGGTGTTCGAGGAGCTGGTCGGGCTGGCCCGCTTCGAGATGCCGAAGAAGATCGCCCTCCTCGAGCACGACTTCTCCATCGAGCGCGGGGAGCTCACGCCGACGCTGAAGGTGAAGCGGCGCGTGGTCGACCGGGCGTACAAGGACGTCATCGACGCCCTGTATCAGGACGAGCACGAGCCCGCGGCGGTCTAGGCATGTCCCCTGCACTCCTCGGAGCGAATGCTCAGAGGAGTGCAGATGCGCAAGATCGCCGCGTTACTGGGACTGACGGTCGCGCTCGGCGGCTGCGGGCTCTTCCACCACACCGAGCCGCCGGCGCACACGTCGCCGAACACCACGGCCGTGTGGGGCAAGTGGGTGCTCCGGCATCCGGACTCGACGAGCTTCGCCGGCGCGACGAGCGTCGAGCTCGCCATGCAGCCCGGCACCTTCACCCTCACCGCCAACTACCCGGGCAACTCCCCGGTCGTGATCACGGGGCACGTGGACCAGTCGGACAACGGGCTGCTCACCTTCCTCCCCGAGAGCGGGGTGGGTGCCACCTCCGACCGCTGGCACGCCTTCCACTTCGTCGCCGGCCAGCCGATCACGGTACTGGCGAGCGCGGCGGGCAACAGCCTCGTGTTCGCGCCCTCGTCGCGCCTCGTGGACCCGACGCCGAGCTCCGTGTGGAACCGCGTCGACGCGGCGGCGGCCGCGGGGCTCGTCGGGGAGCGGGCGGCCCGGAGCGACACGACCAAGCCTCGCTGACGGGCGGCCGTCGGCAGGCGGGCGGGCGCAGGCGCCGACGGCGCGCGCCCGCCTAACGCCGCCCGAGCCCCACGATCCGCGACGGCGGCGCCTCGCGCTCGCCCACCCACACGCGCTCGTCGCGCACCAGCTCCGTGACGCCGGCGGGCACCGGCAGCGAGACCGGCCCGACCACGCGCCCCTTCGGCCGGATCGCCGGGAGCGCCGAGGCGGCGAGCGCGCCGCTCGTCGACGCGTCGAAGGCGATCCCGCGCAGCGCCATGCGCGCGAACGGGAGCGCCTCCCCCACGACGACGCCCGACACCCCCAGCCCCATCTCCACGTCGCGCGGCGGATTCACGAGCACGAGGTGCAGCTCGGTGAGCGCCTGCGCGACGCGCGCCTGGCTCCCCCAGTCGCCGACGAGCGCGGCGAAGCCGCGGGGCTCGGCGAGGTCGAGGAAGGCCGCCAGCCGCATCGCCTCCTCCTGGCTCTCCGGCGACGCGTGCGGGACCTGCTCCGGCGTGCGCTCCACGAAGTACGCGACGCCGTCGCGGATCGGATACTCGGCGCGGCAGATCGGACAGCCGAGGATCCCGTCCATGATGTCGCGCTCGACGACGCGCGCCGAGGAGGCGACGAGCCACGTCTCCTGGTGCGGCTGCGGGCAGCGGAGGTGGTCGATGAAGTCGATGAACACTTCAGGGTCGAGGATCGAGGGGCGAGGGCGGAAAGCGGAGCGCCGGTGTTCATGCCCGCGACAGCCGCAGCTCGTCGACGTTGACCTCCGGGGGCTGCCGCAACGCATAGAGCACCGCGTCGGCCACGGCGGCGGCGGGGAGCATCCGCGCGCGCGGGGTGAGCCCGGCGCGCACCTCCGGCGGGACGGCGTCCCACAGCGGCGTGTCGACCGGGCCGGGGGAGACGAGCGTGGCACGGAGGCCGCTGCCGCGCAGCTCCTCGCGGAGCACCTCGTGCAGCCCGCGCACGCCGAACTTCCCCCCGGCATACGCCGCGTTCCCGGGGAGCGCGACGTGGTCCGCGATCGAGCCGATGGTCACCACGTGTCCCGTGCCGCGCTCCCGCATGCCGCCGAGGAACCCGCGCACGAAGAGGAATGGGGCGACGACGTTCACGGCGAGCGAGCGGGTGAAATCGTCGGCGCTCGTCCCCTCGACCGGCGCGACGCGGAAGAGCCCCGCGTTGTTGACCAGCACGTCCGGCGCGCCGCCGAAGCGCTCGCGCACCGCCTCCACCGTGCGCTCGACCGCCGCGCCGTCGGCCACGTCGCACGCGACGGGGAGCGCGAGCGGGCCCAGCTCCGCGGCGCGCGCCTGGAGCTCCTCGGCGCCGCGCGCGAGCATGGCCACGCGCACCTCCGCCTCGACGAGCCGGCGCGCGACGAGCAGGCCGATCCCGCGCGACGCGCCGGTGACGAGCGCGGTCCGGCCGGCGAGGGGATCGCTCATGGCGGGCGTCCGGGGCTCAGCGGCCGTCGTACTCGACGCGGTTGTTCGGCGTCTCCCACAGCACGAGCTTGGAGAGGCGCCCCGGCCTGACCGCCGGCTCGAGGATGCGCCAGATCGCGACCACGATGTTCTCCGTCGTCGGGATCGTGCCCTGCATGAACGGCACGTCCACGTTCAGGTTCCGGTGGTCCATCTGGTCGATCACCTCGCGCTGCACGATCCGCTTCAGCCTCGTGAGGTCGATCACGTAGCCCGTGCGCTCCTCGACCGGCCCCGTGACCGAGACGTCGAGCACGTAGTTGTGGCCGTGGCCGTGCGGGTTGGCGTCCTTCCCGAACAGCTCGCGGTTCTCCTCGTCCGAGAGCGCGGGATTGTGCACGCGATGCGCCGCGTTGAAGTGCAGGCGGCGCGTGGCGGTCACGATCGGCATGGCGGGTCAGGGGTGAAAGACGACGAGCCCCGTGGTTTCCCACGGGGCCCGAGGTGTCGGAACAAAGGAGGGTTTTGCGAAGCCCTGTCGAATAATGAGGTCCTCACCACACCTTCCGCCTTCCCCCGCACTGGGGGCATGACGTCAGTATAGATTATCGAACCTGCTCGAAGGACTTGTTGGCTCGAAAACGGAGTTCCTTCGTTCCGCGTGTCGTTGGACTGGAAGGCAATTTAAGTACCACGCTCACCCCGGTCAATTCATGGATCTCGGCATCCTCGTCGCCATTGCGATGCTCATCGTGTGGGCCATCGGCGCGCTCGTGTACGAAGCGCCCGGCTGGATCCACCTGCTGCTCACGTTCGGCGTCTCGCTCCTCATCTGGCGCATCGTCGTGCGCGGCGACCGGGTGCACCCGGCGCCGAAGGGCGAGGGACGAGGGTCGAAGGGCGAGGTGCGCGAGCAGTAGACGACGAGAGCCGCGATTCGTTGATGGTCGTTGGTCGCTGGCGAGCCGCTCGAGACACCGCCAGTGGCGTCCCGAGCGGCTCGCCAATTACCAACGACGAAGGACCAATCACGTCGTTGCGCCTCCCGCCTCCCGCTATCTCGCCAGCACCAGCACCCCCCACAGCACCGTGAGCGCCGTCACCGGCAGCCCCACCTTCAGGTAGTCCACGAAGCCGACGTGCTCCCCGCGCGCGGCCGCGCGCTCGGCGACGATCAGGTTCGCCATCGACCCGAGCAGCGTCAGGTTCCCCGCGAACGTCGAGCTCATCGCCATCACGAGCCACACGAAGCTCGCGTTCGGCAGGTGCGGCACCACCGGCAGCCAGAGGATCACGGCCGGCACGTTCGACACCAGGTTCGACAGCGCGAGCATCGCCGCCGACACCACGCCCGCGTCGTGCAGCGGCGCGCCGTGGAGCTGCGCCCCCGCGGCCGTCGTGAGCGACTGCACCAGCGGCGCATCCTGGACGCCGCGCATCACCACGAACAGCGCGCCGAAGAAGAGCAGGAGCTGCCACTCCACCCGGGCGAACGCCTCCGCCGGATCGCGCTGCGCGATGGCGATGAGGACCGCGGCCGCCGTGATCGCCACGAGGGGCAGCGACAGTCCGGCGAGCCAGCCCGCGAGCGCGCCGCCGAACACGACGAGCGACTTCGTCACGAGCACGCGATCGAACGGCTCCTCCACCTCCCGCGGCGCGACGGTCATCGCGACCGCGAGATCGCGCCGGTGCACCAACGCGAGCACGCCGTAGACGATGGCGAGCCCCCCGAGCGAGGGGAGCGCGAGCGTGGCGACGAAGCGCGCGAAGTGGATCCCGCTGGCGACGCCGATGAGCATGTTCTGCGGGTTGCCCGTCGGCGTCATGGCGCTCCCCACGTTCGCGCCGAGGGCGATCCCAAGGAGATACGGGAGTGGCCGCAGCCGCAGCGGGCGGACGATGGCGAGCACGAGCGGCGTGAGCACCAGGCAGATGGTGTCGTTCACGAAGAACGCCGACAGCAGGCCGCTCAGCACGACGACGGCGGCGAGGAGCGCGCGCGGCGAGCGCGCCCGCACCACGATGTGCGCCGCCGCCCACTCGAAGAAGCCGCCCAGCTCCAGGAACCCGGTGAGCAGGAGGACGCCGAGGAGGAAGACCATCACGTCGAGATCGATCGCGGCGTAGGCCTCGCTCAGCGGCAGCTTCCCGATGGTGATCATCGCCACCGCCCCGAGCAGCGAGGCCGCCGGGCGGTTGATGCGCGTCCCCGGGATCTGCTGCACGGCGATGAAGAGATACGTGAGGACGAGGATCAGGAGGCGGAGGTCGTACACGCGGGAGGCGGGAGGGGGGAGGCGGGAGGCGGGAGGCGGGAGGCGGGACGAGTCCGGGATGCCACAGGGCGCCGTGGTCATCCCGAGGGAGCGCAGCGACCGAGGGAACTACTGTGCGCCGCCGGGGGCGTGCACGGCGCCTCCGCCCCTGCGCCCGGAACGTAGCTTGGACGACTTTCGCGCTCCATCGGGCACGCACGTGCACGTCGCCACCCCCTTCCCCCTCCGCCTCGCACCCGCTCCCGCCCGGAAATTCCCGTCGGCCTTTCGGGACCGCACCTACTGACCACCCCCTGCACGCGGCGCACTGTGTCCATACAACCAGGAGGGACCATGACGACACGCAATGGTTCACTGCGGACCGCCGCACTCGCCCTGGTGGCATCGGCGGGGCTGGCGACGGCGGCGGGCGCGCAGTGGCGCGTCACCGGCTTCGGTGGCGTGTATGCGCCGACGGCCGACGTTCTGAGCGAGGCGGTGACGGTGAACGGCACGACGGCGAAGATCTCGATGAAGCACAAGACCGGGTTCATCGTGGGACTGAACGCGAACCGCTGGTTCGCCGACCACGCCGGCTTCGAGGGCACGTTCGCCTACATCAACAGCGACGCCTCGGCGAACGTGGCGAGCGGCACCGACTTCGCCTTCAGCGGCAGCGATCACAGCTACCTGCTCCTCGGCGCGGCGAAGCTGCTCTACGGGATCACCCCGCATCAGAGCGCCCAGCACATCTACCTCTCGGCGGGACCGGCGATCATCGGCGCGGGCGGGAACGCCTACAAGGATCAGGAAGGGCTCAAGCTCGATCGCTCGACGACGGTCGGTGGCGTGATCGGAGCCGCGGCGCGGCTGCACCTGAACGACCTGCTGTGCTTCAAGCTCGGCGCCGACGACTACATGTACAACGCGAAGATCAAGCTGAACGACACGCAGGGCAACACGACGGTCGCGGACTTCGGCTCGAAGTTCCAGAACGACCTCGTCTTCTCGGCCGGCCTGTCGCTGTTGACGCCGTGGTAGGCAGAGAGCGGCGATAGCACGCCTCGTCTGGCGTGCGTCGCGGCCCGCGCCCCCTCCGGCTGACGACCGGAGCCTCGCGCGGGCCGCGACGCGTCGTATGGCCCCCGCCCGCCGGGAGCGCGCGCCGTCAGAGCCGCAGGCGCGTCATGAGCGCCTCGAACCGCGGCTCGCCCCGCAGCGGATCGAAGATCGGGTTCACGCGGCCATAGACGAGCCACCCGCGGCGCTCGTCGAGCGATCGCTCCGCCTCGCCCACGGCCCGCTCCAGGTCGCCCAGGCCGAGCAGCACCGTCCCGAGCGCCGCGGGCGACACATACTCCGTCTGGGCGCGCCGATCCAGCTCGCCGAGGATCGCGCTCGCCTCCTCGCGCTGGCCGGCGCGCGCGAGCGCGTAGCCGAGCGTGGCGAGCGTGTAGCTCCCCGCACCGGGCATCGTGATCGCCTCGCGCAGGGCGCGCTCCGCCTCGGCGTGCTTGCCGTCCATCGTCAGCGCGAGGCCGAGCACCCGCAGCGTCTCCTCCGCGGCGGGGTTCATGCTCAGCGCGCGCGAGAGGTGGTGTCGCGCCAGCTCGTAGCGACGCGCGTAATGGTACACCCAGCCCAGGGTGCGCCGCACCGACACGGACGTCGGATCCAGCTCCTGCGCCGTGTGCGCCGCCACCAGCGCGCGATCGACGTCGCCCTGCGCGACGAGCATCGACGAGTACCACTGGTGGGCCGTCGCGTAGCGCACGTCGAGCTCGATCGCCCGGCGGAACTCGCGCTCCGCCGCCGGCCAGTCCCATTCGTGGATGAACAGCGTCCACGCGAGGGACGCGTGCGCCTGCGCGAGCTGCTCGTCCAGCTCCAGCGCGCGGCGCGCATGCTCCTTCGCGCGCGCGAAGCCCTCCATGACGGGCACGCTGCGGTAGTCCACGTGCAGCGCGTACGCGTCGGCGAGCCCGGTATAGGCCAGCGCGTACGACGGATCCTCCCGGATCGCCTCCTGGAAGTAGTCGATGGCCCGCGCGATCCCCTCCTGCGTGCGCGCGTTCCACGCGTGCCGCCCGCGGAGGTAGAGCGCGTACGCGCGTATGTTCCGCGTGTAGCGCTTCGGCACCGGCACCCCCGGATCGGCGAACCAGGTCGCGCGCAGCGTCTCGAGGATCGTCCGCGCGATGTCGTCCTGGATCGCGAACACGTCCTCCAGCGTGCGGTCGTATCGCTGCGACCAGAGCAGGGCGCCATCTTCGGTCGAGGAGAGCTGCGCGGTGATGCGCAGCCGGTTCCCCGACTGGCGCACGGTGCCCTCGAGGATGACCGAGGCGCCGAGCGAGGCGCCGATCGCGCGCACGTCCAGCCGCTTGCCCTTGAGCGCGAACACCGACGTGCGCGACGCGACGCGCAGCGTCTCCAGCTTGCTGAGCGCGTCGATCAGCTCGTCCGTGATGCCGTCGCTCAGGTAGTCGTTCCCCGGCTCGCCGCTCGCGTTCACGAAGGGCAGCACGGCGATGCTCCGCATCGCCGCCGCGCCCGAGAGCAGGTGCGCCACCTCGTCGGTCCGCAGCGCCGTCGTGAAGTCGGCGGCGCTCGCGAAGCGGAACGCCGGATCCTTGGCCAGCGCCCGCATCACCGCCGCCTCGAGCGACGCCGGCACCTCCGGGCGCAGCAGGCGCAGCAGCCTCGGCGCCTCGAGGGCGTGCTTCGCCATCACCGCGCGCGCGTTCGCCGCGCGGAAGGGCGGCTCGCCCGTCAGCATCTCGTACACGACGCAACCGAGGCTGTAGACGTCGGTCGGGCTGCCCAGCTCCCGCTCGCCGCTCGCCTGCTCGGGGCTCATGTACTCCGGCGTGCCGAGCGCGAAGCCCGCATCGGTGATCGTCGCGTCGCCGTCGACGAAGGTGGCGCGCGCCACGCCGAAGTCGGAGAGGAGCGCGTGACCGTCGGCGAACAGGATGTTCTCCGGCTTCACGTCGCGGTGGATGAAGCCGGCGCGGTGCGCGTAGTCGAGCGCCGACCCGATCTCGGTGGCGACGCGGATCGCGTCGGCGATCGGCAGGCGCCCGTCGCGCTGGAGGCGATCACGGAGCGAGCCGCCGGGGACGAACGCCGAGACGTAGAACAGCACGCCATCGAGCTCGCCCGAATCGATGAGCGGGACGACGTGCGGATGCGAGAGCCGCGCGGCGATCCCGATCTCGCGAAGGAAGCGCTCGGCGCCGCCCATCGTGACGGAGAGCTCCGGCCGCATGAGCTTGATCGCGACCGGCCGCCCGTGCTTCCGCTCCTCGGCGAGGAACACGGTGGCCATCCCGCCGCGGCCGAGCTCGCGCTCGAACGCGTATCGCTGCGCAAGGCTGGCCGGGATTCCGGCCATCAGCTCGGGCATGTCAGACGAATCGACCGCAAGGTGCATGGCGCACGTCGGCGCAGTTCGCCGCTCGGATCTCCCAGTTGGACACCGGCACCGATGCCGCCGTCGGCGATCGCCGCCGGTATCAATCTACGCACGCGGGCGGCACTCCGATTCAGCAGCGATGCTGCACCGGAGGTCGCCAGGGTCGCGGACGCCCGGCGTCACCGAAACCCGCGAAGTGGGGCATCGAGTTCCCGCGAGGCGCGACGCCGCGGCGACGGTGGATCGAGCCGGACGTTTAAGTCGCGCGCGGCGTCGCGTGCGGGCTGGTCAGATCTCCCAGTTCGAGAGCACGATCCCGCGCGCCGGCCGCGGCTCCTCGTAGCCGGCGAAGGTCATGCGGAGGTCGGTCCACCGGACGCGCGCCCCGATGCCGATCAGGCGCTGGTAGGCGCCGACGTACTCGCCCTGGATGCGGAACGCCACCCGCCGCGTCCCGCTGCGCCGCGCGAAATCGCAGAGCGCCTGCGCCATGCGATCGAAGTGCGCGCCGTCGTCGAGCACGAGCTTCAATACGCGCAGCTCCTCGCGCACGCGCCCCTCGACGAGCGGGACGGTGTGTGCGAGCGCGAATCCCACGAGGGTGTCGCCGTCGCGGAGGAGCAGCGTGTCGCCGAGCGAGAGCTCGTCGGTGAGCACGATCTCGCGTGAGTAGTCGTAGCCCGGCAGGAGACGGCCGATGAGGTCGCGGCACTCGCAGATGGCGCGCTCCTTCTCCTGCCCGGAGAGCCGGCCGAGGAGCTGCGACGGCTGCGTCGACGCGGACGCCTCGAGCGTCGTCGTCAGCGTCAGGCGGCCGGGCGCGAAGCCGAGCCGCGAGTAGAAGCCGATGTTGTCCATCGTGCGCGGCATCGTTTCCAGCCCGATGACCGTCGCGCCGTTGCGCTTCAGCCAGTCCACGCCGCGCATCACGATGTCCTTGCCGATCCCCGCCCCCTGGTGCTCCGTCCGCACGGCGAGCGGCCCCATCCACCCCTCGATCCCCGAGCGGTGCACCATGTTGAAGGCGACGATGCGATGTCGGTCGTCGCGCCAGATCATCGCGCCGCCGTCGGCATCCTCGATCGCGTAGCGCCAGACGGTCGGGTTCAGGTACGGCACGCGCACGCCGACCATCCCGTCGCGCCGATATCGCTCGGTGAACGCGTCGCTGAACACCTCGTTCAGCTCGGCGATGTCGTCGACGGTCGCCTGGAAGGGGCCGTCGACGACGTGCCCCGGCCGCCACGAGCGTGAGGTCGCCATCAGTCCGCCGCCCCCGCGGAGATCTCCTCCTCGTCGAACACCGGCGCCTCGCCCGGCGTCTCCTGCTCGACGCGCGACGCGCCGCTCTCCTCGTCGTAGTGCACGGCGATGACGCGATCGAGTCCCTCGCGCACGGACTCGATGTGCGTGATGAGGATGACCTGCTCGAAGCGGTCCTGCAGCCGCCGGAGCAGCTCCACGACATTGTGCCGCCGCGCCTCGTCGAGCGAGCCGAACACCTCGTCGAGGATGAGCAGCGAGAAGGGCTGGCCGGCGCGCTCGGCGATCATCTGCGAGATCGCGAGGCGCAGGACGAGGTTCGCGACGTCCTCCTCGCCGCCGGAGATCACCGGCTTCGGGATCCCGTCCTCGAGGACGATGATGTTGTACTGGT
>CAMLIT010000093.1 GCA_946480295.1 uncultured Gemmatimonadota bacterium
GCGGCCCCGCCCGCCGAGGCGCCGGTGGCCGAGCCGCCCCGGCGCGAGCCGGTGCAGCCGCCCGCGGCGCGTCCGGCCCCCACGCCTCCGCGCCCGGCCGGTGGAACGGCTGCGAGCGGACAGGCCGGCGCTCAGACCGCGCACGCCGGTCCGACCGGCGCGCCGGAACGCCCCCGTCCGCGTCCCATCACCCCCGGCGCGCCCCGTCCGCGCCCCGTGGCCTCCGGCTCCCCCTTCCAGTCGCCGCGCCCCGTCGCCTCCGCCGCCCCCGGCGGCGGCATGACGGCGCCGTCGCGCCGCGACGAGAAGAAGCCGGCGACTCAGCAGCCCGCCGATCGTGGGCGCCGGAAGAAGGGCAAACGCGGCGCGGTCGATCAGGAGGCGGTGGACCAGAACATCTCGCGCACCATGGCCGCGATGCGCGGCGCGCCGTCGCGGCGCACCGGCAGCGATCTCCGGCGTGGTGCCCGTGAGGAGTATCAGGCCGCTCGCGCCGCCGAGGCGGAGCGCGAGAAGAAGACCGTCCACGTCAACGAGTTCATCACGGTCAGCGAGCTCGCGCAGATCCTGAAGGTGCCGGCGACCGAGATCGTCGCCTTCGCCTTCAAGAACCTCGGCTTGATGGTCACCATCAACCAGCGCCTCGACTTCGACCAGATCGAGCTCATCGCCAGCGAGTTCGGCTTCCAGGCCGTGCGCGAGGCGGAGTACCAGGCGGAGTCGCTGGAGGAGGCGGAGGCGGATCGGCCCGAGGACCTCGTGGCGCGGCCGCCCGTGGTCACCATCATGGGCCACGTCGACCACGGCAAGACCTCGCTCCTCGACTACATCCGCAAGGCGAACGTCGTCGCCGGCGAGGCCGGCGGCATCACGCAGCACATCGGCGCGTACCACGTCACGCTGTCCAGCGGCCGGAAGATCACCTTCCTCGACACGCCGGGCCACGAGGCGTTCACCGCCATGCGCGCCCGCGGGGCGCAGGTCACCGACATCGTCGTCCTCGTCGTCGCGGCCGACGACTCCGTCATGCCGCAGACCGTCGAGGCGATCTCGCACGCCCGCAACGCCGGCGTGCCGATGATCGTCGCCATCAACAAGATCGACCTGCCGCAGGCGAACGCGAACAAGGTCAAGCAGGAGCTCCTCTCCCACGGCGTCGTGCTCGAGGAGTTCGGTGGGCAGACGCTGTCGAGCGAGATCTCCGCGAAGAAGGGGACGCACGTGCAGGAGCTGCTCGACCAGATCCTGCTGCAGGCCGAGATCCTCGACCTCAAGGCGAACCCCGATCGACGCGCCGTCGGCACCGTCGTCGAGGCGCAGCTCGACCCGGGCAAGGGCCCCGTCGCCACCGTCCTCGTGCAGAACGGGACGCTGAAGGTCGGCGAGGACTTCATCTGCGGCATGTTCTCCGGTCGCGTGCGCGCGCTGCTCGACGAGCGCGGCAAGCAGGTCAAGGCCGCCGGGCCGGCGATCCCGGTCCAGGTGCTCGGCTTCGAGGGCGTGCCGATGGCCGGCGACCAGATGCTCGTCGTCGAGGATGCCGCCGCGGCGCGCGAGATCGCCCAGCGCCGGCAGCGCCTCGATCGCGAGGCCAAGAGCCGGCGCACCTCGCGCGGCGGCGTGAGCCTCGAGGACTTCATGGCGCAGGCGGCCGCCGGCGAGGCGCGCACCCTCCGCATCCTCATCAAGGCGGACCAGGGCGGTCCGGCCGAAGCGCTCGCCGATGCGCTCTCGCAGCTCGGCACCGCCGAGGTCAAGGTGGAGATCGTGCACCGCGGCGTCGGCGCGATCACGGAGAGCGACATCCTCCTCGCCAAGGCGTCGGGCGCGATCATCATCGGCTTCCACGTCCGGCCGGACAACAACGCCCGCACCGCCGCCGAGCGCGAGGGCGTCGACATCCGCCTCTACCGCATCATCTACGAGGCGGTCAACGACGTGCGCGCGGCGCTCGAGGGCATGCTCCGCCCGGAGGAGCGCGAGGTCGTCCTCGGCGAGGCCATCGTTCGCGAGACCTTCAAGGTGCCGCGGGTCGGGGTCGTCGCCGGCTGTCAGGTCCGCAGCGGCATCATCTCGCGCCAGGGCCGTCTGCGTGTCATCCGCGACGGCATCGAGATCTACGACGGCGCCATCGGGTCGCTCCGCCGCTTCAAGGAGGACGTCCGCGAGGTGCGCGAGGGCTTCGAGTGCGGCATCGGCATCGAGAACTTCAACGACGTCAAGATCGGCGACGTGCTCGAGTGCTACCGCACGGAGGAGGTCGCGCGGACGCTGGAGTCCGGGCCGGTCAACGCCTGAGTCGTGGTCATCGGAGTGCGCTCCTTCGAGCTCCACGTCGCGGGGGCGCACTCGCTCAAGGACAAGCGGTCCGTCGTGAAGAGCCTCCGCGACCGCCTGCATAACGAGTTCAACGTCTCGGTGGCGGAGACGGGGCACAACGACGCCTGGCAGACGGCCGAGCTCACCGTCTGCATCGTCTCCACGGATCGGCGGCACGCCGATTCCGTCCTCACCGCGGTGGACCGCTTCATCGAGAGCAATCCGCTCTGTCGCATCGTGGATTCCGCGACGAGCTTCCTCTAGCGCGCCGGCGGGCCTCGCCCGCCGGCGCCCGCCAGCAGCCGATGCCGCCAGACAAACGCCGTCCAGATCGAGTCGCCGAGGCCATCCGCGAGGAGGTCGCGACCTTCCTCACCGAGAACGCGAAGGATCCGCGCATCACCGGCCTCGTCACCGTCACCGCGGTCGAGGTCTCCCGCGACCTGCGCCACGCGCGCGTGTTCGTGAGCATCTACGGCGACGACGCCGCGCGCGCCGCCACCCTCGAGGGGCTCGCCAGCCTCGCCAGCCACCTCCGGCCGGTCATCGGCCGCCGCCTGCGCCTGCGCCTCGCGCCGGAGATCCAGTTCCGGCTCGACGAGAGCGTCGCGCGCGCCGCGCGCATCGACGCGCTGCTCGCCAGCATCAAGGAGGATTGCCCTGCGGCCGACGACGAGCGGGACGAGTGACGGCGTGCTCCTCGTCGACAAGCCGGCGGGCCTGACCTCGCACGACGTCGTCGCTCGCGCCCGCAGGGCGCTCGGCACGAGCCGCATCGGTCACGCCGGCACGCTGGATCCCTTCGCCACCGGCCTGCTCGTCCTCCTCGTCGGCCGGGCCACGCGGCTGCTCCCGTACCTCGACGCCGAACCGAAGGTCTACGATGCCACGATCCGCTTCGGCGCCGAGACCACGACCGACGACTGCACGGGCGAGGTCGCGCGGGAGGCGCCGCTGCCAGACGAGGCGGCGGTGGGCGCGGGCATGCGCGCCCTCACCGGCGACGTCGACCAGGTGCCGCCCGCGTTTTCCGCCAAGAAGGTCGCGGGCCGACGCGCCTACGCGGCCGCGCGTCGCGGCGAGTCCGTCGACCTCGCGCCCGTGCGGGTGACGGTGCACTCGTGGACCGTGCGCCGCCGCACGCCGGCCGAGCTGGATGCGACCATCGTCTGCGGGGGCGGCACCTACATCCGCGCCCTCGCCCGCGATCTCGGCCGGCTCGCGGGGAGCGCTGCCCATCTCACCACGCTGCGCCGCACGCGCAGCGGCAGCTTCTCCGTCGCCGACGCGCTGTCCATGGACGCGCTCGACGCCGCCCCCTCGGCCCTCCTCCCCATGCGCCGCGCCGTGGCGCCGCTTCCGACCCAGGTCGTGGATGCCGACGAGCTGCGCCGCATCGGCCACGGCAACCCGGTGGCGGCGCGCGTCGACGGCCACCGCGTCACCCTGCTCGATCCGGCCGGCGACCTCGTCGCCGTCGCCGAGCGGAGCGGCGACTCACTCCAGCCGCGCGTCGTGCTCCGCGATGCCTGACCGCCATCACCCCGGCCTGCCCGCGACGGGGCAGGGCACCATCGTGACCGTCGGCACCTTCGACGGCGTGCACTGTGGCCACCGCGACCTCCTCGCCCGACTCGTCGAGCGTGCGCGGGCGGCCGGCAGGCCGTCGCTCGTCCTGACCTTCAGCCCGCATCCGCTGGAGGTCGTCAATCCCGCCGACGCCCCGCTCCTCCTCAGCGTCGGCGACGAGAAGCTGGACGCCATCGTGGACTTCGGCGTCGACTACGTCGTCGTCCTCCCCTTCACGCGGACCCTCGCCAGCTTCACCCCCGACGAATTCGTGCACGAGCTCCTGATCGCGCGATACGACATGCGCGAGCTGTTCATCGGCTACGATCACGGACTCGGTCGCGGGCGAACCGGCACCGTGGACTACCTGCGCTCGCTCGGCGAACGCGGCGGCTTTCCCGTCCACGTCGCGCCCGCCGTGCAGGGGCCGGACGGCGCGCCGATCTCGTCCACGGCGATCAGGCGCGCGATCGGCGAGGCCGATCTCGAGCGAGCCGCTGGCGCACTCGGCACTAGTTACTGGTTCCGCGGCCGCGTCGTCCCGGGGAGCCAGCGGGGGCGGGCGCTCGGCTTCCCGACCCTGAATCTGGCGCTGCCGTCGCCGCGGAAGCTTCTTCCGCCCGAAGGTGTATACGCCGTGCGGGCTCGGACGCCGCGCGGCAGCTATGGCGGGATGATGAACCTCGGACCACGGCCCACCTTCGACGACCAGGCGCTGGCGCTCGAGGTTCACCTCTTCGATGCGGTCGGCGACTGGTATGGCGTCGACGTCCGCGTCGAGTTCGTCGCGCGGCTCCGGGACACCGTCCGGTTCTCGAGCCCGGGGGCGCTGGTCGAGCAGCTTCATCGCGACGCCGAGGCTGCCCGGCGCGCGTTGACTGAACTCTAGCGCCGCCTTAGGCTTAAAGGTTCTCCAGAACTCACCACCTCCTCCCTGCAGTCGAATGTCCAACCTGAAGTATCGGCTCGCCCTCATCGCGGCGCTCTGCGTCGTTTCCGTGTGGGCGCTGTTCCCGCGCAACGTGACCACACGTCAGCGCGATCCGGTGACCGGGGTCATGCACGACGTCGTCGTGCGGCGCGTGCCCCTGCGGAAGGGACTCGACCTGCAGGGGGGGATGTACCTCGCCCTCGAGCCCGACCTCTCGAAGCAGCCGATTCCGGCGGACAAGATCCCCGACGCCGTGGACCGCGCGCTGAAGACCGTCCGCACGCGTATCGAGGGACTGGGCGTCTCCGAGCCGGTGATTCAGAAGGCCGGCAACGATCGCATCATCGTGCAGCTCCCCGGCATCACCGATCAGGAGCGCGCGAAGCAGATCGTCGAGGAGCAGGCCTTCCTCGAGTTCCAGATCACCGACAAGACCCAGGCGCTGGAGAAGAGCCTCTCGCGCTTCGACGACATCATCCGGTCGAAGGGGCTCGCCGCCGCCGCGCCCGGTCAGCCGGCTGCCGCGCCGGCCGCCAAGGGCATCCAGGGGCTGCTGACGACCGATACCGCGAAGAAGGCGGGGACGAAAGACACCACGAAGGCGGCCAAGGACACGAGCGCCGCCGACACCTCGCTCGTCGGCCGCGCCGGTCCCTTCTCCAGCCTCATCCAGCAGGGTGGGATGGCCGGCGAGTACTTCGTCGCGTCGAAGGACGTGCCGCGGCTCAAGCAGTACCTCGCCTTGCGGGAGATCCAGAACGCCATGCCCCCGGGCAAGGAGCTCCACTTCGGCAACGACTCGACCGTCATCCAGGGGGCGACGTACCGGTCGCTCTACATGGTCGACTCCAAGCCGATCATCACCGGTGATGCCCTCAAGGATGCGCGCCCCAACCAGTCGCCGACCGACGGCACCATCGTCGAGTTCGAGCTGAACAACGAGGGCGCCCGCAAGTTCCGGCAGGAGACGGGCCGCCATATCGGTGACTACATGGCCATCGTTCTCGACGGCACGGTCATGGGCCGTCCGCCGGTGATCGAGAGCGCCATCGGTGCGCGCGGCCAGATCACGATGGGCGGCAAGGGCATCCAGGACGCCCAGGACCTCGCCCTCGTCCTGCGCGCCGGCGCGCTCCCTGTGCCGCTGCGCATCGCCGAGGTCCGCAACATCGGCCCGAGCCTCGGCGCCGACTCCATCCGGCAGGGGATGACGGCCGGCGTGATCTCGATCCTGCTCGTGGTCATCATCATGATCGGCTACTACCGGTTCTCGGGCGTGCTCGCCGTCGGCGGCCTCGCGCTCTACGTGCTCTACACGCTCGCCATGCTCGCCGGCTTCGACGCGGTGCTCACCCTCCCCGGGCTCGCCGGCTTCGTCCTCTCCATCGGCATGGCGGTCGACTCCAACGTGCTGATCTTCGAGCGCATCCGTGAGGAGCTGGAGCGCGGCAAGACCGTACGCACGTCGATCGACGAGGGCTTCCGGCACGCCATGCCCGCGATCGTCGACTCCAACGTCTCGACGATCCTCACGGCCGCCGTGCTCTATCAGTACGGCAGCGGCCCGGTGAAGGGCTTCGCCGTGACCCTCATCGCCGGTATCGTCGCCTCGCTCGTGACCTCGATCTTCGTCGTCCGCACCTTCTACCTCCTGTGGCTCAACCGCTCGCGCGGCGCCCAGACGTTGAGCATCTAATGCTGCGCATCCTTCACGACACCCGCTACGACTTCATCAAGTACTGGAAGCACGCCGCGATCTCGACGATCGTCTTCATCGTCGCCGGGCTCGTGCTCCTGGGTGTGCACCGGGCGCGCACTGGCGTGTGGCTGAACGAGAGCATCGAGTTCACCGGCGGTACGCTCATGCAGCTCCACTTCCGGACGCCGCCGAAGGCGGACGACATCCGGGCGACCGTGGACCGGGCGGGCTATCCGGGCGCCGAGATCACCGAGTTCGGCGATCCGAACGACTACACCGTGCGCGCCCAGCCGCGCGTCCAGAGCGACGTCACCGTCGCCACGAGCGACAGCGCCGCCAAGCAGATCGAGGCCGTGCTCCACCAGCGCTTCGGTGACACGACCCAGGTGAAGGTCCTCCGCTCCGAGTTCGTCGGTCCGCGCGTCGGCGCCGAGCTGCGCACGAAGGCGATCACGGCGATCCTGATCTCCTTCCTCGTGACGCTGGCCTATCTCGCCTTCCGCTTCGAGTGGCGCTTCGGTCTCGCCGCCGTCATCGCGACCGCGCACGACATCCTCACCACCTTCGCGTTCCTCGCGATGCTGCGGCTGGAGATCTCGCTCACCGTCGTCGCGGCCATCCTCACCGTCATCGGGTACTCGCTCAACGACACGATCATCATCTTCGATCGCGTCCGCGAGAACCTGAAGAAGCAGCGACGGGAGACGCTGCGTGAGGTGCTCAACCGCTCGATCAACGAGACGCTGCCGCGGTCCATCCTGACGCACACCACGACCTTCGCCGCCACGATGGCGCTGCTGCTGTTCGCCGGCGAGGTGATCCGGCCGTTCTCGTGGATCATGGCGTTCGGTATCTTCACCGGTACGTTCAGCTCCATCTACGTCGCCGGCGCCATCCTCATCTGGATCGAGCGCAAGTGGCCCCGCAAGACCACCGGGACGACGAAGGGCGCGGCCCGGGCCGTGGCCGAGGAGCGGCGGCGCGCCCGCACGACCGACACCGTCATCGCCAGCCGCTAGCCTCCAGCCCTCTTCGACCGCCGCGGCGTCCTCGCCGCGGCGGTTCGCGCGTAAATGGCGCACTTCATCGACAGCCATGCCCACCTCGCCGATCCGGCATTCGACGCGGATCGCGAGCAGGTCATCGAGCGCGCGCGCCTCACCGGCGCGCGCGCTGTCGTCTGCATCGGCGAGTCCCTCGCCGCCGCGGCGCGCGCCCGGGCGATCGCCGTCGCGCACCCGGGCTTCGTCTGGTTCACGGCGGGCATCCACCCGCACGACGCCGCCGGCTTCGATCCGCTGCGCGATCCCGCCGCCATCGCCGAGGAGGTGCGGCAGGGCGCGGTCGCCATCGGCGAGTGCGGCCTCGACTACCACTACGACCACTCGCCTCGCGAGCTCCAGCGCCGCGCCTTCGCCGCGCAGCTCGCCCTCGCCCGCGACCTCGGCAGGCCGGTCGTCGTGCACACGCGCGAGGCCGAGGACGACACGCGCGCCATGATCGAGGAGGCCGGCGCCGCCGGAGCGCGCGGCGTCCTCCACTGCTACACGGGCTCGCACGCCCTCGCCGAGCGCGCGCTCGCCGTCGGCTGGTACGTCTCGTTCAGCGGCATCGTGACCTTCAGGAAGTGGGACGACGACGCCCTCGTCCGGCTCGTGCCGGGGGACCGCCTCCTCGCCGAGTCCGACTCGCCCTACCTCGCCCCCGTGCCGCACCGCGGCAAGCGGAACGAGCCGGCGTGGGTCAGCCTCACGGTGGCGCGCCTCGCCGCCGCGCGCGGTGAGGATCCCGCCGCCCTCGGCGAGCAGGTGGCGGCCAACGCGGCGCGCCTCTTCGGGCTGGCGATCCCGGCCGGGCGCTGAGTACAATCCCTCGTCGCTCGCGCAGCGGCACCTCGTTCCCGCAGCTTCGCTTTCGTCGTCATCCTGGCCATCAGGCCAGCTACTCGAGGACAGGGCAGTGGCATCCAGGACGATCCAGACCGAGAAGGCCCCCGCCGCGATCGGCCCGTACTCTCAGGCCACCGTCGCGAACGGGTTCGTGTTCACGGCGGGCCAGATCCCCATCGATCCCGTCAGCGGCCACATCGTGAACGGCGGCATCGTGCCGCAGACCGAGCGCGTGCTCGAGAGTCTCCGCGCCGTCCTCGAGGCCGCGGGCGCGACCTTCGCCGATGTCGTGAAGACCACCGTCTACCTCAACGACATGAACGATTTCCCGACCGTGAACGAGACGTACGCGAAGGCCTTCGGCCAGTCGCGGCCGGCGCGCTCCACCGTCCAGGTGGCGGCGCTCCCGCGCGGGGTGCTCGTCGAGATCGACGCGATCGCCGTGGTGAAGTGAGCACGAATCCGACCAGGTCCGAGCTCTTCCGCCTCACCAGCTTCGCGCGCTGCGCGGGGTGAGCGGCCAAGTTGGGTCCGGGCGACCTGTCGCGCGCCCTCGCGGCGCTCCCCACCCGGACCGATCCCCGCCTCGTCGTCGGTCGCGAGACCTTCGATGACGCGGGGGTCTTCGTCGTGTCCGACGACCTCGCGCTCGTTCAGACGGTGGACTTCTTCGCGCCCATCGTGGACGACCCGTACACGTTCGGCCAGATCGCCGCGGCCAACGCGCTGTCCGACGTGTACGCCATGGGCGGGGAGCCCCTCACGGCGCTGAACATCGTCGGCTTTCCCTCGGGCAAGCTGCCCCTCGAGGTGCTCACGGACATCCTGCGCGGCGGGCAGGACAAGGTGCACGAGGCGGGCGCCCTGGTCGTCGGTGGCCACAGCATCATCGACGAGGAGCTCAAGTTCGGGCTCGCCGTCACCGGCCGGGCCGACCCGCGTCACCTGCTCAGCAACGCCTCCGCGCGCCCCGGCGATCGGCTCGTGCTCACCAAGCCGCTCGGCACGGGCCTCCTCGCCACCGCCGCCAAACGAGAAGCGCTCGCGCCGTCGCTCGTCGATGTCCTGTACGACACCATGCGGTCGCTCAACGGCCCGGCGAGTCGCGCCGCGCTCCGCGTCGGGGCGCGGTGCGCCACGGACATCACCGGCTTCGGCCTGCTGGGGCACGCATCGCACATCGCGCGTGCGAGCCAGGTCACGCTCGTCGTCACGCTGTCGGCGCTGCCGGTGCTCCCCGGGGCGCGCGAGGCCGCCGCGAGCGGCGTGCGCACGGGCGGGGCGGAGCGCAACGACGACTATCTCGCCGGGCGCGTGGAGTGGGGACGCGCCGCCGAGGCGGAGCGCGCGCTGCTCCTCGATCCGCAGACGTCGGGCGGGCTGCTCGTCGCCGTCCCGCCCGCGCGGACGGCCGAGTATCTTTCGCTCGTGCCCGGCGCCGTGGAGATCGGTGAGGTCGTGCCGGCCGGGAACTTCGGTCTCGTGCTTGCGTAGCCTGGGAGTGGATGGGGCCTGGTGGCTTCCGCGGTCTTCAAAACCGTTGTGACCTGACTATGTCGGGTCGGGTGGGTTCGATTCCCATACACTCCCGCCAGCACGCTTCGCGTGCCGGCATCCTTCTCTCGAATCGCGTGATCAACGCCTGCTCGCGGGCGACTGCGGTCGGCCGTCGCCGTCTCACTCTCGTCGCGCTCTTCGTCGTGCCGCTCGCCGTGCTTCTCCCTGTCACGGCGCGCGCGCAGCGTGCCGACAGCACGCGCGCCGCGGCCACCGCGCCGACGGAGCCGAGCATCCCCGCCGATTCGCTGCGGCCGCCGATCTCTCCGCGTCGCGCGTTCCTCTACTCCTTCCTCGCGCCGGGCTACGGTCAGGCGCGCCTCGGCCGCCACAAGGCCGCCGCGCTGATCATGCTCTTCGAGGGAATCTGCGTCTCCATGATCCGCGAGTCCGCCGCCGATCTGCGGGAGGCGCGCCGCACCGTCGACGATACCCTCGTCACCTCGTGGACCGGCGCCGACGGCATCCAGCGCACCCTCCAGCCGGCGCCGCGCTTCACCTCCGAGAGCGTGCGCTCCCGTCGCCGCCACGAGGAGGACTGGATCGCGCTCCTCATCGCCAATCATCTCTTCGCCGGCGCCGACGCGTTCGTCGCCGCCAACCTCTGGGATCTCCCGGCGCAGCTCTCGCTGCGCGCCACCCCCGATCGCGCGGCGCTCGCGGCGTCCATCACCTGGTGATGACCGACCCGCGGCCCATCGGCGTCTTCGATTCCGGGATCGGTGGTCTCACCGTCGTCCACGAGCTCATTCGGCAGTTGCCGAACGAGAGCATCATCTACTTCGGCGACACCGCCCGCGTCCCGTACGGTCCGAAGAGCCCGGAGACCGTCCTCCGCTACAGCCGCGAGATCGTCAGCCTGCTCCGCGAGCAGGACGTGAAGGCCATCGTCATCGCCTGCAATACGGCCACGGCGCACGCGCTGCCCGCGCTGCGCGCGGAGCTCGCGATCCCCGTCATCGGCGTCGTCGAGCCGGGCGCGCGCGCCGCGGTGGGCGCCGCCGCCTCCGGCCACGTCGGCGTCATCGGCACCGCCGGCACGGTCAAATCGGGCGCCTACGAGCGCGCCATCCGCGCGCTCGCCCCGGCGGCGCGCGTGACCTCGCGCGCCTGCCCCCTCTTCGTGCCCCTCGTCGAGGAGGGATGGACCGACACCGAGGCGTCGCGCCTCATCGCCGAGGAGTACCTCCGGCCGCTGCGCGAGGCGAAGGTCGATGCCGTCGTCCTCGGCTGCACCCACTATCCGCTCATCAAGCCGCTCATCGGGCGCGTCCTCGGCCCCGACGTGCGCCTCATCGACAGCGCCGAGCAGACGGCCGCCGAGACGAAGCGGGTGCTCGAGGAGCACGACCTTCGAGCACCGGACGACGCGACCCCCGCCTATCGCTTCATGGCGTCCGACGACCCGCTCCAGTTCCTACAGCTCGGGCAGCGCTTTCTCGGCGACGCGATCGAGGGTGTGGAGGTGCGCACCCTCGGTTGACCCGTCCCAGCGATTCAGCTCGATCCGCTCCGGCAGGATGCGCAGGTACGTCGGCGCGTCCAGCCAGGAGCCGGCGTTCGCGTACACCTGCCCGCTCGGGAAGCGCTCCAGCGTCGCGACGTGCGAGTGCCCGTAGATGAGCAGGTCCAGCTCCGGATTCGCCGCCAGTGTGCGCATTGCGACCTCGCGCAGCCCACGCCCCTCGTCGCGCGCGCCGTACGTGCGACTCGCGTTCGAGCTGTGCATCGCGAGCGCCGTCCCGAGGTCCGGATGCAGCCAGCGGAAGGCGCGAATCGCGAGCGGGTTCCGCAGCACGGTCCGCAGCCGCCGGTACCGCCGGTCCTCCTTCTCGCGCAGGCCGTCGCCGTGCTCCACGTGCGCCCGCCAGCCGGCGATCTCGCCGAGCCATCGCCCGCTCGCGACGAACTCGAGGCCGACGTCGTTCCGCAGGATGTCGCCGCCCCAGCAGTCGTGATTGCCGGCCGTCATCAGCACCGGCATGCCCGCCGCGCGCAGCTCCGCGAGCGCCGCGAGCACGCGGTACGTGAAGCGGGGCACGACGTGCCGCCACTCGAACCAGAACTCGAACAGGTCGCCGTTGATGACCAGCGAGCCCGCTCGTCCCCTGGCGAATCGCAGGAACGCGAGCACGGCTTCCTCGACGTCGGGTCTCGCGAAGCCAAGGTGTGCGTCGGAGAAGACATAGCACGGGGCGGGGAGCACGCGCACATTCTAGCGGGCGCGACGTCGCTTTACAAACCATCCGGCGCCCGCCATCTTCGCGCCCGCCGGATGGACCACCAGCTGGAGACATGCCGCAACCAGAGCCGCGTCCGTATCCCTCCCGGGACATCGAATTCCGTGTGCGCTACGCCGAGACCGACCAGATGGGCGTGGTCTACCACGCGAACTATCTCGTTTGGTGCGAGATGGGGCGCACGGAATACATCCGCACGCTCGGGATGAGCTACGCCGAGATGGAGCGCGCCGGCGTGGCGCTCGCCGTCGCCGAAGCGCACGTGCGCTTCCACGCCTCGGCGCGCTACGACAACCTCATTCGCGTCACGACGACGGTGTCCGCCGCGCGGTCGCGTGCCGTGACGTTCGACTACCTCGTATCCAACGCCGAGACGGACGAGCGCCTCGCGACGGCGCAGACGACCCTCGTCTCCATCGACCGCGCCGGCCGGCCGACGAGCCTTCCGCCGGAGATGCGGAAGCTCTTCGAGCTGCCGCGGTAGCGGCCGCCAGGAGCGGCGCCGCATCGGAACTCCGGCGCGGCGCGTCCTGTACCACCCGTGATGCCACGCCTTCCTCGCCCCCGGCCGCTGCTCCCGGCGCTCGTGATGCTCGCCGCGAGCGTCGCTGCGTGCGCGCCCCGACTGCGCCCCCTCGTCGGCACGATCGCCCCGGCGCGACTTCCCGCCGCGCAGCTCCCGCCAGGCTATCGCACGATCGTCTTCAAGTGGGAGCTCGACGACCAGGAGATGACCGCGCGCGGCGACGGCGCGGCGCGCGTCGCCGCGCCGGACAGCGCGCGTCTCGATTTCTTCCTCGCGGGTGGCATGGGTCACGGCGCGGCGGTGCTCATCGGTGACTCCTTGCAGACGCCCGGCCCCGACATGATCCGGGACCTGGTGCCGCCGCCCCCGATGCTGTGGGCCTCCCTCGGCCGGATGGCCGTGCCCGCCCTCCCCGACACCGTCGTTCGCGTTGACGGCGCCGTGCTCCGTGCCGACATTGGAAAGCCGGTCGCCTGGCGCCTCACCTTCCGCGGCGACACCCTGACCAGACTGGATCACATCTCCAACGGGCACATCGTCGAATGGGTGGAGCGCACACCCGACGGCGACGTGCGCTATCGGCGCGAGGGCACCCGCCGCTCGCTCCGCCTCAGCGTGACTCGGGTCGAACAAGCCTCTCCCTTCGATGCGTCGATTTGGCATCTGGACTAGCGCGGCGCTCCTCCTCCTCACCGGCGGCTGCTTCGGCATCCACTACGGCTTCGCCGGCGGGGGACTGCCCCCCAACATCCGCACCATGGCCGTGCTGCCGTTCGACAACCAGACGGCATCCCCGGACCTCCAGGGGGAGCTCTACGAGGCCATGCGCCGGGAGCTCCAGCGCCGCCTCGGCGTCCGGGACGCGCCCGAGTCCAAGGCCGATGCCGTCGTCCGGGGCACCATCACCAGTTACGATGCGGACGTCCCAATCGCCTTTAGTGCGAACCCCCAGCAGGCCACGACGGCCCGCCGGAAGCTCCAGATCACCGTGGATGTCGAGATCGTGGAGCAGGCGACCGGAAAGGTGCTGTTGCAGCGCAAGGGGCTGCGGCGCGAGGGCGAGTACGCCGAGCGCGCCGAAGCCACGGGCAGGCAGGAGGCGATCAAGCTGATCGTCAACGACATCGTCGAGGGAGCGCAATCGCAATGGTGAGTCGGCGGGCCGGAAAGACTTCGCTCGGATGTCTGGTGACGCTGCTGCTCTTCGTGGCCGCCGCCTACTGGGGCGTGAACATCGGGGAAGCCTACTGGCGGTACTTCCAGTTCGTCGACGAGATGAAGCAGCAGGTGCGCTTCGCGGCCCACCTGCCGAACGACCAGATCCTGCGACACCTCGAGACCGCCGCCGACTCCATCGGCCTGCCCGCGGAAGCGGGACGGGTCGACATCCAGCGCGCCAATCACGTGATCACGGTGCAGTCCGAGTACGACGAGACGGTCGAGCTGCCGCTCACCACGCGGGACTTCCATTTCGTCCCTCGCGCCCAGAGCACCTATTGACCGGCTCCTCCTTCGACCCGCTCCCGAAGATCATGGACTGGGCGCGGGTGCGGGCCTGGCGCGAGTCGCAGCCGGGCCGGGTCGTCTTCACCAACGGCGTCTTCGACCTTCTCCACCCCGGCCACGTCGACGTGCTCCTCGCGGCCCGGCGGCGCGGTGATGCGCTCGTCGTCGGCGTCAACAGCGACGACTCCGTCCGCCGACTCAAGGGACCGGAGCGTCCCGTGCGCACCGAGGCGGAGCGGAGCTACGTGCTCGCCGCGCTCGGCATGGTGGATGCCGTCGTCGTGTTCACGCAGGACACGCCGCTCGCGCTGATCCTCGAGCTCCGGCCGGACGTTCTCGTCAAGGGCGGCGACTACACCGAGGCGACGATCGTCGGCGCGCGCGAGGTCCGCGCCTGGGGCGGGGAGGTCGCCGTCGTGCCCCTCACCCCCGGCCATTCGACCACCTCCACCATCCAGCGACTTCGTGGCTCCTGATCCCCGACCGGCGCGCCTCGGACGCGGCGCCGAGCAGCTCCGTCCCGTCTCCCTCGAGCGTGGCGCCGCCCCCTACGCCGAAGGCTCCTGTCTCGTCTCGTTCGGCAG
Organism: uncultured Gemmatimonadota bacterium; assembly: GCA_946480295.1. The sequence continues at coordinate 14,821 of CAMLIT010000093.1, forward strand.
CACCCGCGTCCTCTGCAGCGCGAGCGTCGAGGACGGTGTGCCCGGATGGCGCCGCGGCTCCGGCGAGGGGTGGCTCACCGCGGAATACGCCATGCTCCCCCGCGCCACGCACACGCGCACCCCGCGCGAGCGGTCGCAGCTCGGCGGCCGCACGCAGGAGATCCAGCGGCTCATCGGCCGCAGCGTCCGCGCGATGCTCGACGACTTCCGGTTCGGCGAGTACACCGTGCGGCTCGACTGCGACGTCCTCCAGGCCGACGGCGGCACGCGCACCGCGGCGATCACCGGCGCCTGCGTGGCCGCGATCGACGCCTTCCGGTGGATGGTGTCGACCGGCCGTATCGTGGAATCGCCCGTGAAGCGGCGCGTCGCGGCGGTGAGCGTCGGCGTGATCGGCGCCGAGGCGCGCCTCGATCTCGAGTACGCCGAGGACGTCGTGGCCGCGGTCGATATGAACGTGGTGATGAGCAGCGAGGGGCGGTTCGTGGAAGTGCAGGGGACCGGCGAGCACGGCACCTTCGATCGGGCCGAGCTCGATCGCCTCCTGGAGCTCGCGATGCGCGGGGTGCACGAGCTCGACGCCATGCAGCAGCGGGTGCTTGGCTCGTGAGCGCCGAGCGCGTGCTCCTGGCCACGCGCAGTGCCGGCAAGCTGCGCGAGCTGCGCCCGCTCTTCGCCGCCGCCGGTTTCGACGTCGTGGATCTGGCGGACGTGGGCCTGGTCGAGACGCCGGAGGAGGACTCGCTCGAGCGATTCGACACCTTCGAGGAGAACGCGCGGGCGAAGGCGCACTACTTCCACGAGCGTTCCGGCGGCATGCCGACCGTCGCGGACGACTCGGGGCTCGAGGTGCTGGCGCTGGGCGGGCGCCCCGGCGTGCGCAGCAAGCGGTGGAGCGGACGCGCCGACCTGAAGGGGCAGGCGCTCGACGACGCGAACAACGCCAAGCTCCTCGTCGAGCTGCGCGGCGTCGCGGACCGCCGGGCGCGCTACGTCTGCGTGGCCTGCTTCGTGGATGGCTCGGTCGAGCTCAGTCGGCGCGGCGAGGTCGAGGGCAGGATCGCGGACGAGCCAGCGGGCGATGGTGGGTTCGGCTACGATCCGTACTTCGTATCGGCTGAGCGGGGCCGCTCGTTTGGCGAGCTCTCGCGAGAGGAGAAGGAGGCGATCAGCCACCGCGGGCGCGCGTTTCGCGCGCTCGTGGGCGCGCTGCGTGCTCAGGCTGGCACCCGTTGACCTGCGTTCCTGGGCCGACTACTTTCAGGGGCTCGTGTGCGGGGCGTAGCGTAGCCTGGTATCGCGCCTGCTTTGGGAGCAGGAGGTCCCCGGTTCAAATCCGGGCGCCCCGACCTGGCAGGAGCTCGCAGCCGGAGCCGACCTGTCGCGAACGAAGCGCCAGTAGCTCAGTTGGATAGAGCAACAGCCTTCTAAGCTGTGGGTCGGGGGTTCGATTCCCTCCTGGCGCGCCACTCATGAGCATGCTTAGCGCCGTTAGCTCAATTGGCAGAGCAAGCGACTCTTAATCGCTAGGTTGTAGGTTCGATTCCTACACGGCGCATCCTGCCGGTGTGCGAGGGGACTCAGCGATGAGTCCCTTTTGCATCGGCGGAACTCTCGGCGAGACCGAGGGTTGGGACGAGTGCCCCCGAGGTGGCTGGGGGTTGCATCGGATGGTAACTTGGGTTACTATTCGGACCCGCCGTGAAAGACGGCATCTGGGCGGCGGTGGCGCGAGAATAGCTCGGGCGACCGTGGTCTGGTGGATCGGCAACGGGAAATCGGCGAGACGAAGTCAGCCGGACCCATTGACGACCGGGTGCAGATCAGTTACTGTCAGAGGCTGTCGCAAACGCGACGCCAAAGCTGTTTGACAATCGAATTTGGGAAGACGATGTGCGAGGCGATCTCGTCGATCCGGTTGCTGAAGAGCAGCATCCGGGGAGAGTTCAACTCTATCATTTCGTGATTTCGGATACGCTGTCTACGCGACAGCGTATGACGGCGTGTCTGAGAGAGCTACATCAAACACTTCTTGGAGAGTTTGATCCTGGCTCAGGACGAACGCTGGCGGCGTGCTTAACACATGCAAGTCACGGGGGCCCGCAAGGGCAACCGGCGAACGGGTGCGTAACACGTGAGCAACCTGCCGCGCTCTGGGGGA
>CAMLIT010000094.1 GCA_946480295.1 uncultured Gemmatimonadota bacterium
AGCTCGTCGGGCTCATAACCCGAAGGTCGCGGGTTCAAATCCCGCCCCCGCTATGAGCCGGCCGGTCCGAGAGGGCCGGCCGGTTGTTTTCGGGGATATGGGAAGTGGGGCAGGGTAGCTCAGGTGGTTAGAGCACGGCACTCATAATGCCGGGGTCGAGGGTTCGAGTCCCTCCCCTGCTATGTCACGTAAAGGCCGCGAGACCAACGGTTTCGCGGGCTCTTCTCGTCTTGCAGGTGCGGGCGCGGGTCGCACGGTGGGTAGCAACAAGCCCGCGCGCAGGCCGCCGTCTCTCTGGCGTGTTCGGCCGCCAGCGCACTGGCGACGGTCTCCCCGCGTGGCCTTACGCGCCCCCAAGGCGGCTGGGGGATGCGGAGCTCCGCGAGAGTCACCAATTGTCGGCAGGCGCGTGGAAACCCCGCGTCTACCGCTGGACGTGGCGCGTGCCGCAGCAGGACATGATACGTCACCACTCGGTTGGTCTCGAGAGTCCAGGTCGTTCCATCCAGCACCCCAGCGGAGGCCGCGCGCGGGAGCCCGGAGAAATCCAGGACATCCATCACGGCGGAGATGGCCACCACTTGGGTCGTTAACAGCGGCCGGTCCTTGCTTGCCTCGAGGGGACCTAACCACTCCGGACTGTGGTGACGCGCGAATGTGCGCACGTGCACGGAACCTTCGGTACGGTCGAGCTGCACGCGGACCACAGCGGCTGGACGCCACATGGCGCTTGACACCGTGAGGCGGTAAACGTGATCCGCGGGCCGGGCGCCGTCGAGCACGGGCTCCCCGGCCGTGTTCAGCACGGCCGCCGTCATCATGAAACGGGAGCCCTCCACGAGACCGAGGCCGGGAAAATACCTTCGCGCGCACCGCAATTCGCGCTCCTAGAGCTGGTCTCTCGCTCTCCGTTCGTGCTCCCGAGCATCCGGCACGGCTCGCACGTCCTCTCGCGACGGCTCGTTCGATGGCGTCGGCATGCGGTCTCTCCCGCTCCGAGGCGGCGCGCGCCAGTGGCACGAGTCACCGGATTCGCCGCACGATCCCACCCGATGCGGCATGGCGCCGTGTGTGCCAGCGGGGCGCCGCGTCAGCGAGTCCACCGGTGATGAGCCGCTGTCAACGGAGGGGCAGGTGACAGCCACTTCCCCAGCCGAGGAACCCCGCGATCGCGGAGTAGATGACGGAAGTCGTCAGCGCTTGGCCATAGAGGCGGCCGGCGTACTTCTGTAAGATCTTATAGCTGTAGACGGGTTGCATGATCATCCCCCGTGATCTCATGCGGCTAGGGACGATCAGAAGCTCGTGAAGCCACGCTGGGCACCGGCGCGCCGCAGTAACTCCAATTGCGGTCTCGCAGTGCGCAAGAAAGTGTGGTTGAGGCGGAAGCTCACCGTGTCTGCTGGCGACGCGAGACCCAGGAGCGGATGCGCGCTGGCAACGGTCCGGTTCTGCGATCTGCACGATTCCGCGACAGCGGTAAGGTACAGCATATCGAGGATCGAAGGCTGACAGGTCCTGGCGTGGATGCCCAGCGCCATCACCAGGTGACTGAGGTACGTCCTCGCCTCCTCGTACGAAACGTGATAGTTTCCCGGCACGAGCCCGGGGAATTAGCCCGTCAGAAGATTGTACATGAACGCTTAAGAACGATCTCAGATTCGTCGGTCGATGCGCAAAGCTTACGTTGGCGTCACGGACCACGACTGGTTCGAATTCCTGAGCAGCCGCCCAGAGCTGACGGAGGTCAACTTTTGGCAGCCTGGGGGCAAGGTCTTGTTCCGCGCCCTCTCACCCGGCGACCTGTTCCTCTTCAAGCTCCATAGCCCGAACAACTACATCGTCGGCGGCGGGTTCTTTGCCACCTCGTCGCTGCTTCCCGTGTCCTTGGCCTGGGACACGTTCGGGCCAATGAACGGCGTGGCCAGCTACGGAGAGATGCGTCGGCGGATCGAGAAGTATCGCCTCGTGCCGCCCAGTCCCGCTGAGGACTACACGATAGGCAACATCGTTCTCGAGCAGACGTTCTTCTTCCGACGCGAGGCTTGGATCCCGGTGCCCGCCGATTTCAAGCTGAACACGGTCCAGGGCAAAACGTACGACCTGGATGTCGGCTTGGGACGAGAAATGTGGATGCAACTCGAGGCGAGACTCAGAGCACGTGCGACGGCATCCGTTCAACAGAACGTCGGGGAGGGCGTGGTCAGTCGGATGTTCTCCGACCCGGTCCTCGCACGCCGACGCCTGGGTCAGGGCGCGTTTCGGGTCTTGGTCACCGACACCTATGGCCGACAGTGTGCGGTAACGAACGAGCACACGCTGCCCGTCCTGCAGGCGGCGCACATCCGTCCCGTAGCTGACGGCGGCGAGCACCTGGTCACCAATGGGCTACTGCTGCGCTCCGACGTGCACACGTTGTTCGACCGCGGCTACGTCACGATCACGCCGGAGTACAAGTTCCGCGTGAGCTCGCGTCTAAGGACGGATTGGAAGAACGGAAAGGTGTACTACCAGCTGGATGGAGCGCGAATTCATCTCCCGGAGGACTCTTCGCACTGGCCGGATCCACAATTGCTCGAGTGGCATTCCGACGCGGTCTTCCACCCGTGAGATCGGCGGTCATCGATGGACTCCTCTCTCGATAACGCCCTGCGTGCGGCAGTGTTCGCGCACGTAAGGCAACTGCGCGACCGATTCGGGGGGCGCATTCCCGCGTCCGAGCTGAATGCCGGCGTGACCTTCCAGGGCCAGCGAGTCCCGCTGTGGAATTATCAGAAGGGCATCTTCAAACCGGCGATTCTCGGCCGCGACGGCGCCGCGCTCAGCGTGCAGACGTCGGCCGAGTCGCCGTACGCGGATGCGCACGATCCGGACGCGGGCCACTTCATCTACAAGTACCGTGGACACGATCCCGACCACCCGGACAATGTCGCGCTCCGTCGCGCCATGTGGGAGCAGCGCCCGTTGCTCTATCTGGTCGCGGTGGACCCAGGTGTGTACGAGGCGGTCTGCCCAGTGTACGTGTCGGGTGACGAGCCAAGTCGGCTGCAGTTCAGATTGACTGCAGATCAGGCACTCGCTGTCGTCGGTGAAGGCGATGCGACAATGCAGGCGATCCGTCGCGAGTATGTCACGCGAGCCGTCATGCAGCGCCTACACCAGTCGCAGTTCCGTCGCGTGGTACTTCGGGCGTACAGTAACAGATGCGCGATCTGCCGGCTGCGCCATCTTGAGCTCCTGGATGCGGCGCACATCCTCCCAGACCGCGACGTGCGCGGCGATCCAGTCGTGACGAATGGCCTCGGTCTATGCAAGATCCATCACTCGGCGTATGATGCGAACATCCTCGGTATCGATCCGGACGCGAGGGTTCACATCCGCGATGACGTGCTGACGGAGATCGATGGACCCATGCTGCGTCATGGACTGCAGGAGTTGCACGGCGCGCGTCTCGTCCTGCCTCGCATCCCGAACAGCCGACCGAATCGCGAGTTTCTCGCGGAGCGTTTCGAGCGATTCCGGGCGCTGTGAGCGAGGTGAGGGCGAGCGCGAGTGCCGGTCATCATCATCGGGCAGAGGCCTCCTTGAAAACGGGTCGCTAGTTAGGGATCTTGACTAACCCTAACGGAAGCGCCCACCTTGGTGAGGGATCCGCCGGCTCGGATCGACCTCTCCCGCAATTCATGCCTGGCACTCTCATCGAGCGCACCTGGACCTTCGACCCCACCATCAACGCGCCGCCGAAGTACCGGCGCGCGTGCCGCTACCGGGCATTCATGCCGTCCCGGCTGTCGACGCTCTCCTTCACGCTCGACGGCACGATCGCCGGGCTCGTCTCCGATGCAGAGCACGCGATCCGGGACCTCGACGAGAGTGGCGCGCAAGGTTTGGCTGCCATGGCGCGCCTGCTGCTCCGGAGCGAGTCGATCGCGTCCTCCAAGATCGAGGGGATGCAACTCGACGTGCGGGAGCTCGCACGGGCCGAAGCGCGCCTGGAAACCGGAGGGCGCGCGAGCGCGACGGCGATCGAGGTCCTCGCCAGCGTCGACGCGATGAGCCTTGCGGTCGATGAGGCGGCGCTCGTTCCGAAGTTCGGCGAAGCGGAGATCCGCGCCATTCACCGCACGCTCATGGAACGCGCGGTGAACCGCCATGTCGCGGGGCATGTGCGCACGGAGCAGAACTGGATCGGCGGCAACGACTACAACCCCTGCGGCGCGGATTTCGTCCCTCCGCCTCCCGAGGCCGTGCCGGAACTTCTGCGCGATCTCTGCGAGGCAATCGATGACGACCGCCTTCCGCCGGTCATCCAGGCAGCACTCGTGCACGCGCAGTTCGAGACGATCCATCCCTTCCATGACGGGAACGGGCGCACTGGTCGCGCGCTGATCCACGTGGTCCTGCGTCGGCGCGGCCTGGCCACGCGCTTTGTTCCGCCGGTAAGCGTTGCGCTCGCCGTGTCCAGGGATCGCTACATCGCCGGACTCACGAGCTTCCGCGAAGCCGGCGTCGCAGGCTGGATCGAGTTCTTCGCGAGCGCCGCCGCGCGAGCCGCGAGATTGGCCGAGGCGTACGTCGCAGCGCTCGGCGAACTTCGGCAGAGGTGGCGCGAGCAGCTGGCATCTCTGCCGACTCCACCCAGGAGGGATGCCGCCGCGTGGCTCCTGATCGACATCCTTCCTGCGCATCCGACGATAAGTGCCGGCGTTGCCGCGGAAGGGATCCGCCGATCCAAGCCGCAGGTCTATCAGGCGATGGATCAGCTCGGCGCGGCCGGCATTCTCGTCCCCCTGTCCGGATCGAAACGGAATCGTGTGTGGGAACCGGTCGGCCTCCTCGACCTGATCGCGCAATTGGAGAGCGGGGAACTGCCACCCCGCGGCGGATGAGAGACTCTCGTGTCGGCGGTCGGTCTCGGATGCTATCCTCATCGAATTCCGTCCTCGCTCGCGATGACCCAGACTCACAGACCTGCCATGACCGCCCTCCCCGACAACACCGCACCGCGCCCCGCTACCCCGTTCGACGGCCTCCACATCACCGACCTGCTCTACCCGGACCTCGACCGAGAGCTGGAGAGCACCCGCCGCGTCCTCGAGCGCTTCCCGGAAGGCCAGGGCGACTGGCGCCCGCACGCGAAGTCGCGCACGATCGCCGAGCTCGCGACGCACGTCGCCGGGATCCCGGGCCTCGGCGCCGCGATCCTCGAGACGGAGGAGCTGGACCTCGCCAAGCGCACGCCGCCGACGCCTGCCGCGACGAAGGCCGAGCTGCTGGCGACGTTCGATGCCGGCGCCGCGAAGCTCCGCGAGGCGCTGGCGCGCTCGACGCCGGAATCGCTCGCGCGCGAGTGGACGATGCGCGCGGGATCGCACGTGCTCCAGCGCGCGCCGCGTCGGGTCCTGCTGCGCGTCGTCACGATCAGCCACGTCGTCCACCATCGCGCGCAGCTCGGCGTCTACTACCGGCTGCTCGGGGTGCCGGTGCCGAGCGTGTACGGCCCGACGGCGGACGAGCCGATCGGTGGCGGGCGTTAGGCGCGCTGGCGAGGGGCGTCACCCACGCGGCCACGCCTGAGGAGGAGATCCGCGCGCATGGCACGCCGCTCGGCGATGCTCGCCCTCGCGTTCGCAGCATGGTGCGTGTTCGTGGCCGCTTGCGTGCCGCTGCCGATCCCGCACACGGAGCTGAAGACGCCGGTCATTCGCGGCACCATCACCCGGGACGATGGCCTCCCCGCGGCGGGCCGGGTCGTCGCGGCGAGGGAAACCGGCTGGCACGCGAGCTGTCGCGCGCCGCGTGCCCGCACGACGACGGACTCGCTCGGCAGGTTCGAGCTGCCACAGGCGTCGGTGCGGGAGAAGGTCTTCTGGCTCCCCCTGCTGCCGATCGACAAGTTCGATCTCACGGGCTTCCTCGCCTGCGAGATGCCTGGCGATGGGGCTGTGGCGCTTCCGCTGGCGTCATCGGACGAGATGAGGGGATCGGTGCGCGGCACGGCGGTGTCGTGTCTCGAGTGGTCGTGGCTCGACTCGCTGCGCCTCACCTGTGAGAGCGATCGGGAGGGCCCGGCGGAGCGGAGGATCTTCACGGGCGGTGAATGGTCGGACTCGACCGGCCGCGGGACGTATCGGGTCATCCTCCGCGACGAGGCGCACTGCTACGACGGGTGGCGGTCGTTCGTCGCGGGGGAGCGCGTGTTCGTGCAGTGGCTCGCCGACGGCCCGGGCGTACCGCATCCGGTCCGCGCGACGGCGGAGCTGAACGGCGACGACGGACGCTGCGTCCCCGACGGCGCGATCGCGTTCGCCCGCGTCGCGAACGGGACGGTGGTGCACCTGCTTTCCCGGTACGGCCATCCGCTCGACTGGGTGGTCGGCGCGCCGCGCACGGCGAACGTCCGGGCGGCCGTGCGGCGGTGACGGGTGGGTCTGCCGGACACTGGAACCGATCGCCCGCACGGGACGTACGTCTGGGCATCCGGTCGCCCCAGCAGGAGGGCTCCATGGACGACGCGCTGCCGCTCTTTGCCCTGGCCACTGCCGTCTGCAGCTTCGGCTTCGTCGCCTGGATCCTCGGCCACTTCTGGCTCCGCGCGCGGGAGCTGGAGCGCCGTTCGGGCTCCGCGGGGCTCGACGAGCCCAGCGCGTCGGTCGCCGAGGTGCTCGCGCGCATGGAGGCGCGGCTCGCGCGGCTCGAGGAGTCGGTCGACGCGACCGCGATCGAGGTGGAGCGGATCGCCGAGGCGCAGCGATTCGCGGCGCGCCGATTGTCGGCCGAGGGCGGCGCGCCTGACGAGGGCAGTGCGGCCGCGCGCCTGCTGCCCGCCTCGCCGCCGGGCGCGAAGCGGTCGTGACGACGCCGGGCGCGATCACGTACCGCGCCGCGGAGCTGAGCGACGTCCCGCGGCTGGTGCAGCTCCCGCGCGCCGGCGAGGCGGGGGGCGATCCGCGGATGCTGCAGTACCTGGCGGGGGAGCATCACCCGCAGCACGCGCTCGCGCCGCGCGGCCTCTGGCTCGCCGAGGTGGCGGGGACGGCGGTCGGCTACGTCGCCGGCCACCTCACGGAGCGCTTCGGGTGCGAGGGCGAGCTGCAGTGGATCTACGTGACGCCCGATTTCCGGCGCGCGGGGGTCGGGTCGAGCCTCCTCCGGCTGGTCGCGGAGTGGTTCGTCGAGCACGGCGCGCACCGCGTCTGTGTCGACGTCGGCGACGACGCGGCGCGGCCGTTCTATCGGCGGCACGGGGCGGTGGAGCTGCTCCCGCACTGGCTGGTGTGGAGCGACATCGGCGTCGTCATGCGGTCGGCGCCGACGGGGTGACGCTCCCTAGGGCCGCCCCGCCTTCAACCGCTTGAGCACCGCGCCCAGCTGGTCGATCTCGCGGCCGTACGCGGCCCAGTCGCCCGCGCGCTGCGCCGCGATCGCGCGGTCGTAGTGCTGCTGCGCCTCGCGCACCGCGGTCGCCAGCGCGCCTGACGCGGCGCCTCCCGCGGCGCCCGTCGCCACGTTAGGCGTGGGCGCCGGCGCGCCCGAATCCGCGGCCGCCAGTGTCGGCTGCGCCGCCGCTCCGCCCCCGAACAGCTGCGCCAGGCCGTCCTCCAGCGTCTCGCCCATGGCCACGCGGTTCTCGAGCGCCACCACCACGCGCTTCAGCTCGGGGATCGTGCCTCCCTCGGAGCGGAGATACAGCGGCTGGACGTAGATCAGCGACTCGCCGATGGGGATCACGAGCAGCTCGCCGCGAATGACGCGCGATCCCTTCTGGTCCCACAGCGTGAGCTGCTGGGAGATGCTCGTCTCCTGGTTGATGCGATTCACGATCTGCTTCGGGCCGTAGACGAGGCTCTGCTTCGGGAAGCGGTAGGCCACGAGCTTCCCGTAGTTCGGGCCGTCCATGCGCGCCGCCATCCACGCCGCGAGGTTGTCCTTCCCGGCCGGCGTGAACGGCGTCATGTAGATGAACTCGGGCTTCGCCTCGCCCGGCAGGCGCAGGATGATGTGCCGCATGAACGGATTCGCGTTGGGCGTGCCCTGCTCGACGCGGGGGTACTGCCATTGGTCCTCTCGATGGTAGAACGCGTCGGGGTCGACCATGTGATAGGTGGCGTACAGCGCGGTCTGAAGGCGGAACAGGTCCCCCGGATAGCGCAGGTGGCGGCGGACGTCGGCCGGCATGGCGGACAGCGGCTTGAAGATCCCGCCGAAGATCGCCGCGTAGGTGCGCACGATCGGGTCGGCCGGATCGGCGACGTAGGCGTCCACGGTGCCGTCGTAGGCGTCGATCACGACCTTCACGCTGTTGCGCATGTAGTTCGTGCCGTCGGCCGCCGGCTGGGAGTACGGCCAGCGGTCGCTCGACGTGTACGCGTCGAGGATCCATTTCAGGGTGCCCGAGTCGGTCACCATGAGGTACGGGTCGGCGTCGAAGGTCAGGAAGGGGAGCGCCGTCTGCGCGCGCTCGGCGATGTTCCGGCGGTACAGGATGCGGGCGTCGCGCGAGAGGTACGACGACAGCAGCACGTCCGTGGACCCGAACTGCCAGGCGTACAGCGCGCGCCGCAGGAAGGAGCCGATCGGCACCCCGCCGCGGCCGGTGTAGTTGGTGTAGACGTTCCGGTCCGGCCCGGGATAGTCGAACTCCTTCTGGCCCGTGCCGACGAAGACGTAGTCGTTCGTGAGCTGCCCGTAGTAGATCTGCGGGCGAGTGACCTTGAGCGACACGGTCGACACGGGCGGCAGGTCCTTGATGAACAGCACCGGCAGCCCTTCCGGCGTCACCTGGTTCACCGGCGCCATCGCCACGCCCATGCCGTGGGTGAAGGTGAGCCGGTCGTTGATGAAGTTGCGGGTCGGCAACTTCGCCGTGTTCAGCTCGCGCGCCGAGAGGTGCACCTGGCGGTACTTCCCGTCGATCATGTAGCGATCGTCGTTCACCGACACGAAGTCGTAGTAGGTGCGGATCTCCTGGAGCTGCCCGAGGGTCTGCTGGAGGAGATCGCGCTCCCAGAGCCGCACGTTGTCGATCGTCGCCGAGTCGGCCCGGATGTCGGCCATGGTGAGCTGCACGTCGCCCGCGAGGTCGCGCGACGCGACGCTGTCGATGCGCCAGGCATGGCGCGTCGCCGCGATGTGCCGCTGGAGGTACGGCCGCTCCAGCGCCAGCTCGTTGGGCGCGACCTCGAACCGCTCCTCGGCCGCCGGCGCGACGCCGCGGAAGACGATCCCCACGACGGCGTAGCCGACGACCGCGAACAGCGTGAAGCGCAGCAACTGCCCGCGCGTCGCGCCGTACAGCACCAGCCCCGCCGCGATCACCGCGGCGATCGCCGAGATCCGGATGCCGGGGAGCAGCACGTGGACGTCGGCGTAGCTGGCGCCCACCAGCGGTCCCGTGGTGGAGTAGAGCAGCGCCGCCGAATCCACGATCCAGAGCTGGACCGCGAACAGCAGGAAGAGCAGCGCGAGCAGCGCGGCGAGATGCCGCGTCGCCCACGGCGCCGCCGTGTAGGCCCTCGGCACGAGGATCACCGCGCCGCGCAGCGCGTAGAGCACCGCCGCGCCGATCAGCGACAGGACGGTGAGGACGACGAGGAGGGAGAGGGCGGCCGAGATCGCGGGCAGGCGGAAGAGATAGAAGCCGATGTCGCGGCCGAAGAGCGGATCCGTCCGGCCCACGGGCACGGCGTGCAGCGCGGTGAGGACGCTGAGCCACTGCGCCGACGCGACCACCGCGGAGACGAACGCGACGAACAGCGCGCCGACGAGCAGCAGGGTAGGCAGGAGCCGGGAGACGTCCACCGCCACGCCGTCGCCGCGGTTCACGTAGAGCGCGGGGAGCTTGCCCGAGCTGCGGAGCGCCCGCCGGAGGTTGCCGTAGACGAACGCGAACGCGACCAGCCCCACGATCACGAAGAGCAGGGTGCGCGTGACGAACGACTCGACGAACACCGACTCGAAGTGGATCTCGTGGTACCACAGCCAGTCGGTGGCGAAGCCGGTGAGCCACGGGAAGACGACGAGGAGGACGAACGCGGCGGCGAGGACGGCCAGCGCGATGCGGCGGCGGCGGGAGACCGGCGCGGGGTTGGAGCTGACGCGGAAGCCTCTGGGCGGGATGGTCATGGTACCAATGAACATGGCACCGGCGGCGGCGAAACGTCAGCAGTGGGTGGCCGGGCGTCGGTGCGCACGCCTAACGACTCAGGGTGGCCTCTGGCGTCGTGAGGGGCTCCTGCGCGGGTCCAGCACGCCCGGGCCATTCCACGAGATGTGAGGTGCAGGGCGGCCGACCGCGCTCGCGAGGCCCGTCGGGTTGCGATCCACCGGCGTGGATGTTAGATATACGCAACCGGTGCATGACTAGGCGTTATACATATATAACAGAGTATGCCAAAGGTCGTTCCCCCGGTCCCCGTCGCCGCCCGGCGCGTGCTCGCCAGGCTCGGCGCCGACATCGGCGCCGCGCGCCGCCGTCGGCGCCTGCCGCTCGCCATCGTCGCCGAGCGTGCGCTCACGACGCGGCAGACGGTCGCGCGCATCGAGAGGGGCGACCCGCGCGTCGCCATCGGTACCTGGGCCAGCGTACTCTTCGTGCTCGGGCTGGTGGACCGGCTCGGCGACGTCGCCGATCCTGGCCGGGACGAAGTCGGCCTGGCCATCGCCGCCGAGCAGCTCCCCGCGGTGGCTCGCCTGCCGCGCTCCGGGGGCCGCGGCGGCAAGGGCAGCGAGGCGCGCAAGTGAGCACGCCGGCCGCCGTCGTCTACGTCGATATCGCCGACTCGACGCACCTCGTCGGCCGCCTCTTCGTCGCGGCCAGCCGCGGTCGCGAATCGGCGACGTTCATCTACGCGCCCGAGTGGATCGACTCCGGGCACAGGTTCGCCCTGGAACCCGCGCTGGCGCTGTCCGCGGGGCCGTACTACACCACGCCGGGACGGGCGCTGTTCGGGGCGCTCGGCGATTCGGCGCCGGACCGGTGGGGACAGACGCTGCTGCGGCGCGACGAGCGTCGGCGCGCGAAGGAGGAGGGGCGCGCGCCGCGCACGCTGCGCGAGATCGACTTCCTGCTCGGCGTGACGGACACGGTGCGGCAGGGCGCGCTCCGCTTTGCGGCGGAGGAGGGCGGGCCGTTCCTCGCGCCGGAGAAGGAGCATGGCGTGCCGCCGCTCGTGGAATTACCTCGGTTGCTGGACGCAGCCGAGCGTTTTCTCGCCGATGAGGAATCGACGGACGACCTGCGCCTCCTGCTGGCGCCCGGCTCGTCGCTCGGCGGCGCACGACCCAAGGCGTCGGTGCGCGATGCCGGCGGCAACCTCCTGATCGCCAAGTTCCCCAAGCCGGACGACGAGTACCGGGTCGTCGCGTGGGAGGCCGTCGCGCTCGACCTTGCCCGCCGCGCCGGCATCCCGGTGGAGGATCATCGGCTGGAGACGATCGCCGGCCGCGACGTCCTCCTCGTGCGCCGATTCGACCGATGCGGCACGCATCGCATTCCGTTCCTCTCGGCGCTGAGCATGCTCGGCGCTGCCGATGGCGACCGCCGCAGCTACGCGGAGATCGCCGACGTGCTGCGCCAGCACGGCGCGGCCGTTCGCACCGACCTGCCGAACCTGTGGCGACGAATGCTCTTCACCGTGCTGATCTCCAACACCGACGACCACCTGCGCAACCACGGCTTCCTGTACGCGGGCGCGAAGGGGTGGCGGCTATCGCCGGCTTACGATCTCAATCCGGTGCCGGTGGACGTCCGGCCGCGCGTGCTCTCGACGGCCATCGGTATGGACCTCGACCCGACGGCGTCGTTCGAGATCGCCCTGGAGGTCGCGGAGCTGTTCGACCTGGATCCGCGCGAAGCGCGGACGATCGCCGGGGAGGTCGCCGTCGCCGTGTCGCAGTGGCGCGACGTGGCGAGCGGCCTGGGCATCCGCGCCTCCGAGATCGACCGCATGGCCTCGGCGTTCGAGCATCAGGACCTGGCGGCGGCCGCCGCGTGCATCGACTGAGCGGGGCTGCTACTGGCCCGCGCCGCGCCCACCGCGCAGCGAGTCGCCGGCCGCGATGAGCCGGGCGCGCGGCGCCGCGCGCGAATCCCCGGACACCGCCCGCTCGAACCGGCGCATGTTCTCGGTCACCGGCACCGCGTGCAGCGCGAACATGCGCGACCGGTCGTTCCAGATCTTGCCGTCGTAGAGGCGGGCGGCCTCGTAGCCGGCGTGCCGGGCCTCCAGCAGCGCGCGCCTGTCCCACGCCCCGAACGGATACGCGAAGAACTTCGGCGCGGCGCCCAGATGGCGGCGGATGTCGACGCGGCTGCTGTCGATCTCGTACGCCAGGCCGCGATGGTCGTCGGGGAGCATCGGGTGGGTGCGGGTGTGCGAGCCGATGGTCATCCCCGCGCTCTGCATCTCGCGCAGCTCCGCCCAGGTCATGTTGAGCGGGTCGCGCCCGATCACGTTCGTGAAGACGAAGAAGGTGGCAGGCAGGCCGAGCTTCCGCAGGATGGGAAAGGCGTGCCGATACTGATTCGCCCAGCCGTCGTCGAAGGTGATGACGACGGGGCGCGGCGGCAGGGTCGCGCGGCCCTGGAGGGCGTCCACGAGCTGCTCGAACGAGATCACGTGGTACCCGCCGTTCACGAGGTAGCGCATCTGCTCCTCGAACACGGCCGGAGCGACGTCGAGGACGCGCTGCTCGTGCGTCTGCCCGGGATGGTGGGGAAAGACGCTGTGGTAGACGAGGATGGGGACGCGGACCGAGTCCTTCCGGACGGAGTCCGGGCGGGCGGAGTCGGGGCGCGGCGTGGCGATCGCGGAGAGAATCGCGAGGGCGATGGCGGTGAGCATGGCGCCTAACATATTTGACGCACCGTGTCGTCGCGGGTGACGTCAGTCACGGCCGGATACGCGGACCGTGCGCCTGTGACCAAGGCTCGACACCGGCGTCAGCGGCGGTGATGCGGGACGGAAGCGGTGCCGGCCGAGTCGACAGCCCGTTGACGTCGTAGCACAAAAGTAGCAGATTGCTCTCGTCGGAATGCCAACTCGAACTCGAGGAGTCCCAGGTGGTCAAACGCGTCTCCATGCGCCGCGCGGGCGGATCGGTCACGGTCACGATTCCCAAGGACATCGCCGAGCGGTATCACCTCGCGGCGGGAGAGGAGGCGTTCGTGGTGGAGACGGACCGCGGCGTACTGGTCACCGCGTACGATCCCGCCTTCGAAAAGGCCATGGCCGTCTACCAGCGCGGGGCGCGCAAGTTCAAGCACGCACTCCGCGAGCTCGCGAAGTAACGCCGATCCGTGAGGGAGCCGGCCTGGCTCGATCGCGTGATCGAAGAGGCGATCCATCATGACCAGCTTCAGCAGCACGGTGGGTTGCGCGGGATCAAGGACGAGAATGCGCTGGAGTCGGCGCTCGCCCGAGCGCGCCACCGCTGGGCGTATCGGCCGCGGGCCAACCTGTTCGAGTTGGCGGCGGCATACGGCTATGGACTCGCCACAGAGCAGGCGTACAGCGACGGCAACAAACGCGTCGCGTTCATGGCGATGTACGTCTTCCTCGGTCTGAACGGCCACGACATCGAGGCGCCGGAGGCGGAGGTCGTGCAGCTGATGCGCGCTGTCGCCGCGGGCGAGACGAAGGAGCGCGCGCTGGCGGCGTGGCTGCGTGCGCACGCCACAGCGATCGAGCGGTGACGGCGCTCACCAGCCCATGGACAGGCGCTGGCGCGCTCCCCTCCGGCGCGGTACGCTAGGCAGCATGACTCAGTCGGCCGGACCGCAGCTCGAGGCACAGGAGGTTCCGATGGCCGTCAACAACTTTCCGCCGGCGCTCGAGAGCGCGCCGTCGGGCCCGCGCCCGAACTTCATCTCGGTGCTGATCGCCCTGGTCTTCATCGGACTTGGCCTGCTGTTCCTGGTCGGCAACGGCCCCGCGGACGTTGCCGGCTTCGTCGTCGCGGCGGTCGTCGGACTCCTCGCGGGCATGTCCCCGCAGGTCGCGAAGCACTGGGAACGCGCGGTGGTGCTGCGGCTCGGCCGATACCGCGGGCTGAAGGGCCCGGGGCTCTTCTGGATGGTCCCGTTCGTGGACAGCGTCACGGCGTGGGTGGACCAGCGGGTGATCACGACGCCCTTCGCCGCCGAGGAGACGCTGACGTCGGACACGGTGCCCGTGAACGTGGACGCGGTGCTCTTCTGGGTGGCGCACGACCCGCGGAAGGCGGCGCTCGAGGTGCAGAACTATCCGCAGGCGGTGACGTGGGCGGCGCAGACGGCGCTGCGCGACATCATCGGCCGCACGTCGCTGTCCGAGCTGCTGCGCGGGCGGGAGCGCATCGAAGGGGAGCTGCAGGAACTGATCGACCAGCGCTGCATGCCATGGGGGATCGAGGTGCAGGCGGTGGAGATGCGCGACGTCGTGATCCCGGCGACGCTGCAGGACGCCATGTCGCGCGAGGCGCAGGCGACGCGCGAGAAGGCAGCGCGGATCATCCTCGGCGAGGCGGAGGTGGAGATCGCCGCGCTGTTCGACAAGGCGTCGGAGAAGTATCAGCAGAACCCGACGGCGCTGCACCTGCGGGCGATGAACATCGTCTACGAGGGGCTGAAGCAGAAGGGCGCGCTGATGGTGGTGCCGAGCTCCGCGATCGAATCGATGGGGCTCGGGGGGACGCTCGGGATGGCGGCGATGGAGCAGCTGGCGAGGGGGAAGGGCGGCGAGGGGGGAGTCGTGGAGGGCGAGCGGGGAGAGTGAGACGTGACCCGCACGTCGTGAATCTCATCGGCGCTCGCCGGGGGCGCGGCCGCGGTAGGCGAGCGCGCGCTTCAGGTGATCGGACAGCCGCAGGCTCAGCGCGATGAGAGTGAGCGTCGGGTTGGCGCACCCCGCGGTGGGGAAGACGGCGGCGCCGGCGACGGACAGGTTCGCGAGCCCGTGCACCCGGCAATTCGCGTCGACGACGCCGCGGCGGGGATCGGGGCTCATGCGCGTGGTGCCCATGTGGTGCCACCCGCCACCTAACGAGGAGGGCCAGGGGCCGCTCGCCGCCTCGACCCAGTCGCGCATCTGGACGCGGCCGATGCCGGTCCGGCCGAGCTCCCGCCCCAGCACCTCGTAGAAGCCGCGAAAGGAGCGGCGATCGAGCGCGGTCAGCCGCCAATCGAGTCGGACGCGCGGCATGCCTAACGCGTCGCGCTCGCGCTCGATGGTGACGCGCGAGTCGGGGTTCGGCGCCTGCTCCTGCCGGGTGAGGAGGTTGAAGAGCCGCGACGGCTGTGCGGGCGTCGTCGGCGCTTGCGCCCGCTCGCCGCCCCGGCGCGGATGGCGCATCGCCTCCAGGCTCTCCGGGGTGAAGGTCTCGAAGGTGCTGTGCCCGATCTCGCCCGGCGCGGCCGGCTCGAGGGAGACGGTCGCGTTGAGGATGCGCCGCTCGCGCTGCATCGCCGCGCCCAGCGCCAGCTCGCCGCGGGCCTTGGTGTGACCGAAGTCGAGCGCGTACATCGTCGTGCTCGCGGCGTGCGGCCCGCCGAGGGCGAGGCGTCCGCTCGGCATCTCCAGGTGCTCCATGAAGAAGCGGCCGACGAGGTCGTGCGCGTTCCCGAGACCGGCCGCGGCGCGGGCGTTCGACGCGAGGAGCAGCCGCGCGTTCTGGATGGTGGAGCAAGCCAGCACGTAGTGCCGCGCGCGGACGCGGAGCTCCTTCCCGTCGATGGTGCGCACGCGGAGACCGGTGACGGCGGACACCGGCTCGTTCACCTCCACCTCGACGACGTTCGCGTAGGTGTACAGGTGCACGTTGCGCGCGCGGACGATCTCGTCGCGGTAGCGCGTGCCGAAGCGGGTGGGTGGACTGAACTGCCACATCTTCGTCCAGACCGCGCGCGGATCGAGGGGGAAGGGGACGAGCGCGGGATTCCGGCGACGCCAGGAGGCGGCGTCGTAGTCGTACGGCCCGAGCTCGACGACGCGCTGCGCGCGTGCGTAGAAGGGGTCGAGGTCGGCGCGGCGCATCGGCCAGCCGCTGTGCGGCACCCACGGGCGCTCCTCGAAGTCGAGGGGATCGAGGGTCGAGCAGAAGCCCGCCCAGTGACCGGTGGTCCCGCCGAAGTAGTGCAGCCGCGCGGCCTGGAGGGGATAGTACGGCAGCCCCACGCTGTCTCCCCGGTAGAGCTCCTGCATCCGCGGCTCGTACTCGAAGCCGCCGCCCTCAAGCAGGAGGACGGTGCGGCGGTCGTCCACCCATTCGCGCGCGATGCCGATGCCGGCCGCGCCGGCGCCGACGATGCAGAGGTCGCCCTGGAGGAGGGTGTCGGGGGCGAGGGTGCGGGCGTTGGTGTGCACGCGGGAGGCGGGAGGCGGGAGGCGCCGGGGTCAGGCGGACAGCAGGGAGAACAGCGCGCACTGGCGGGCTTCGGTGCGCGAGAGGAGCCAGCCGTCGACGATCACGGTGCGATCGGCGGCGAAGTCGGCGCGGATCGCGTCCGGCGCGGGGCGGGCGGCGAGGCGTGCGTGGAGCACGCCGGCGTCGTCCTCGTCAGGCACGAGCGACCGATAGCGGGCGCCTATCGCACGGACGGCATCGGCGCCGAGGAGGGCGAGGAGCTCCGAGGGCGTCGCCGAACGAGGGTCGCCGCCTGATTCCATCGCGGCGGCGGCGAGGGGGAGCACCGCGCCGGCGGTGACTGCGCACAGGAATGCACGCCTGGTCAGCTTCATCGGCTGCGGACGTGGGGGTGGGAGCACGCGGACGAGGTGGGGCTATTGTGCAGGGCGCGCGGGCCCGCCGCAACCGCCGAGCGAGGGGCGGTCCG
The DNA here is from genome assembly GCA_946480295.1 of uncultured Gemmatimonadota bacterium. The sequence goes on from CAMLIT010000094.1 coordinate 16,814, forward strand.
CTGTCAGACCCCCGCCATACGATCGAGGGGCATCGGAGAGCCGATCGCCACCCGAACCCGGAGCGCATGACCCCGTGAGCGTCCTCGTCGAGGCCCTGTCCCTCATCATCCC
>CAMLIT010000095.1 GCA_946480295.1 uncultured Gemmatimonadota bacterium
CCTTCGGGTCGCCGGAGAGCGCGACCCAGCGGAACGGCCCCTTCCCCTCGCAGAAGAGCGGCCGGATGTACTCGGGGACGAAGCCGGGGATGTCGAACGCGTCGGCCACGCCGTGGTCGTGCGCGACGGTGCGGATGTTGTTGCCGTAGTCGAAGGCCACGGCGCCGCGCCGCTGCATGGCGAGCATCGCCCGCACGTGCTCGGCGATCGACGCCGACGCCCGCTCGACGTACCGCGCCGGGTCGGCGCGCCGCAGCTCGGCGGCCGCGTCGAGCGAGAGGCCCGCGGGGACGTACCCGTTCAGCGTATCGTGCGCGCTCGTCTGGTCGGTGAGCACGTCCGGCGTGACGCCGCGCCGCACGAGCTCCGGGAGCACCTCGGCGGCGTTGCCGACGAGGCCGACGGAGAGCGCTCGTTTGGCAGCGGTGGCCTCGCGGATCCAGGCGAGGGCCTCGTGCAGGTCGCGCGTCTTGCGGTCGCAGTAGCCGGTGGCGAGCCGCTTGTCGATGCGCGCCTCGTCCACCTCCACGCCGAGGAGCGCCGCGCCGTTCATCGTCGCGGCGAGCGGCTGCGCGCCACCCATGCCGCCGAGGCCCGCGGTGAGGACGAAGCGCCCGGCGAGCGTGCCGCCGAAGTGCCGGCGCGCCACCGCGCCGAACGTCTCGAACGTCCCCTGGAGGATGCCCTGCGACCCGATGTAGATCCACGACCCGGCGGTCATCTGGCCGTACATGATGAGCCCCGCGCGCTCGAGCTCGCGGAAGTACTCCCAGGTGGCCCAGCGGCCGACGAGGTTCGCGTTGGCGATGAGCACGCGCGGCGCCCACGGATGCGTGCGGAAGACCCCCACCGGCTTGCCGCTCTGCACGAGCAGCGTCTCGTCGTCGCCGAGGGCGCGCAGCTCGCGCACGATCGCGTCGAAGGCCGCCCAGTTCCGCGCGGCGCGCCCGGTGCCGCCGTAGACCACCAGGTCCTGCGGCCGCTCCGCCACCTCGGGATCGAGGTTGTTCATCAGCATCCGCAGCGCCGCCTCCTGCTGCCACCCCCTGCAGGAGATCGTCGAGCCGCGCGGCGCGCGCACGACGCGCGGCCCCGACTCGGCGCGGGATCCCTGCGCCGCCGCGGGGACGATCTTCGTCGGAGCGCTCATGTCGGCTCCTCCTCGGAAGCGGTGAAGTCGCCGCGCCGGATCGCCTCGGCGAGGCGCTCGATGTCCGGCGACAGCACGCGGTCGCGCGCCAGCGGCGCGACCAGGCGCCGAACGATGGCGTGCGCGCGCGCCACCCCGCGCCCGGGCCGGAGCGGCGCCCGATAGTCCACGCCCTGCGCCGCGCACATCAGCTCGATCGCGAGCACGTGCCGCACGTCGTGCACGATGCGTCGCAGTTTCAATGCCGCCGTCATCGCCATCGGGACCACGTCTTCCTTGCTCCCGTCGGTCGGGATCGTGTCCACGCTCGCCGGGTGCGCGAGCACCTTGCACTCGCTCGCCAGCGCCGCCGCCGTCACCTGCGCCATCATGAAGCCGGAGTTGACCCCGGGATCGCGCGTGAGGAAGGGCGGGAGCCCCTGGTTGAGGTCCGGATGCACGAGGCGGTCGATGCGCCGCTCGGAGATCGTCGCGAGGTTGGTGAGCGCGATCGCCAGGACGTCGAGCGCGAGCGCCACCGCCTGCCCGTGGAAGTTGCCCCCGCTCAGCAGCTCCCCCGTCTCGAAGACGAGCGGATTGTCCGTCGCGGCGTTGAGCTCGCGCCCGACCATCCCCGCGGCGAAGTCGATCGCGTCGAGCACGGGGCCGTGGACCTGGGGCATGCAGCGGAGGGAATACGCATCCTGCACGCGCGGATCGCCGTGGCGGTGCGACTCGCGGATCTCGCTGTCGGCGAGTAGGGCGCGCAGCAGCGCCGCCGACGCCGCCTGGCCGAGCTGCCCGCGCGCGTCCTGGATCCGCGCGTCGAACGCCACCGGCGTGCCGAGCAGCGCCTCGACGGACATCGCACCCGCCACGTGCGCCACGCGCCAGAGCCGGTGCGCCTCGACGAGCGCCAGCGCCGCGATCCCGGTGTGCGCCTGGGTGCCGTTGATCAGCGTCAGCCCTTCCTTCGGACCGAGCACCAGCGGCGCGAGCCCCGCCTCGGCGAGCAGCTCGCGCGCCGGACCCTGCGCGGCGCCGCGGAAGAGCGTCCCCTCGCCGATCATCGCGAGGGCGAGCGTTGCCAGCGGCGCGAGATCCCCGCTCGCGCCGACGCTCCCCTGCTCCGGGATCGGTGGATGGAGGCCCGCGTTGAGCATGCCGACCAGCAGCGCCGCCAGCTCGGGGCGCGCGCCCGAGTAGCCCTTCGCGACGACGTTGGCGCGCAGCAGCATCATCGCGCGCACGTCCTCCTCGGGGAGCAGCGCGCCCACCCCCGCCGCGTGGCTGCGCACGAGATTGACCTGCAGCTCGGCGAGACGATCGGGGGGGATCGACACCTCCGACAGCTTGCCGAACCCGGTGGTGATGCCGTACGCGACCGCGTCCTCGGCGACGATCCGGTCCACCACCATCCGCGTCGCGCGCGCCCGCTGCACCGCGAGCGGCGACAGCTCCACCCGCGCCCGACGCACCGCCACCGCGTGCACCTGCTCGATGGTCAGCGAGTTCCCATCCACCACCACGGGCGTCGTCATGCGCGGAATGTCGGCCGCGCCGGAGGGCAATTCAAGGGGCGGGATCGTCGCATACGATCCCGCCCCCATGCGTCGCGTGCGCGCGCCGCCGATGGCGCGCGGCTACGGGTTGTAGTACCCGCCGCCGCGGTACGTCGCCTTGTTGTAGTTGAACTTGAGGTCCGGCTCCGCCTTCAGCGCGATGTTGAAGGTGAAGGCGAAGTTCCCGTTCGGCGACTGCGTGAAGCCGAAGATCGCCCGCCAGTCGTGCAGGTCGCGCTGGAGCGTGACCATGTGGCTGGCGAACTGGTGCCGCTCGAAGTCGTAGGTCGTGTTCCAGCTCGCCGACCACTTCTCGGTGATGTTGAACTGCGCGTTGCTCTGCAGCGAGGTGGTGGCCGGGATCGCGTACGCCGGGCCGCTGGAGAAGAGCGACTGCGTCGGCGCCTCGGTGACCGGCGTCGTCAGCGCCTGCTGGAGGCACGACTGGTAGACGAGCGGATTGAACGACTGGTACTGCGCGCAGCGGTACTTCGGGTCGAACTGGATCACGTTGCTCCCGACGGGGGGCCGCGGCCGCGCGGAGCTGAACGACAGCGACACGTTCCACCCGCGGCTCGGCGGGACGATGAACTGCGTGCGCTGCGACTGCACGCCGGCCACCGGCTGGTTGGCGAACTGGCGCGTCGTCTCGTCCGGCGGGTTCGGCGCCTGCGTCGTCGGCGAGGGCGCGCGGTTCTCCGGCACCGCGCGCCCGAACAGGCGGGCGAGCACCGCGAACGGGTTGTTCCCCTGCCCCATCGTGATGGTGGCGGCGACGCGGGTGCGGTACGGGCTGAACTTCGCGGTGTCGCTGTTCGTGCTCCCCTGGAAGAGGGAGTAGTCGATGTTCATCGAGAAGCCCGGGAGCAGGTCCGAGCTCAGCGTGGTGCTGAAGTTCTCGTTCGTCGGGATGTAGAAGCCCTTCTTCGCGCTGTGCTCGGCGCTGGCGCGCTGGAAGTCGTAGCCGAGCTGCGAGAAGTTCATCGACAGGAGCTTGATCTTCTCCGGCGTCGCCTCCGTCTTCGCCGTGTCGCCCTGCACGCGGCTGCGCACCTTCGCCTCGAAGTTCTGCGACAGCCCGAAGCTCAGCATGTTCTGGCCGAGCGAGCCGAGATAGTGGGCGATGTTCTGGTTCGTCGCCTTGAGGTACGTCGTGTCCACGCCCGCGCGCGGCGCGTAGCTCCAGCTGAAGGTCGGGTTCAGCGAGTGGCGGATGAGCGAGAACGGACCGAAGCCGGGGAAGAAGCCGAAGACCGTCGGCGACGCCGAGAGCCCGAACGACAGGCGCTTGGACTGGTGCACGAACTGGCCGTTGGAGAAGTTGCTGCGCACCCAGAACGGCCCCGGATCCACGTTCGAGAGGCTGACGCTCGGCGTGACGTTGAACAGGCTGTGGAGCAGCGGCGGGAGCTGGAAGTTCGGCGTCCAGTCCACGTTCGTGCGGTACGTGCTCGCGAAGACGCGCTGGCCGACCACGTTCCCCTTGCCGTCGTAGATCGGGTCCTGCTCGGGGAAGTCGTTGACCTGGTCGTTGATGGAGAACGAGTTGCGCAGGTCGTAGCCGAAGATGCGGATCGGCGTGTCGAAGGTCGTCGTCGACGTGCGGGAGCTCTTCTGGACGGCGGCGCTGTCGAGGCGCCCGTTCGGCCCCATGAAGTAGCGCTGGCCGAAGAGGCCCGGCTGGTCGATGTGCAGCGACCGGTTGTCGGTGAAGGACAGGTTCGGCGTCCACACCAGCCAGTCGCCGAGGCTGATCGGGCTCGTCGTCAGCGAGAGCGTGGGGAGCGTCTGGTCGATCTGGTCGCGACCGGGGTACTGCTTGCGCGTGCCGCCGAGGCTGAGCGACGCCGGGCCGAGCTTCTGCTGGTAGTTGACCTGCGACGAGATCGTCGCGAGCACCGCGTAGGGGTTGAAGGCGTTCTGCCGCTGGAGCGCCGTGCTCGTGACGTAGTTGATGTTCGTCTGGAGCTGGCTGGTGCGGGAGAACTGCTGGCGGTGCGCCCACGTGAGGGCGAGGTTGCTGCGGCCGTCGCTCTGGGTGGTGTAGTTCGCGGCCAGGTTGCCGCTGAGGAAGCGGTCCAGCCAGTTGTAGTTCCACTCGCCCTTGTACTCGATCCACCCGGGATCGGAGGGCGTCGCGCCCGCCGAGCTGCGCCAGTCGAGGGCGATGCTCGCGTCCATGTAGTCGTTGAGCGCGAAGTAGTAGCCGAAGTTCTGCACCATGCGCCGGTAGCTCGGGCTGTTGCGCACGATGTCGGACAACCCGAACTGCGGCACGAGGATGCCGCTGTGGCGGCCGCTCCGCGTGTCCTGGAAGAGGAAGGGCAGCCACATCACCGGCACGTCGCGGATGTAGAGCACCGCGGGGCGCGCGACCATGGTGTTGTTCCCCGAGCGCTTCACCTCGCCGTAGGCGAAGTGGTAGTCGGGGATCGAGTCGTCGCAGCTCGTGAGCGTGCCGCCGCGCCCGTAGAACGTCATGTTCTTCGCGTTCGTCGAGTCGCCGACGTACTGCCCGACGTCGGCCTGCACGTACCAGCGCTGCCCCTGGTCGACGGAGAAGACGGGGTTCGTGATGCGCGCCGTCCGCCGCGCGAGGTTGTAGGTCAGATAGCCGTGGCCGACGATGTCCGCCTGCCCGCTCGACGAGTCGCTGAGGACGATCCTCCCCCCCACCTTCTTCGCCTGGACGTTGACGATCTTCGTCTTCTCGCTGTAGGCGATCGTGGAGTCGGAGACGATGAGCTGGTCCCCGCGCTTGACCGCCGCCGCCTTGTCCTTGCGCGCGACGATCTGGGTGGCCCGCTGGAGGGCGTCGAAGGTGACCCGCCGCCCCTCGTAGCGCGTGACGGTGTAGCCCTGGCGCGCCATGAGGGCCTGCATCACGGAGTCGGGCTCCGCCCACTGGTAGAGCGTCGAGTCCTTCTTCGTGGTATCGCCCGGCGCGCGGCGGCCGGTGTCGGTCGGCGCGCGCTGCCCGGAGGGCGGGCGCATGATGGTCTGGCGCGGCCGCTGGGCGCTCGCCAGGGCGGGCAGGGCGAGCAGGAGCAGCAGACCCGCCAGGCGGCGCATCACGCCAGCGTCCTCACCTCGCGCCGGCCCTCCTCGTCGCGCCGCTCCTCCTCCTGGAGCCGCTGCTCCTCCTCCGCTTCCGCCGCGCGACGGCGCTGCTGGCGCCGGAAGATGATGTAGCCGGCGACCACGCTCAGCTCGTACAGGAAGTACAGCGGGATCGCCAGCGCCAGCGTCGTCGTGAACAGGTCGCCCGGCGTGATGATCGCCGCGCCCGCCCAGCAGATCACGATCGCATAGCGCCGGAAGCTCGCCAGCCGCTGCGGCGTCATGATGCCGACCGCGATCATCCCGACGAGCACGATCGGCACCTCGAACGCCGCGCCGAACGCCAGGCACATCGTCGTGATGAAGCTGAAGTACTCCTCGACGGAGATCAGCGGCGTCAACGCCTCGTGCATGCCGAGGCCGTAGAAGAACTCGAGCGTCGGCGGCAGCACGAGGAACCAGCACATCGCCACGCCCGACAGGAACAGGAACGCGCCGACTCCGAGCACCGGGACGACCAGCCGCTTCTCGTGCCGGTGCAGCGCCGGCGAGAGGAACGCCCAGATCTGGTAGAGGATCACCGGCAGGGCCACGGCGATGCCTACCGAGATCGCCGTCTGCATCAGGATGGAGAACGAGTCCCCCGGGTGCGTGTAGACCAGCCCACCCGCCGGCAGGTACGGCTTGATCGGCCGCTCCAGGATGCTGATCAGGTCGAAGCGCAGCACCACCCAGAAGCCGAGTCCCACGCCGACCATCAGTGCGCCCAGCGAGTAGATGATGCGCCAGCGCAGCTCCTCGAGGTGGTCGAGGAACGGCATCTCACCGTTGTTGCCCGCCTTCGGAATCGGCATCCTGCCTGTTACCCGCGACTCACTTGATGGTTTTCAGCTGGTCGCGCGCGAAGCTGCTCTCGTCGCTGTTCGGGTAGTCCCGGACGATCCGCTCGAGTGCCGACCGCGCCTGCGCCCTGTGCCCCTGCGCGAGCTGCGACTGCGCATACTTGTACAACGCCGTCGGCGCGTTCGGACTCTTGGGGTACTTGCTCACGACGAGCTGGTACACCGAATCCGCCGCTGCCCGGTTCTTCTCCAGGTCGTACGCGTAGCCAATGTAGTACTGTGCGGCCGGCGCGTCCTCATAAGAGGGATACCGGGTCAGCAAGTCCTGGAATGCCTGACGTGCCGAGCCGTAGGCTCCCCGACTCAGCTGGTCGTAGGCGATCTGGTAGAGCTGGGCCGGTCCAGGCCCGGCGGCCGCCGGCTGGGTCGTGTCGCCCGGCGCCGGCGGCTGGGTCGGCGCGGCTTCCCGGCTCGCCTCCAGCGACGCCCGGAGCTCCTGCACCCGGCGCTGGTTCTGGCCGGTGAGCTCCTGGATCGTGATGAGCTGGCGCCCCATGTCGTACAAGTCGCTGCTCGTCTTCGCCTGGAAGTTGAGGAACCGGCTGCTCAGGGTGTGCACCGAGTCGTTGGCGCGCTCCACCAGCGCCAGCACCGAGTCCGTCTGCATGCGGCGAAGGCTGTCCGCCCGCGCCTGGGTCGTCTGCATGGACACGAGCTGGTCCTGCAGCAGCCGGATGTCACCCTTCGACGCCAGACAACCCCCCGCCGCGAGCAGCACGGCGGGGGTGAGGAACGTCCAGCGGCGAAACTGCCGGGTCACGGCGTCGTCGACCGCACGAGGCGGTCGCCGCCGGCCGTGATCTCGAACTCGTCGCGCCGGTTCTGCGACCAGCAGCTCTCGTCGTGGTCCGTGCACAGCGGCTTCTCCTCGCCATTGCTCACGGTCTCGATGCGGCTGTCGGCGATCCCGTGCGCCACGAGGTAGCGCTTCGCCTCGGCGGCGCGGCGCTGGCCGAGCGCGAGGTTGTACTCGGTCGAGCCACGCTCGTCGGTGTTGCCCGTGATGCGGAGCGTGACCGACGGGTTCGCCTGGAGCACCGGCACCTTGGCGTCGAGCGCCGAGCGCGCATCGTCCCGCAGGTCCGACTTGTCGTAGTCGAAGTGGATCACCGTCGTCAGCGTCGTGCGAAGGGCCTCCGTCGCCGCCGCCGCCGCCGCATTCGCGTTGGCGATGCTGTCCTGCACCGCCCGCTGCCGGGCCGCGGCCGCCTCCGCCGCCGCGATCGAATCCGCACGCCGACGGGCCGCCTCGATGCTGTCCTGGTTCGGCGCGGGCGCCGGCGTCGGGGCAACCTCGGGCTGCTTCTTGTGGCACGCGTCGATCGCGACCACGGACATGATCGCCAGGGTCACTACCGCCATACGCTGTACTCGAGCCATTTCTAGTCTCCTGGAGGTTAGAGTCCTGCTCGGATGGATCCTGCCACGGCGGCGACGATCACCGCCGGTTACGGCAACTGCGAGCTGCCTCCCGTGCCGCCTCCCAGCCGCGCCGACCACGAAGCGAGCCGCGACCCCGCCGCGTGCGTGAGCTGTCGCATGCGCCCCGACTCGGCGTCCATGATCCAGAGCTGCCGCGAGCCGCTCCGCGTGGAGGTGAACACCAGGTGCCGCGAGTCGGGCGCCCACGCCGGCTGCTCGTTCTCGCCCTCGCTGGTCAGCACCTTCGTGCTCCGGTCCTGCAACCTGATGGTCATGATCTGGAAGGCCCCGCCGAAACGCGACTGGAACGCCACCAGCCGGCCGTCCGGCGACCAGTCCGGGTCCGACCGGTAGTTCTGGTCACCGAAGTCGAAGGACGTCAGCAGCTCCGCGTTGGTCCCGTCGGCGTCCATAATATAAATCTCCGGGTGCCCCGACCGGCCGGAGGTGAAGGCGAGCCGCAGGCCGTCCGGGCTGAACGATGGCGACGCGTTGTCGGTGCCGTGCCCGGCGGAGACCCGTCGCGCCGCCCCACTCGCCAGCTCCACGCGGTAGAAATCCGACCCGTTCTCGCTGGCGTGCGAGTAGACGATCGCGCTCCCGTCGGGGGTGAACACCGGGGTCAGGTTCGCGAAGCCCGGCGTCGCGTTGATCGTGCGCGTCCGTCCCGTGCGCAGGTCGTAGACGTAGATGCGCGACTGCACGCCGTAGGTGGCGTAGGTGAGCATCGTGCCGCTGGTGTTCCACGCCGGCGACATCGCGTTCGGCGCCGTGGGGATCGCGATGTCGTCCGCGCCGTCGCTGTCGACGATGTGGATCGCGCTCCCGCGCGCGTAGGCGATGCGCGTGGCCGAGATGCCGCGCTGGCCGGTGACCCACTGCTCGATCTGGTCGGCGATCTCGTGGACCGCGAGCCGCCAGTCGCGCCCGAGGGGCGCGGCGGAGAGCGGGAAGTCGCCGACGTCCACGACGGTCCCGCGCCCGGCGTCGTGCAGCGCGACGTGCAGGCCGGCGGCGGTGGGCGTGATCTGGACGATCCCCTGCGCCCCGAGCTTCGTGAAGAGCGCGTAGTTCAGCCGGCCCCCCGCCGCGGCGCGGAAGGTCCCCCCGTCGGCCGCGGCGTCGAGCTGGATGACGGAGAAGCGGTCGCTGTAGTCGAGATCGCGCTGGATGATGGCCGCCACGGAGTCGCCGTGCGTGCCGGCGACCGGGAGCACGGCGATGCCGGTCTTCGTCCCCGGCGTGTACGTCAGGCCGATCGTGACGCCGCGCCGGGCCGTGGTATCCTGGGCGGCGGCGGGCGTGGCGAGCACGGCGCCGCCGAGGGCGAGCAGCGCGGCGGCGAGCGCCGCGTTCTGGAATCGGGACATCAGCGGATGAATCGGGGATCGAAACGGAACGTGACCGGGAGCACGTCGTCCGGGAACTGGCTGGGGAGGGGGCCGAAGGCATGCGCCTGCGCCGCCGCTTCGACGGCCCCCTGCGCCTCGAGGTCGAAGCCGTACACCCCGGAGCGGACCGTCAGGCGGATGCTGTTGTCCGGCACCGTGCCGTCGCGTCTGATGAGAAAGGTAACCTCCGCGCGCAGCGCGCCGCGCGAGGAGGGGTGGAAGCGCAGGGCGATCTGTCGGACGATGTTCTCGAGATACCCGGGGTACGGGAAGTCGATCCCGCCGGTGTTGACGTTCGCGACGTCGGCGCCGTGTCCCCCCGTCTCGCCGCCCCCCGCCGTCTGCGGGGGCGTGGTCGTCTTCGGCTGCTTCTTCTCCGGCACGGGCACGGGCGTGGCCTGCTTCGGCGTCGCCTTCGCCGGCGTCTTCTTCTTCGGAGGCGCGGGCATCGCCTCCGTCACGTTCTTCGGGCGCACGGGGGTCGTCGGCGTCTCGGGCTTCGGCGCGGGCGCGGGGGGCGTGGGCTGCACGACGCCGATCGCGCGCGGGCCGGGCGGCGCCGCGATCATCCGCACGCGATAGACCGGCGGCATCGGCGGCGGCGCGGCGGGGCGCAGCACGAAGAACGCCGCGACGAAAGCCACGTGCAGGAGCACGGACGCCGTGATCGGCAGGCGCAGCGAGACGTCGCGAGGCTCGGCCGCCATGCTCACGGAATCTGCTCGGGCTCCGCGACGAGGCCCACGTCACCCACACCGGCGCCGCGCATCACCGCGAGCACCTGCACGACGAGCCCGTAGTCCACCCCCTGGTCCGCGCGCAGGTACACCCCCTGGCTCGCGCGCTGCGCGGCAAGCGCCTTGAAGGCGGCGTGGAACTCGGGGTAGCTCATCTTCGTGTCGTCCACGCTGATCTGCCCCGCACGGTCGATCGACACCACGAGCCCGCCCTTCGACTCGAGCGGCTTCGCCTCCGCCTTCGGCAGCGAGATGTCGACCCCGCCCTGCATCATCGGCGCCGTGATCATGAAGATCACGAGCAGGAGGAGCATCACGTCGATCAGGTTGACGACGTTGATCTCCGCGTTCAGCTCGAACGCGTCACGCCCGCGGCCGCGGCCCCGGCTGCGCATCAGATCTGCCCTTCACGCACGAGGAGCGCGATGATCGACGTCCCGAAGCTCTCCATGACGCCGTCGAAGCGGTTCAGCCGGTTGGCGAACAGGTTGTAGCCGAAGGTCGCGGGGATCGCGACGGCGAGCGCCGCCGCCGTGGCGATGAGCGCTTCCGCCACGCCCGGCGCGACCGCCGACAGGTTGCCGGAGCCCTTGGTCGCGATGCCGATGAACGCCTCGATGACCCCGAGCACGGTGCCGAACAGCCCGATGAGCGGGCTCGCCGAAGCGATCGTGGCCAGCCAGGGGAGGAAGCGCCCCAGCCGGTCGCGCTCCGCCATGGATTCGCCGTCGAGCAGCAGGTGCAGCGTCTCGATCTGCGAGCCGGTGAGCGTCGCCGAAGCCGGCGCGTTCGACACCGCGGCCCCGGAAGGCGTCGCGCGGTAGTCGAGCTCCTCGCGCATCCGCTGGTTGACGCCGCGCGTCTCCGAGACGAAGTGCATCGCCTCGCTGAAGAGCCGCGTGAGGGCGTTGGGCGGGGCGCGGCGAACGAGCGCCGCGGCATCGTCGAGCCGTGTCGTGCGCTCGAAGTCGTACCTGAAGCGCCGCGCGGCGCCCTCGGCCTTCGCCAGCGCGCGCCAGACGGCGAACATGATCGCCCAGCTCAGGAGCGAGAGCGCGACGAGGATGGCCAGGACGACCTTGGTCGACGTGGACGCGTTGGCGATCAGCTCGACGGGGGAGCCGGGGATGGCACCACGGATCTGGAACAGCGGCAGGAGCATCATCACGCGGGAGAGAGGGACTTGCGAGCGCCGGCGTGCTGCGCGGCGAACCAGGCGTAGGTGCGGGCGAGCCCGTCCTCGATCGTGACACGGGGCTGCCAGCCGAGGATCTCCTTCGGCTTGCGGATGTCGAGCACCGAGTGCTGGAGCTCGCCCGGACGGGCGGGAGCGAACTGGATCGGCGCATTGGCGCCGGCGGTCTGGCGGAGGATGTCGGCGAGCCGCAGCACCGAGGTGCCGACGCCGGTGCCGACGTTGAACGCGCGCGCGTCGAGCCGCCCCGGCGCGGGGATCTTCGACGACGTCGCGCCGAGGATCATCGCGTCGGCCACGTCCTCCACGTACACGTAGTCGCGCGTCTGCTCGCCATCGCCGAACACCGTGAGCGGCTGGCCGTCGAGGATGCGGCCGCAGAAGATCGCTACTACCCCCGCCTCACCGTGGGGGTCCTGCCGCGGGCCGTAGACGTTGCCGAAGCGCATCGCGACGGTATCGAGCTTGTGCACGCGCGCGTAGTACGCGAGGTGGTATTCGACGGAGAGCTTGGAGATCGCGTATGGCGACTCGGGCTCCTTCACCGAGTCCTCGGGCGACGGCGGGGGCGTGAAGTCGCCGTAGAGCGCGCCGCCGGTGGAGCTGAAGACGAAGCGCGGCCGATGGGCCGCGGGCAGCGCGCGCACCGCCTCGAGCAGGTTCACCGTGCCGAGGATGTTTACGCTCGTGTCGTGCAGCGGGTTCGCGACGCTCTTGCGCACGTCGATCTGCGCGGCGAGGTGCGCGACGACGTCGAACCGGCCGTCGCGCACGAGCGCCGCCGCCTCGTCGGTGCGGATGTCCAGCACGTGCAGCTTCGCCTTCGGCGACACGTTCTCCCGCTTGCCCGACGAGAGATCGTCCACCACCTCCACCTCGTACCCGCGGGCCAGCAGGCGGTCCGCGACGTGCGAGCCGATGAAGCCTGCCCCCCCCGTCACCAGTGCGCGTGCCATCACGATGCTCCTTTGTTCTCGGTAGTGACTCGTTCGGCCTCCGCCTCGGCGGGTTCGTCGAGGCCGAAGAGATAGCGTGCGGTGTCCACGATCCCGAAGCCGCGGCCGTTCGCCGCCGCGGCGCGCAGCCGCACCGTGGGCTCGTGGAGGAACTTGTTCATCAACGACCGGGAGAACTGCTCGACGATCGCCTGCTCCTCCGGCGACAGCCGCTGCAGCCGGCGCAGGGCGTCGGACAGCTCGCGCTGCCGGACCTCGTCCATGTGCGTGCGGAAGCGCGTCACCACCGGCACGGCCGCCAGGCCGGCGAGCCAGCTCCAGTAGCGCTCCACCTCGCCGGCGATGATCTGCTCCGCCGCCGGCAGCTCGGAGCGCCGGCGCTCCAGGTTCGCCGAGACGACGGCGTGCAGGTCGTCCAGGTCGTAGAGGAAGACGTTGTCGATCGACCGCACCTCGGGCTCGACGTCGCGCGGGAGCGCGATGTCGAGGATGCAGAGCGGGTGATCGCGCCGCGCCGTGGCGCCCGCGCGCACGTGCTCGCGCGTGACGATCGGCCGCGGCGAGGCCGTCGAGCAGAGGAGCACGTCCACCTCGCCGAGGGCGCTCCAGCACTCCTCGTAGTGGATCGCGCGCGCGCCGTAGCGGTCGGCGAGCTCGCACGCGCGCTCGTACGTGCGGTTGGCGACGATGGCCGCGCGCACGCCCTCGCCGACGAGGCACTCCAGCGCGAGCTCCGCCATCTCGCCGGCGCCGAGGATCATGGCGCGCCGGCGGGCGAGCGAGCCGAAGATCTGCTTCGCGAGCTGCACCGCCGCGGAGCTGACGGACGCCGCCCCGCGGCCGATCCCCGTCTCGCTGCGCACGCGGCCGGCGACCAGGTGCGACGTCTGGAAGAGTCGGTTGAGGATCGCCGCGGAGTGCTCGCGGCACCCCTCCCAGGCGTCGCGGACCTGCCCCTGGATCTGCGCCTCGCCGACGATCATCGAGTCGAGCCCCGCGGCGACGCGGAAGAGATGCTCCGCCGCCGCGCGGTCGCGGTGCACGTAGCCGTACCGCTCCGCGTCCCCACCCAGCCGCGAGGAGAGGGCGCGCCAGACGGCGGGCGCCGCGTCCTCCTGCCCCTCCACGAGATAGAACTCGGTGCGGTTGCAGGTCGAGAGCAGGACCGCCTCGTCGACTCCCACGTCCGTCCGCAGCGCGGCGATCGCGGCGTCGACCTCCGACGGCCGGTAGGCGATCTTCTCGCGGATCTCGAGCGGCGCCCCGCGGTGGTTGATCCCCGCGACCATCAGTCCCATCGCGCCGACCTCCCCCGCCCCGCGCTCGTGCCCCTCGCGGGTCGCGCGCTCACAGGAACTTCCCTGCCCCGACGCCGATCCCCGGCGCGGCGATGCGGAAGGCGAGATAGAGCACGAGCACCGCGGCGAAGCCGAGGGTCGAGTACACCGCCGCGCGGCGCGCCTGCCAGCCGCCGAGGACACGGCCGATGGCGATGCTGCTGACGGCGAGCCACGCCCCCGTGCCCCACACGATCTGCGGCACGTTCATCTGCCGATAGGCGATCGAGTACGTCACGGCGAGCACGATGCCGAGCGTCAGCACGAGCCACCCCGCGATCGCCGAGACGTGATTCACGCGGTCGAGCGTGGCGAGCGGCGGGAAGAAGCGGAAGATCGCGCCGAAGCGGCGCTGCCTGAGCTCACGGCGCTCGATGAGATACATCGTGCCGGCGGCGGCGGCCGTGGCGAACGCCGCGATCCCGATGAAGCTCAACGTGACGTGCGCGAACAGCCAGAGGCCGCGCGTGCCCGGCGGCTCGGCGCCCGGCTGGAGGCCGACGGCGGCGGCGAACGCGGTCGGCAGTGCCGCCAGCGGCGCGGCGATCAGCGTCAGGCTCGCCTCGCGCGCGAGCAGCTCGACCACGAGGAGCGTGAGCGCGAGCACGAACCCCGCGAACGACAGCGAGGGCCCGAGCCCGGTCATCGGCAGCGCGCCGATGCTGCTGGCGAACGCCACGAGGCCGAGGGCGTGCACGGCGACGCCGGCACCCAGCACGGCGGCGACCCCGCGAACGGGCGCCTCGACGGGCCGGGCGAAGGGCGCCGCGGCGAAGGCCGCGGCGCCGAGATAGCAGCAGATGGCGAGAAGGTGGGCGAGCGCAATCATGGCGATCGCCCCCAATCTAATCGCGGGACTGCACTTACGGCATCTGCGCCGCCACGCGCACGTGCGTTCCCGGCTCGATCTTCGGCTGCTCCTCGCCCGTGAGCACGACCGTCGTCGCGAATGGTGTGACGCGCACCACACTCGCGCGCGCGATCGGGATCTCCGGCAGCGCCGGCTCACCCGGCTCGTGCGACTTCTGCACCGGACGGTAGAGCTCGAAACGATCGCCGATCTTCACGCCGTCGCGAGTGGAGAGATTCACGACGAGATAGCTCTGGATCGACGGCAGCACCGGCTGGTTGTAGATCCACTGCACCTTGGCCGTGCGGCCGTTGGTGACCGGCGAGGGCGTCCCGGTCAGCTCCGTGACCGACGAGTCGTACGGAACGAGCTGCTGCCCCGGCTGCACCTCGTTGAACAGCCGCTCCACTTCGGCGACCGCCGCCTGGCCGGGTCGCGGCGCCTGCGTGACGCGGACGATGCCGGCGGGGATGATCACCTGACCCAGCCCCTCGAGCTTCGGGCCGGTGGCGATGGCGACGTAGCGATCGCCCACGGCCACTGGTGCGCCCGCGGGGGGCGTGATGAAGATCTTCGCGTACGGGGGATACCGCGACGGCTCCGCCGCCGAGGCGATCCCCTCGATCTCCGCGCTGCCGATGATCCGGCCGACGCCGCGATGGCGCCCACTGCGTTCGACGTACGGGGCGGCGAGGAACTCGCCGAGTCGCACGACCGGCGGGGGCTGGACGAGCGGCTCCTGCGAGAACCGCGGCACCTGGTCGCGGCGCTGGGCCTTCCGCGCGAAGATGGTCGGCGCGTTCGGGTCGACCGGCGACTCCTGCGCGACCGCGGCGGCGGGCGGCGCGGCCGTATCGGCGGGCGTCGTAATCTTCGTCGCCGCCGGCGCTTCGGCCACCGCGGGGGCAGCCGCTTGCGGCGCGGGCAGCGTCAGGATCTCACCGGGATAGATCCAGTGCGGGTCGCGGATGAGCGACGTGTTCAGCCGGTAGATGCGCGGCCAGAGGTAGGGATCGTTCAGGAACCGCTTGGCGAGATCCCACAGATTGTCGCCGCGCTTGACGGTGTACGTCGTCGGTCGCGCGGCGGCCGGTTGGGCCGGCTGCGTGGTCGGCTGCTGGGCCGTGACGACAACGGGCGTGAGCACCGCGATCGCGATCGCTCCCCGCCGAAGACGCCTGACCAGCGTAGTCCGCACTCGCTCCCTGCGCGCTACCTGCCAGTGCATGGGCATGAACTCCCGGAAGTGATGTCGAATCCGTCCTGCGTCGCACGGACCAGCCGCCGCATACCCGCGTGGCTGACAATCGTAGGACGACCGGGGAGGCGCGGGGAAACCGGAGGGATGCGGGGCGTGGCGGGAGGTTGCGCGGGGACGAGGGACGAGGGAGGCGCGGCGCGTCCGGGCTGGCTTTCGCGCGCCGTGCGCAGGGATCGCGAGCCGTCGGGCATCACGGCCGGGGAGACGCGGATGATCACGAATGCCGCGAATCGGCGCGGATCGCTTCGTGCGCCGCGACAACGCCGCGCACCAACGGCCGGTCCGGGTCCCGGCCTCCCCACCGCCGCCCCATTCTCGCCCATCCGCACCATTCGCGCGATTCGCGTCGTGTCTTTGCAGTCGGCCGGAACGAGTGGGCAGCGGCGCAGTGCGAGGAGCGCGAACGCGTCCCGCGTCCCTCGTCCCTCAGAACTTCACCTCCTGCCGCCCCCCGTGCAGCGGCACGCTCTTCCCTTCCCACACGAGCTCCCCGCTCACCGACGCCGGCAGGGTGACGACGGCCCGCAGCCCGTGCGTCCCCACGCGCTCCACCCGCACGTCGATGTCGCCGGCGGGGTGCGGCACCCGGCCCTCGGCCCAGCGGAGCGGACCGAGCGCCGGCGCGATGCGCACCGTCCGGAAGCCGGCGGTGGCCGGGCGCACGCCGAGCACCGTCGCGAGGAGGCCGTAGTTCGGGTGCGCCGCCCACGCGTGCGAGTCCGAGCGCGTCGGCTCCGGGTTCTCCGGCGTCGAGGTCAGCCCGAGCGCGAGCATCTGCCGCCACGGCGCGAGCT
>CAMLIT010000096.1 GCA_946480295.1 uncultured Gemmatimonadota bacterium
CGGGGTGGCTCGCGCAGTGGGAGGAGATGCTCAACGACAAGGAGCAGAAGATCGCGCGCCCACGGCAGATCTACATCGGCTACGGCGAGCGCGATTTCCAGAGCCGCCTGACGAACAGGTTCCCGAAGGCGACGAAGGATTCGATCAGGAAGTAGGGACGCGGGACGCGCAACGACGTAGTTCGTCGTTGGTCGTTGGTCGTTGGCGAGCCGCTCGGGATGCCACCAGGTGCATCCCGAGCGGCTCGCCAATTACCAACCACTAAGAACCAATCACGTCGTTCCGCCTCCCGCCTCCCGCCTCGCGCCTCCCGCCTCGCGCCTCCCGCCTCCCGCGGCCCGTGGCGCACTCGCCGGACACCGGACACCGCGCACAGTGCGCCACCCGCGCCGTGCACACCAGCGCGCCGAGCTCCATCAGCGCCTGGTTGTGCACCCAGGTCGCGCCTCCCGTCCGCGGCAGGAGGTCGCGCGCGATGCCCCACAGCACCTTCTGCCCGCGCGTCGACTTCACGTCCACGTGCGGGGCGAAGGCGCGGGCGAGCACGCGGGCGACGTTCGTGTCCACGAGCGGCGCCCGCTTCTCGTAGGCGAACGACGCCACCGCGCCGGCCGTGTAGGCGCCGATGCCGGGGAGCGCGCGCAGCGCGTCCGGGTCCGAGGGCAGCGTCTTCTCCGGCGCGCGCCCGCGGTCGGTGACGTGCCGCGCCAGCGCGTGCAGGTTGCGCGCGCGCGCGTAGTAGCCGAGGCCGTCCCACGCCTCGCGCACGCGCGCCGGCCGCGCGCGCGCCACGTCGGCGAGGCTCGGAAAGCGCGTCAGGAAGCGCTCGTAGTACTCGACGACGCGCGCGACCTGCGTCTGCTGCAGCATCAGCTCCGAGACGAGGATGCGGTACGGGTCGCGCGTGCGGCGCCAGGGCAGGTCGCGCGCGCTCGCGCGGAACCAGCGGCGCAGCTTCGTGCCGAAGGCGCGGCGGCGCGCGAGCGGGATCTCGGGCGCCGCCGGCCGGGTCGGACGGGAGGGCATCGCGGGGAGCGTCTCCGGCGGGGAAGGAGTCCCCCCAATCTACACGTCAGGCGGGGGGATACAGGTCGGCGCGCGTGCGCGGCAGCGCGACGTGCCCGCGCTCGTCCGGGCGCGCGAACAGCACCTGGGCGAGGTTGATCCGGCCGCTGGCGAAGGCGTGCGCCGACGCCGACATGTACAGCCGCCAGACGCGGTAGCTCTCCGCGCCGACCAGCGCCGTCGCCATGGCCTGCGCGGCCTCGAGCCGCCGCACCCAGTGCCGCAGCGTCTGCGCGTAGTGTTCGCGCAGCGACTCCACGTCGCGCGTCTCGAACCCCGCCCCCTCGCCGGCGGCGATCACCTCCTCGAGCGTCACCAGCTCCCCGTCGGGGAAGACGTAGCGGTCGATGAACGCCCCCTCGCGCCAGAGCAGCGCCCGGAGCTGGGCGCCGAGCGTGCGCCCGCGCCGCCCCCGCTCGACGATGCCGTGGTTGAGGAACAGCCCGCCCGGCCGGGTGAGCGCGAACATGCGGGCGAAGTAGCGGCGCTGCTGCTCGCGCCCGACGTGCTCGAACATGCCGACGCTGACGACCTTGTCGAAGCGCGCGTCGTTCGGCAGGTCGCGGTAGTCGCGGATCTCGATCGTGCAGCGGCCGTCGAGCCCCTCGGCGGCGATGCGCTCCCGCGCGAGCGCCGCCTGCTGCTGGCTGAGCGTGATGCCGTGGGCGCGCGCGCCGTACTCGCGGGCCGCGTGCCGCACGAGCGCGCCCCAGCCGCAGCCGACGTCGAGCATCGTCTCGCCCGGCGCGAGCCGCAGCTTGCGGCACAGGTGGTCGAGCTTCGCGCGCTGTGCGCCGTGGATGTCCTCGCTGCCCGTCGGGAAGTAGCCGCACGAGTAGACGAGCCGCTCGTCGAGGAAGAGCGAGTAGAAGTCGTTGCCGACGTCGTAGTGCGACCGGATCGCCGCCTGGTCGCGGGCGCGGGAGTGGCGGCGCGTGAACCGCGCGCGGCCGAGGGCGCGCGCGGCGCCGTCGTGCGCGGCGGCGCCCGGCGCCGGCGCGTTGGGGAGCGAGAGCAGCATCCCGGCGAGCTTCGCCACGCGCGCGGGCGACAGCCGCGCCCGCACGCGATCGCCGACCGTCGCCGCCGCCTCCAGGTCGCCCGTGACGTCCACGTCGCCGTAGACGTACGCCTCGGCGATGCGCAGCTCCGACGGCGGGAGGAGCATGCGGCGCAGCGACGCGGGGCCGTTGAGCACGATCGTGAAGCGCGGCGCGCCGGACCGCGGGTCGTCGCGCGAGCCGTCCCAGTACCGCAGCGCGAAGTCGCGCTCCTCCGGCGGTCCGAAGATCTCCGCCGCGATCGCGCGAGCGAGCGCGACGTCCCGCGACGGCGGCTCGATTGCGCGCCGGTGGTCGTCCTGCGCATCTTTGCGCGGCTGCTCGCTCGTCGACGCCGCGCGCTCCACGTCCGTCTCGCTGATCCCTCTCATCGTGCCCTCCGACTTGACGACGCCATTCCGGCGCCGGCGTGCGCTGCTCTGGTCGCTCCTCCTCCTCGCGGTCCCGGCGGTCCTCCTCGCCCATGCACGGCTGGTCCGGAGCACGCCATCCACGGGCGAGCGGCTGGTCCGCTCCCCGGGCGCGATCACGCTCTGGTTCTCCGAACGGCCGCAGCTCGCCTTCACGCGCCTGCGCCTTCTCGGGCCGGGCGGCACGGAGGTCCCGCTCGGGGCCGCGACGGCGCTCGGCGACCGTGGCATCACGGCCCCGGTGCCGCATCCGCTGGCGGCGGGCGCCTACGTCGTCGTTTGGCAGACCGGCGCCGCCGACGGCCACGTCACCAGCGGCCGCTTCGGCTTCACCGTTAATACTGCGCCGGCGACGGCGGCGCCAGCCGCCCCCCCGGAATCGGCCAGCCGCAGGGATCGGGCCGCGGGGGAGCGCGGCAACGAGTTCCTCCGCGTCGACACCGCCGAGACCACCCCCTCGCCCGGGCAGGAGGCGGTCACCGCGTGGGTCGCCGACATCGCGCTACTCACCGTCGTCGGCGCGGTGGTCTTCGTCCTCGTCGTCCTGCGGGCCCTGCGCGACGTCGGCCATGACATGCCAAACGCGGAGGAGTCGGCGCGCCGCATCGCCCAGGCGGCGCTCGTCCTCGTCTTCATCGCGATGCTGTCGCGGCTGTACATGGAGTCCGCGTTCGTGAACGGCGCCCGCGCCGCCTCCGACGGGGGCGCGGTGCAGACGCTGCTCGTCGCGACGACGTGGGGCAACGGCTGGCTCGTCGGCGCCGCCGGCGCCCTCATCCTCCTCGTCGCCCTGATCATCGCCGGCCGGCGGGCCGTCACCGGCTGGCGGCTCGCCGGCGCCGGCGGCGTCGCGCTGGCGCTCTCGCCGGCGCTCACCGGCCACGCCGTCGCGGATCCGCAACACCCGGTGCTCGCCGTCGTCACCGACACCCTGCACGTCCTCGGCGCCTGCGTGTGGCTCGGCACGCTGCTGCTGATCGTGCTCGTCGGCATCCCCACCGTCCTGCGACGCGAGCGCGGCGAGCGCGGTCCCCTGATCGCCGCGCTCGTGCACGCGTTCCATCCGCTCGCCCTCACCGCGGCGGTGCTCGTCGCCGCCACCGGCGTCATCTCGGCGTCGCTGCGCCTGACGACGCTCGCGGACCTCTGGACCAGCCCCTACGGCCGGACCCTCGTCCTCAAGCTCGGCACCGTCGCCTGCGTCGTCCTCCTCGGCGCGTACAACTGGCGCCGCCTCACGCCGACGCTCGGCGACGAGGAGTCGCCGCGCCGATTCCGCCGCAGCGCGTCGCTGGAGCTGCTCCTCGCCGCCGCCGTCCTCGCCCTCACCGCGGTGCTCGTCGGGACGGCGACCCCCGAGCGCGCCGACACCCTCCCGCCCACCGCCGCCGCAGGCATGCCGTGACCGACTGGCCCATCACCCTCGACGACGTGCTCGCCGCGCGCGAGCGCCTCGCCCCGCACCTCGTCCCCACCCCGATGCGCGCCTACCCGCTGCTCGACCAGGCGGTCGGGAGCGGCGTGCGGCTCGTCGTGAAGCACGAGAACCATCAGCCCACGAACTCCTTCAAGGTGCGCAACGGGCTGTCGTTCATGACCGCGCTCGACGAGGCGGAGCGGCGGCGCGGCGTCGTCGCCGCGTCGACGGGCAATCACGGCCAGGGGATCGCCTACGGCGCCGCGCTGCTCGGCGTGCGGGCGAGCATCTGCGTGCCGCTCGGCAACAACCCGGAGAAGAACGCGGCGATGCGCGGCTGGGGCGCCGAGGTCGTCGAGGAGGGACGGGACTACGACGAGTCCGTCCAGGTGATGCACCGCATCGCACAGGAGCAGGGGCGCGTCGTCGCCCACTCCACGAACGACCGGCGCATCATCGCCGGCGCGGGCACGATGACGCTCGAGATCATCGAGCAGGAGCCCGATCTCGACGCCCTCATCGTCGCGATCGGCGGCGGCTCGCAGGCCGTCGGCGCGCTCGCCGTCGCGCGCGCGGTCGCGCCGCGGCTCGCGATCTACGGCGTCCAGTCGGCGGGCGCACCCGCCGCGCACGACTCCTGGCACGCGCGGGAGCGCCGCACCACGCCGCACGCGCGCACCATCGCCGAGGGCGTGGCGACGCGCACCACCTACGACCTGACCTTCCCCGCGCTCCTCGCCGGCCTCACGGACTTCGTCACGGTGACGGACGCCGACGTCGCGGAGAGCCTCCGCCTGATCCTCGGCCTGACGCACAACCTGGTCGAGGGCGCGGGCGCCATGGGCCTCGCCGCCGCCCTGAAGCTCGCCGACCGCCTCGCCGGCCAACGCGTCGCCATCGTCTTCTGCGGCGGCAACCTGGATACGGCGGTGCTGCGGAGGGTACTCAACAGGGAGATCTAGGGTCGAGGGTCGAGGGTCGAGGGTCGAGGGGCGAGGGGCGAGGGGCGAGGGGCGAGGGGCGAGATGGGCAGGAGATAGGAATTAGGAATTAGTAACGGCGTGACTAGTTCCTGGTTCCTAAGCCACTAACCCACTATCTCGCCCCTCGCCCCTCGACCCTAGTACTTCGGCACCCCCGGATCCACCTCGTCGCTCCACCGCAGGATCCCGCCGGCGAGGTTCCACACCTTCCGGAACCCCGCCGCCTGGAGCTGCGCCACGGCGCGGCCGCTGCGAGCGCCGCTGCGGCAGTAGACCACGATCTCGCGCGCCGAATCCAGCGTCGGCAGCGCTTCGGCGAGCGTGCCGAGCGGCACCAGGCGCGCCGTGGGCAGGCGGCCGATCGTCCACTCGTGCGGCTCGCGTACGTCGATCAGGTCGAAGTCGTCGCCGCGCGCCAGGCGCGCCGCGAGATCGGTGGGGC
Organism: uncultured Gemmatimonadota bacterium; assembly: GCA_946480295.1. The sequence goes on from CAMLIT010000096.1 coordinate 5,379, forward strand.
AGATCTCCGGCACGCCCGCGGCGGGATCCGGGGCGCTGGTGATCCCGCAGAACTGATCGTAGTCCACCAGCTCGCGGATCTCGTGCGTGCCGCACACCGGGCAGGTCGGGTCCTTCCGCAGCTTCACCGTGCGGAACTGCATCCGCAGCGCGTCCACCAGCAGCAGCCGGCCGATGAGCGGCTCGCCGATGCCGAGGAGAACCTTGATCGCCTCCGTCGCCTGGATCACGCCGACGAGCCCCGGCAGCACACCGAGCACGCCGCCCTCGGCGCAGCTCGGGACGAGCCCGGGCGGGGGCGGGTCGGGGTAGAGGCACCGGTAGCACGGGCCCTCCGCCGTCGCCAGCACCGACGCCTGCCCCTCGAAGCGGTAGATGCTCCCGTAGACGTTAGGCTTGCCGAGCAGCACGCACGCGTCGTTCACGAGGTAGCGCGTGGCGAAGTTGTCCGTGCCGTCGATGACGAGGTCGTAGTCGCGAACGATGTCCAGCGCGTTCTGCGACGTCAGCCGCGTCTCGTGCCGCTCCAGCTTCACGTACGGGTTGATGTCGCCGATGCGCTCGGCGGCCGAGTCGAGCTTGGGGCGACCGACGTCCTTCGTGCCGTGGATGACCTGGCGCTGCAGGTTCGTGAAGTCGACGACGTCGAAGTCCACGAGGCCGAGCGTGCCGACGCCCGCCGCGGCGAGGTACAGCCCGAGCGGCGACCCGAGCCCGCCGGCCCCGACGAGCAGCACGCGCGCCGCCTTCAGCCGACGCTGCCCCTCGATCCCGACGTCGGGGATGATGAGGTGGCGGCTGTAGCGCAGGATCTCCTCGTTCGAGAGCTCCGGCAGCTCGCCCGCGGGCAGCCCCGCGGAGCGCGTCCACGGCGTGCCGGTCGCGTCGATCGCCGTCATCGCTCAGCCCCCCGCGATGGCGGGGACGATCACGACCTCGTCCCCGTCGGCGACCGTCGCGTCGAAGCCGCCGTTGAAGCGGATGTCCTCGTCGTTGAGGTAGAACGTCACGAACGAGTACGGCTGCCCCTGCTCGTCGCGCAGCCGCGGCGCGAGCTCCGGGTGCCGGCGCACGACCTGGTCGATCGCCTCGCCGAGGGTCGTGCCGTCGGCTTCGAGCGAACGCTGGCCGTCGGCCAGCTTGGAGAGGATCGCGGGAAGATGAATGGTGACTGGCATGAGAGTATGGGTATAGAGAGACGTCGTGAAGGTGTCATCCCGAGGAGCGCTCTCCCGTCTGCCATGCCGAGGAGCGCAGCGACGAGGGATCTACTGTCCCGTTTCGGTAGCTTGCTGCGCAGCGCTCACCAGCGCGGACACCTGCTTCAGCTTCGGGTCGATGATCGGCGACTCCGGCAGCGCGCCGCTGACGGCCTCGATCGTCTTGAGCCCGTTCCCGGTGATGCAGAGCACGACCTCGTCGTCGGGGCCGAGGCGTCCCTCGCGGGCGAGGGCGGCGGCGGCGGCGACGGTCGCGCCCCCGGCCGTCTCGGTGAAGATACCCGTCGTCTCGGCCAGGGTGCGGATGCCCGCCACGATCTCGGCGTCGCTGACCTTCGCCCCCCAGCCGCCGGACTCGCGCATCGCCTTTGCGGCGTAGGGGCCGTCGGCCGGGTTCCCGATCGCGATCGAGCGCGCGATGGTGTTCGGGATCTCCGGCTCGATCTGCGTCCCGCCGCGCTCGACGAGGCGCACGATCGGCGCGCACCCCTCGGCCTGCGCCCCGTACAGCCGCGGCGCGCCGCCGCTCACGAGCCCGGCGTCGAGGAACTCGCCGAACCCCTTCCGGAGCTTGGTGACGAGCGAGCCGCCGGCCATCGGGGCGACCACCGCGTCCGGAAGCCGCCAGCCGAGCTGCTCGGTGATCTCGAAGGCGATCGTCTTCGAGCCCTCGCCGTAGTAGCTGCGCAGGTTGACGTTGACGATCCCCCAGCCGAAGCGGTCGGCGACCTGGGCGCAGAGCCGGTTGACGTCGTCATAGTGGCCGCGAACGCGTACGAGGTGCGGCGCGTAGACGCTCGTGCCGATGATCTTGCCGACCTCGAGGTCCTCGGGGATGAAGATCCACGCGGGCAGCCCGGCGCGCGCCGCGTGCGCGGCGACGGCGTTGGCGAGGTTGCCCGTCGAGGCGCAGCCCACGGTGTCGAGCCCGAACGCCGCGGCGGCGTTGATCGCCGACGCGACCACGCGGTCCTTGAAGGAGAGCGTGGGGTGCGAGACGCTGTCGTTCTTCACCCAGACGCGCCCCACGCCGAGGCGCCGGGCGAGCGCCGGCGACTCGACGAGCGGCGTGAACCCCGTGTCGAGCGAGCGCGTGATCGGTCCCTCGAAGGGGAGCCACTCGCGGTAGCGCCAGAGCGACGGCGCGCGCCGCGCGATCGTCGCGCGGTCGGGGAGCGGCCGGTCGGGATCGTACGCCGGCTCGAGGGGCCCGAGGCACTGCTCGCAGATGGCCACCGGCGCGGCCTCCTGCACCGCGCCGCAGTTGCGGCAGCGCAGCGGGAGGGCCCGGGTGGGGGTCGACGTGGTCGCGGAGAGCTCGGTGACGGTGGTGGACATCGTGTTCTGGTCTGCTGGTGGCCGGCGTGCCGGCGGCGTACGGTCCGGAAACGAAACAGGCCGCTCCGGGGAGCGGCCGCGTCGGGCGAACATCGAGCGAGCGGCGAACCGCCCTCCCGAAAAACGAAAAACCCGAGGCTGCAGGGCCGCGGGCATTCGCCTTTTAGCAATTCTTTTACGTGGCTGCAATAAGCGGCAAATCACCACGGTGTACGATTGTCTTGGAGCAGATTACGGCGCCCGCGTCGCAGTGTCAAGGAGGGCTTGGCCGGGCGTTGTTGGTTCTTTGTTGTTGGTTCTTGGCGAGCCGCTCAGGACGCCACAGGAGGCATCCCGAGCGGCTCGCCAACAACTAAGGACCAACGACCAAGAACGAGCGCGCTCCGCGCGCTCAGCTCACCTTCCTCGTCTTCCGCTTCAGGAAATCCATCAGGATGAACTGCCCGAGCGTCATCGTCGTCGTGAAGTAGGCCTTGCCGCGGCTGATCTCGGAGACCCGCTTCACGAACTCGACGAGCGAGCGGTCGCGGGCGAGCATGAAGGTGTTGATCATGATCCCCGCCCGCCGGCAGTTCGCCACCTCCTTCAGCGTCTGCGCGATCACCGTCGCGTCCAGCCCGAAGGAGTTCTTGTAGATCTGACCGTTCGGCATCGTCAGCGCGCTCGGCTTGCCGTCGGTGATCATGATGATCTGGCGCATGTCCTTCTTCTGCGCCATCAGCAGCCGCCGCGCGAGCTTCAGCCCTTCCGCCGTGTTCGTGTGGTACGGCCCCACCTGCGCTGTCGCCAGCGTCGCCAGCGGGATCTCCTCCGCCGAGTCGTGGAAGAGCACCACACGCAGCGTGTCGCCGGGGAACTGCGTCCGGATCAGGTGCGTGAGCGCGAGCGCCACCTTCTTCGCCGGCGTGAAGCGGTCCTCGCCGTACAGGATCATCGAGTGCGAGCAGTCGAGCATCAGCACCGTCGCGCACGACGACCGGTACTCCGCCTGCCGCACCATCAGGTCCTGGTAGTCGAGGTCCATCGGCACCTCGATCTTCCCCGTGCGCGCCAGCGAGTGCTTCAGCGTCTCGTTCACGTCGAGGTTCAGGACGTCGCCGAACTCGTACGGCTTGCTCCAGCCGTCCGCCTCGATGCCGGTGGCGAGGTACTGGGTGTCGTGGCTCCCGAAGCTCGACTTGCCGAGCGAGCCGAGCAGGTTGCGCAGCGACTTGTAGCCGAGAAAGTCGATGCCCTTCTCGGTGAGGTTGAACTGCACGTCGCGCGCGGCGGCCTTCGCGATGCTCCCCGGCCCCTCGAGGGGCTGGTGCGCGCCCGGCATCTGCGGCGGCGCGTCGAGGTTGAGATAGCCCTCGTCGATCAGCCGCTGCACGAGCTGGTCGAGGAGCTTCGCGAGCTTCGCCTGCGATTCCTCGTCTCCCTCGCCGCGCATCGCCTCGAGCATCTCCGGCGTGAACTGCCCGCTCTCCATGAGCGCCTCGAGGATCGCGCGCTTCAGCGCGTCGAGCGACTGATCGTGGTCGCCGTCGAAGTCCCAGCCGTAGTACGGCTGCTGCGACCCGCGCGCGAAGCCCGACTGCAGCAGGAAGTCCGCGAGCTTGTCGAGCAGCGACTGCAGATCCACCGCGTCGGCAAGCTCGGGACTGAACTTCGTGTACGTGTGGAATCGCATCGGGTCCTCCTCCCGGAACAATACCCCGCATGCACGAGAAGGGCCACATCCGGCCTCGGCCGCCACGGGGGCGCTGGGTGGGCCGGGTATATTGCGCTGCCATGCCGTCCGCCGACTACAACCCGTTCCGCGCCCTCCTCCGCCACCGGAACTTCCGGCTCTTCTGGTTCGGCCAGACGCTGTCGCTGATCGGGACGTGGATGCAGAGCATGGCCGAGGGGTGGCTGGCGCTCCAGCTCTCGAACAGCGCGTTCATCGTCGGCGTCGTCGCGTCGGCGTCGTCGCTGCCGATCCTCCTCTTCTCCCTCCCGGCGGGCGTGCTGGTGGACCGCACGCAGAAGCTCCGCCTCGTGAAGATCGCCCAGACCGCGCTCGCCTGCGAGGCGATCGCGCTCTGGTGGCTCACGCTGACGGGGCGGATCACCATCGGGTGGCTGATCCTCCTCGCGACGCTCAACGGCTGCACGAACTCCGTGGAGATCCCCGCGCGCCAGTCGCTCGTCATCGAGCTCGTGGGAAAGGAGGACCTGCGCGAGGCGATCGCGCTCAACTCGAGCGGATTCAATCTCGCGCGCGTCGTCGGGCCGAGCCTCTCGGCGATCGTCATCGCGCGCTTCGGCACGGCGTGGTCGTTTGGCGCGAACGCGCTCAGCTACATCGCGGTGCTCGTCGGCCTGTTCATGATCCGGCTCCCGCGGTGGGTGCCCGCCGTGCAGCGCGCGTCGCCGTGGGCCGGCATCGTCGAGGGCGTGCGCTTCATGCGCGGCCATCGCGAGATCTCCGGGCTGATGCGGCTCGTCACGGTGTACTCGGTGCTCGGCGTGCCGTACCTCACGCTGATGCCCGTCGTCGCCCGCGACCTGCTGCACCTCGGCGCCGGCGGCTACGGGATCCTGCTCGCCTGCGTGGGAATCGGCGGCCTCGCCGGCGCGCTCTGGCTCGCCGCGGTCGGCGACCGCCTGCCGCGCGGCCGCCTCCTCCAGGCGGCGACGTATTCGTACGGGGCGCTGCTCGTCATCTTTTCCCTGCTTCGCGTGCCGGCGCACGCGTACGTGCTCCTCCTCGCGATCGGGTTCACGATGATCGTGACCAGCGCGCTCGCCAACTCGCTGCTCCAGCACCTCGTGCCCGATACCATGCGCGGCCGGTTGATGTCGGCGTACTCGCTCGTCGTCGTCGGGCTGTCGCAGGTGCTCGGGTCCTTCGCCGCCGGCGCCGTCGCCCGGGTGTTCGGGGTGGATTGGGCGATCGGCGGGGCGGCGGCGGTGATGCTCGCGTACGCCATCTACGCCTACCAGCGCCGGCCGGAGTTGAGGCGGCTGTAGCGGGTGCGCTCCCCGGTGGCCGTGGGCCGGCAGAATCGATGCGGGCAGGTGCCCCTATGACCGGCGCCGCGTCACGGCGTTGTAGATAGTGGCCATGTTGACGCCGATCAGCATTCCGAGGAGCCCGTCGCCGATGAGCCCCCCATGCGGGATGTAACCCTCGTTGGAGTGGCGATCCTTGTTGTAGCCGATCCACGCGCCGATGGACGCGCCGACGAGCCCCGCGATGACAACGCGTTCATGCTCTTTCTTCCCTTCGTTCGAGTCGGCGGGCGAATACGAGATCTCCTGGCTACCTGACAGCCGGAGCGATGCATGCGCGCCCGGACCGAGCGGCGTCGACGGCGGGGCGTACGAGACGCCGCTCGGAACGAGCCGCGGGCCGATCGGCCGTTGGCCGAGTGCCGGGACGCCGAAGAGAACGAGCAACGCGACGGCGCCGAACGTCAAATGCATGAACGCACCTCTCGTCACGCCGGGCTCGGAGTACGTTGGCGACGCCAGCCAGAAGCGTCCAGTGTCGCGTGCGCAGAGTTTCGGCGAACTCCCTGCCAGGCCCGGGAAACACCAGCGCGCGCCGCGGCGTATCATTGGAGAGGCATCCGCGCCGACTCCGATGTATCAGACCTGCATCTTCTGCAACGGCCCGCTCGGCACCAACGACGCGATCGAGCACTTCCCGGTCGGCCGCCGGCTCGCGTTCGACGCCGCCCGGGGACGGCTCTGGGTGGTCTGCCGCCGCTGCGAGCGCTGGAACCTCTCCCCGCTCGACGAGCGCTGGGAGGCGCTCGAGGAGTGCGAGCGCCTCTTCCGCGACACGCGCCTCCGCGTCTCCACGGACAACATCGGTCTGGCGCGCCTCCGGTCGGGAGTGGAGCTCGTGCGCATCGGCTCCCCGCAGCGCCCGGAGATGGCGGCCTGGCGCTACGGCGACCAGTTCGGGCGTCGCCGCCGTCGCCACCTCGTCCTCACCGGCGCGGGGGCCGCCGTGCTCGGCGGCATCATGATCGCCGGGCCCGCGACCGGATTGATCGCCGGCGGCGGCTGGATGTTCTTCAACGTCGCCAACCAGCTCTATCGCTCCTGGGACCAGATGCGCACGCGCCTGCGCCTTCGCCTGCCCGGCGACGAGGTGCCGCGCGTCCTCCGCAAGCGGCACATCCAGAGCGCGCACGTGGTGACGGAACCGGGGGGCGCCGGCTGGGCGCTGCGGGTCGCATACGACCCGCAGCCGATGCTTCCCGACGCGGACGCCTGGTTCGGCCCTGGCATTCGGTGGGGCGGACGGCGGCGCGCACATCGCTTCGACGTCGTGGAGGTGCGCGGCGACGATGCGCTCCGCGTGGCCGGCCAGATCCTCCCGCAGGTCAACGCATCGGGGGCGCGCGCGGCCGAGGTGCAGGAGGCGGTGCACCTGATGGAGGAGCTGCCCGACCCCACGGCGCTCTTCGCGCGCTTCGCGGCGGAGCCGCCGCGCGCGTGGCGGCGCACCGCGGCGGCGGGGGGGATACTGTCCATGCCGCTCGCCGACCACCCGCTTCCCGTCAGGCTCGCGCTGGAGATGGCGGCGCACGAGGAGGCCGAGCGCCGCGCGCTGGAAGGGGAGCTGGCCCTCCTCGAGCTGGCGTGGCGCGAGGCCGAGGAGATCGCGGCCATTGCCGACGACCTGACGACGCCGGCCGAGGTGGACGAGACCCTGGCACGGCTGAAGCGTGGCGGCTAGCGGAAGCGCTTGCGCGCCAGCTTGAGGATCACGTCGGCGGCGCCGTCGATCCCGAGCCAGCTCGTGTTGACCATGAGGTGGTAGTTCTCCGGGGCGCGCCACTCGCGCTGGAACTGCCGTCGCACGTACTGCTCGCGCTGGCGGTTGGTGTCCATCACGACGCGCTGCGCTTCGGCCTCGCTCACGTGCAGCCGCTCCGCGGCCCGCCGGCGCAGCGCGGCCGACGGCGCGTAGCAGAAGACGTGCAGCGCGTCCTCACGCTCGGCGAGCAGGCACTGCGCGCCGCGGCCGACGAACACCGCCGGCCCGCTCTGCACCGCCTCCTCGATCACGCGGCGCTCGATCGCCGAGATCTCCTCGTCCATGGACGGGATCGGCGTCTCGGGGATGGCGGGCATCATCTCCGGCGTGCCGAGCGAGAGCGCGGCGGCGATGCGCTCGACGAGCGGCGGCACGCGTTCCTCGTGCGCCGACACCTCGTCCGGCGAGAGGCCGGAGCGTTCCGCCACCATCTCGATGAACTTGTTGTCGAACAGCGGCCAGCCCAGCGCGTCCGCGACGCGCTCGGCGATGAGCGAGCCGCCCGACCCGTACATCCGTGAGATCGTGATGACCGGCATCAGAGGGTCTTGAGGCGCACGTGCTCGATCACCTCGAAACCGAGGGCCGTCCACGCGTTCGCCGCCGGTGTGCTGGTCGGCACGTTGTGCAGGCGCATCTCGCGCAGCCCGCGCTCGTCACACCACGCGCGCGCCTGGTCGAGCAGCGCGCGGAGCACGCCGGTGCGACGCGCCTCGGGGCGCACGTACACCGACGACACGTAGCAGTACCTGGGCGACGTGAGCAGCGGCGACCCCGCCGATTCGGCGCAGCGCATGATGCCGACGACGCGCCCGCCTCGCTCGGCGAGGAAGATCGTCTCCAGCGGCGACTCGAGCTGCGACGCGAACAGCGGCCGCGCGCGCAGCTCCGCGTCGGGGCGCAGCCGCCCGTACACCGGATGCGTGTCGTGCTCGCGCAGCAGCGCCAGCCGCAGCTCGACGACGACATCGAGATCGGCGAGGGTGGCGGGCCTGATCGCGGGAGGCGGGCGGAGGGAGGCGGCGCGCGCGCGGGACGCGGGACGCGGGACGCGTGGTGGCGTGACGGCGTCCTCTGGAACACCTCGGCGTGAGAGCGACCGCGAACTCGACCGGTCGGACTCGTCCCGCGTCCCGCGCCCCTCGTCCCTCATGACAGCCCGCCCCCGAACAGGTCCTGCGCGCTCCCGCCGCCCGGACGCCGGCGCGGCTCGGGGGTCGCGCGGCCGTACTGCCCGGCGTCCGAGCGCGAGATCTTCTTGCGCGCCACCAGCGCCTCGAGCACCAGCTCGCAGGCGGCGACGGTCGTCGCCGGGTCGTCCTCCGGCGCGAGCCCCGTGTGGTGCGTCACGCGCACGAGGTCGGGCACGACGTCCAGCCCCTTGAGCAGCACCTCCGGGCGCGCGTCGTCCGTCACCTGCAGCGCGCCCCCCTCGTCGAACCACATGATGATCTCGTCGACGTCCACGCCCCCCGCCCGCTCCTGGAACGTCGCGTCGGCGGCGCGCCGGATCAGCTCGCGCGCGATCGCCGCCCCGCCGACGAGCTCTCCCTCGTACTCCAGCTCGATCTTGCCCGTGATCGCGGGGAGCGCGGAGTAGATGTCCGAGATGCGCGGCACCACGTCGGATTCGCCCGAGATCACCGCCCGCCGCTCCGCGTTCGAGATCACGTTCTCCATCACCGTGATCGGCATGCGCTGCGACACGCCCGAGCGCTTGTCGATGCGGCGGTCGTTCCGCGCCTCGAAGGCGATTCGCTCGATCACCTCGGCGATGAAGTCCGGCACGCGCACCGGCCGGTGCCCGCGCTCGGCCCACGCTTCCTGTCGCGTGATCGACATCCCGAGCCCCACCGACTCGGGGTAGTGCGTCTGGATCTCGCTGCCGATGCGGTCCTTCAGCGGCGTGATGATCTTGCCGCGCGCCGTGTAGTCCTCCGGGTTCGCCGTGAAGCAGAGCTGCACGTCGAGCGGCAGCCGCACGGGGTAGCCCTTGATCTGCACGTCGCCTTCCTGCATGACGTTGAACAGGCCGACCTGCACCTTCCCGGCGAGGTCCGGCAGCTCGTTGAGCGCGAAGATGCCGCGGTTGGCGCGCGGCAGCATCCCGTAGTGGATCGTCAGCTCGTCCGAGAGCAGGTGGCCGCCGCGCGCCGCCTTGATCGGGTCGAGATCGCCGATCAGGTCGGCGATCGTCACGTCCGGCGTCGCCAGCTTCTCCACGTACCGGTTCTCCCGTCCGACCCAGGCGATTGGCGTGTCGTCGCTCGCCTCGTCGATCAGGTTGCGCGCGTACTTCGAGATCGGCGCGAACGGATTGTCGTTCACCTCACTCCCGGCGACGATGGGGATCTCGTCGTCGAGGAGAGTGACGAGGGAGCGGAGGATGCGCGACTTCGCCTGGCCGCGAAGGCCGAGGAGGATGAAGTTGTGTCGCGACAGGATGGCGTTGACGATCTGCGGCATGACCGTCTCCTCGTAGCCGAGGACGCCCTGGAAGAGCGGACCGCCCTGGCACAGCCGCGCGAGCAGGTTCTGCCGCATCTCGTCCTTCACCGAGCGGTGCGCGCGCTCGGGGACGCCAAAGGGGGACTGCTTCAGGGCACCAAGAGTCTCGGGAAGCGACGACACGTTCTCTCCTCGGTCCGGCGGTGAGCTTGCTCCTGCAAATGAAGGCTCGCGGAACGGCGACGCGCAAGCGCCGCTTCCTGGTAGGACACCGGGAGCGCCACGAGGTTCGGGGCGCCAGGCACTGCAGGGCCAGTGCCGCGGCCCGCCTCAATCCGCCAGCTCGACCTCGACCAGGTTGTCGTAGAACACCGGGCCGTGGCCCATGTCGGTCTCGCGCTGGGACGTGGTGTGGTTCGCGTTCGCGCCGTCCGCCGCCAGCTTCCCCCACCAGACCGACGGCGCCCACACCACGCCGGGGCGGATCCCCTCGTCCACCCGCGCCACCGCGGTGAACGCCCCCCGCTCGTTATGCACGACGACCCGCGCCCCCGTCGCGATGCCGCGGGGCGCCGCGTCCGCCGGGTGGACGATGCACTCGGGCTCGCGCGCGCCGCGGCGCAGCGGCTCGATGTTCACGAACGTGGAGTTCAGGAACTGGTGCGCGGGCGACGAGATGAGCGCCAGCGGGAACCGCGCCGCGAGCGCCGGCACCGCCTCCGGGAACTCGTGCGGCGGCGTGAACGTCGGCAGCGGATCGAGCCCCATCGCCGCCATGCGCTCGGAGTACAGCTCGCACCTGCCGCTCGGCGTCGGGAACCCGCCCTCGGCGTACGGCAGGTACGGCGTCGGCACGTTCAGCCGCACCCACCCGCGCTCCAGCAGCGCCTCGAACGTCACGCCGCGCAGGCGATCGGCGTGGCCGGCGAGCGCCTGGCGGATGAGGGTGATGTCGTCGTCGCGGAACGCGGCGTCGTCCATCCCCATGCGCGCGGCGAGGAGGCGGAAGATCTCGCTGTTCGGCCTGCACTCGCCGAGCGGCGCGATCGACGGCCGGTTCAGCGTGACGTAGTAGTGGCCGTACGCCAGGTGCACGTCCCAGTGCTCGAGCTGCGTCGTCGCCGGCAGGACGATGTCCGCCCAGTCCGCGGTGTCCGTCTGGAAGTGCTCGAGGACGACGGTGAAGAGGTCCTCGCGCGCGAGCCCGCGCA
>CAMLIT010000097.1 GCA_946480295.1 uncultured Gemmatimonadota bacterium
CGCGTCCAGCTCCTCCGGGCGCTCCACCTTGATCCCCAGCCCGCCGCAGTCGTTGGCCCACTCGGCGAACGAGTGCGGGTTGTGCAGCGCCACCCCGAACTCCGGGTTGCCGACGAACGCCATCTGCTCCCAGCGGATCTGCCCGAGGTAGTCGTTGCGCAGCATGACGACGACGAGCGGCAGCTTGTACTTCACCGCCGTCAGCATCTCGCCCATCAGCATCGTGAAGCCACCGTCGCCGACGAACGCGACCGCGCGCCGGTCCGGGAAGGCGAACGACGCGCCGATCGCGTACGGGAAGCCGGGCGCCATCGTCGCCAGGTTGCCCGAGCACGACGCCATCATCCCGTCGCGCACGTCGAGGTAGCGCGAGAAGAAGGTGGTGTTCGTCCCGGAGTCGCCGCAGAGGATCGCGCCGGCCGGCAGGTGCGCGTTGAGCGAGGCCGCGACGCGCTGCGGCCGCATCGGCACGCCGTCGTCCTCCGCCTTCTCGCGCAGCACCTTCTGCCAGTTCGCCTTCTCGTGCTGGAGGTCGCGCAGCCACTCGTCCCCGCGCGTGTTCTCCGGCAGCTTCGCGAGCAGCGCCTCCAGCGTCGGCCGCGCATCGCCGGGCAGCGCGATCTCCACCGGATAGCGCAGCCCGATGCGCGACGGGTCCACGTCGATCTGCACCGCGCGCGCGTTCCCGGGCTTCGGGTAGTATGCCATGTACGGGAACGAGCTGCCGACGATGAGCAGCGTGGCCGTCTGCTCGAGCGCGAGGAGCCCCGGCCGGTCGCCGAGCAGCCCGACGCCGCCCATGTGGTTCGGGTGCGCGATCGGCAGGACGGCCTTGCCGAGCAGCGAGTGCACGACCGGCGCGTGGAGCCGCTCGGCGATGCGCGCGATCAGGTCGCCGCAGCCGAGGGCGCCGGAGCCGACGAGCAGCGCCGGCTTCTCCCCCGAGCCGAGCAGCTTCGCCGCGGCGGCGATGTCCTCCTCCGGCGGCACGGGGGCCGGCCGCGTCCACACGGCGCTCGTGTGCCCCGCCGCCTTCTCCCCTTCGCGCCCGGCGCGGACGTACCCCTTCGGCGCGTCGGCGAGCTGCAGGTCGATCGGGAAGGAGATGTGCCCCACCCCGCGCCGCGCGAGCGCGGTCTTCACCGCCTCGTTCGCCAGCGCCTTCACGTGCGCCGGCGAGCGCACCTCCTGGTTGTAGACCGCCACGTCGCTGAAGAGCTGGAGGAGGTTGACCTCCTGCTGGTAGAACGTGCCGACGAGGTCGGAGTACGTCTGGCCGGTGAGCGCGAGGACGCTGGCGCCGTCCATCTTCGCGTCGTAGAGGCCGTTGAGCAGGTGGATGGCGCCGGGGCCGGAGGTGGCGAGGCAGACGCCGAGGCCGCCGGTGAACTTCGCGTACGCGCAGGCGGCGAAGGCGGCGGCCTCCTCGTGCCGGACGAGGACGAACTGCACGTCGTCGCGCCGCTGGCGGAGCGCCTCCATGATGCCGTTGATGCCGTCGCCGGGCAGGCCGAAGATGTGGCGCACGCCCCAGTCGTCCACGAGCGTGTCGATGAGGATCTGGGCAGCGGTGGTGGTCATGAGCCGAGCGTCAGGGTTCAGGCCGCGTAGCGCGCGGCGTCGCCGCGTCGGAGCTCCAGGCCGAGCCCCGGACGCGTGCGGTCGGGTACGAGCATGCCATCCACCGGCTCGAGCGCGCCGTCGAAGAGCAGCCGCTCGATGCGCGCGTGGTCGTGGAAGTACTCGACGTTCAGCGCCGGCCCCACGGCGCAGCAGAGATGGGCATGGAGCGTCGGGGCCGTGTGCGCGGACAGCGGCACGCACTGGGCCGCGCAGAGCGCGGCGGCCTGGAGAAACCCGCTGACCCCGCCGCAGCGCGTGGCGTCGCTCTGGAGCACGTCCACCGCCCCGGCGTCGAGCATCCGCCGAAAGTAGAAGGCGTCGTAGCCGTACTCCCCCGCGGCGATGCGCATCCCCGCCGGCGCGCGGTCGCGCAGCAGTCGCAGCCCCTCGAGGTCGTCCGACGACACCGGCTCCTCGAACCAGGTCACCCCCAGCTCGGCGAAGCGCTCGGCGAACGCCAGCGCCTCCTTGCGCGCGTAGGCGCCGTTGGCGTCGACGAACAGCTCGACGTCGCCGATCGCCGCGCGGGCGGCGCGGACGCGCTCGAGGTCGTGCGCCGGCTCGGTGCCGATCTTCATCTTTACGGCGCGCAGCCCGCCGCGCGCCCAGTCACCGAGCTGCGCCTGGAGCCGGGCGATCGAGTACGAGGTGAAGCCGCCGCTTCCGTACGCCGGCACGCGGTCGCGCGCCGCGCCGAGGAGCACGAACAGCGGCACGCCGAGGAGGCGCGCCGCGAGGTCCCAGAGGGCGTTGTCGAGCACCGCGATCGCCGACGAGACGAGGCCGGGCCGGCCGGCGTTGCGCGCCGCCCGGGCCATGGCGTCCCACGCCGCCGTGACGGCGAGCGCGCTCCGCCCGCGCACCTCGGGCGCGAGCAGCCGCTGGACGACGTCCGCCGCCGCGGGGTCGGCATAGGCGTAGCCGAGCCCCCGCGTGCCGGCCGCCTCGACTTCGGCCAGCACGAGGGTGGTCGAGCGCCAGGCGATCGTGCCATCCGCCTCGGGCGCATCCGTCGGAATCGTGAACGTCGCGACCTGGACGCGCTCCACGGGCGCATCCGACCACGGCGCGGAGCGTATCGTCACCGTCACCTCGGAGCGTCGCGCGGCGCCGCGGGCGCCGAGCGGTCATTTGTATTGACGTTGCATATGTCGCGCCTCGCCAGGCGCGTCCGGCGCGCCGCGCGCCCCGACGCGCACGGCGTAGGCGTCCCGCTCGCTCGGCACCCCGCGCGCGTCGCAGAGGACGAACTCGACGATCGTGTCCGGCGCGAGCTGATCCGTCGGCAGGTCGGCGAAGGAGATCCCGAGCCCCGTGTCCACCCCCGCGACGCGCCCCTCCCGCTCCTCGGCCGGGAGCCGCCAGCGCACCACGCCGCGACCGTCCATCTCCACCCGCAGCACCTTCCCCGCGGGGACGTCGCGGCGCTTGTTGTTGCGGCGCCAGACGACGAGCGGCGGATCCGGCACCTGCCGCCCGTAGCGCTCCACCGCCTCGGGGGGCGTGTCGAACACGCGCCCCTCGACGAGCGACCGGCAGAGCTTCACGTACTCGGCGTGCGCCCAGACGAGGGGCATCGCCGACCCGGTGGGGCGGCCGTTGTACAGCCCGCATGCGGGGATGTCCTCCGCGTCCCACACCTGCTCCGGAATGAGGCCGCCGTCGCTCGCCTGCCGCAGCATCACCTCGCGCAGCGCCCGCGCGGCCGCGACGTTCCCCGCCGCGAGCTCGTAGTGCGCCCGCTCGCCGACGAGCAGCGGCCAGCCGCGCCCGATCCCCGTGCCGTCGTACGCACTGCCGTCCGCGTGCTCGCCGTAGCCGTCCATGGTGTAGCGGTGCCACACCGGCCCCGTCGCCGTCCGCGCCTCCAGGATCTCGTCGATCGCCCGCACCGTGTCGCGCATGCGGGGGTCGTGCGCGTCGCGCAGCCCGAAGCGCACGAGGGCGAGCGCATCCGGGCTGACGAGCCACGCGTACGGCACCTCGCTGTTCTCCAGCGGATGGTTCTTCAGCGCCATCTTCGCGCGGTGGCGCTCGACCACCGGCTCGTGCACCGCCTGCGGGGGCGTCAGGCGCACGTAGTAGCCTTCGATCCCCAGCCGGCGCGCGACGTCCGTGTCCATCACGTACGTCCACCGCTCGATGCAGGCATTCCAGTAGTCCGCCGTCTCGCGGAGGTAGCGCGCGAGCGCCGGCTCCCCCGCATCGTCGGCGAAGTCCGCCGCCACCAGCAGCGCGCAGATCTCGATCGCCAGCGTGAAGGGCGAGTAGCCCCCCTCCTCCTCCCAGCGATCCTCGGGCGTCGCCGGGCCGTTCCGCACGAGATAGCTGCAGGCGCGCCGGACCATCGGCCACGGATCCACGCCGTCGAGGGCGCGGCAGCGACGGAGTGCGCCGGCGAGCAGGATCGGCAGCCCCGTCTCGTCGAGCTGCACCCCGTGCCAGTACGCCTTCCCATCCAGCCACATGTTCTGCGGCCAGTGCCCCGTCCACTCCTGCGTGCTCATCAGGTAGAGCAGCGCCTGGCGCGCGCGCGTGCGCAGCCCGCAGGCGAGCAGGCCGCCGGCGCTCTCCACCAGGTCGCGCGGCCAGACGAGATGGTAGCCGCCCTGGTCGTGGTCCCCGTGCGCCTCCCCCCACGGGATGGCGAGACTCGCGATGAGCGCGCCAGCGTGCTCCTTGTCCTCGTGCACGTGGAGCATCGCCGCGCTCACGCGGTAGCCGTCGACGACGAGCTCGACCTCGCGCCCCGACGCGGGCTCCTCCAGCGGCTCGCACTCGTCGTGGAACGCGCGCCAGCCGTCGACGTAGCGCCTGACGAGATGCTCGAACGGCTCCTCCAGCGACGCGCGCGCCTGCTGTCCCGCCTCCTCCGGCGTCCCGCCGAAGGCCAGCGCGAGCGTGAACTCGCCCGACGCCGCGGGATCGACCTCGAAGGCGAGCAGCAGGTTGCCATCGAACGCGTGCGGGATCTGCACCGTCAGCTCGCCGTGCGCGCGCAGGTCGGCCCAGGCGTCGTCGACCCCCGCGTAGGTGCAGGTCGCCCGCGTGAACGGCGACGAGCAGGCGAGGGCGAGCGAGCGGTCCTCTCGCCGCGCGAAGAGCATGTCGCGCCCCTTGTACTCGCCCACCCACGCGTCGTTGCCGAGCCCCTGGTTGCCGACGTGCGGCGCGAGGAGCACGTGGACGCGCAGCGGGCGGCCGTCGTGCCGCCCCGGGCGCACGCGCGTGTGCTGCAGCACCACCGCGCGCTCGACGTCGGTCAGGATCGTCTTCTCGATCTCGTACCGACCCTCGCGGCAGCGATTCGTCACGTGGTACGCGGGGATGCCCGGCCCGACGGCGCGCAGCGTCGACTCCGCGTCGCGCGCCTCGTCCGACACGAAGTCGGCGCCGTCCGTGAGCACGAGCCGCAGGTCGCGCGTGTTCGCCTGGTCGATGCGCGGGTAGTAGACCTCGGTGAGCACGCCGCGCGCGATCGTGAACCAGACGCGGCTCCGCCCCGAGGGTGCGGTGCCCACCCCCTCCTTCGCGCCGGTGGTCCAGTTGGGCGCGCGACGCCGGTCCGCCGGCGGCTGCGGGACGATCCCCACCTCACTCGGGGGCGAGGGCTCCGAGCGCGACGCCGAGCAGCCCCGCGCCGGCGAGGGCGAGCCAGGGGCGATGCTCGCGGACCCACAGCTCGCGGCTGCCGTCGCGCGAGCGCGCGTCGAAGCGGCCGTGCGCCGCGAAGTCGCCCGGCACCGGCGCCCACAGGTTGTTCGGCCGCTCCGGGTCGTCCGGCTCCGCCGTCTGCTGCGAGTCGTAGCCGTGCGACGCCAGGTACTCGTCGATGTACGACGCGACGACCTTGTTCCCGAACACCGCCTTGACGGTGGGCCACGCCACGAGCAGCTCGCGGCCGCAGTCGTGATCCACCGCGTAGACGACCGCGTCGGCGCCGACCTCGGGCTGGAAGATCGGCGGCACCGGCTGGGCACGCCCGCGCAGGCGGCTCTTCACCCAGTCGAACTGCGGGGTGTTCATCGCCGGCATCTGCACCATCGTGACCCGGATGCCGCTCTTCTCGTGCAGCAGCTCCGACCGCAGCGACGCCGTGAAGCCGAGGATCGCGTGCTTCGCCGCACAGTACGCCGACTGGAGGGGGATGCTGCGGTGGGCGAGCGCCGATCCCACCTGGATGATGATCCCGCGGTCGCGCGGCCGCATCCGCTTCAGCGCCGCCAGCGTGCCGTAGACGTAGCCGAGGTACGTCACCTCCGTCACGCGCCGGTACTCCGCCGGCTCCATCTTGCTGACCGGCGAGAAGACGGAGACCATCGCGTTGTTGACCCAGACGTCGATCGGGCCGAGCTCGCGCTCCGCCTCCGCGGCCGCGCTCTCCACCGCGTCGGCGTCCCCGACGTCGGTCGGGATCGGCAGGGCGACCCCGCCGAGCCGTTCGACGTCCTGCTGCGTCTCGATGAGCCGCTCGCGTCCGCGGGCGAGCAGCGCGATCGCCGCCCCTCGTTCGGCGAACTTTCGCGTGATGGCGCGCCCGAGCCCCGCGGACGCACCGGTGACCACGACCACCTCGCGTTTCTTCATGCATCTCCTCCACTGGCACGACGCCCTCGCCGCGCCCTGCGCCGTCGAGGGTGTCAAGCATCATGCCCGGCAGTCCGACCGGCCCGGGCGGGATGGCCTTCGCGCGGAACTCCGGGACGAGAACGCTGGTTCTCAACAGGCGACCCGCGCGGGTCGCACCGGGCTCACGCGCGCGGCGACCATGCCCAGCCGGCTGAGGGCGCCTGCGGCCCGCACCTTGCGGCAGCACCGGGGCGGCACGCATTCCAGCTCGCCGGAGGCACTGGAACATGAACGAGCGCACTGGCAACACCATGGCGGTCCGGATCGTGAGCGTCATCCTCGCGATCGTCTTCCTTCTGGCCGGCATCCCGAAGATCCTCGGCATCGGCACCATCGGCCTGCAGGCCGCGTCGATGCAGGGCTTCCCCGCCGGGATCCGGATCGTCACCGGCGTGTGCGAGGTCGTGGGCGCGATCGCGCTCCTCGTCCCGTCGCTTTCCATCATCGCGGCGATCGCGCTCGCGCTGCTGATGATCCCCGCCTTCGTCACGCAGCGCCTGAGCGGGCAGCCGGGGCTCGTCGTGCCGGTGCTCGTCTTCCTGGCGCTGCTCTTCGTCGCCTGGCGGCGCGATCCCGAGACGGTGCGCACCACCTACCGCCGCACCATGGACTCGCCGCACCCGCTGCTCCGCGACGGCATCATCGCCGGGGTGATCGGCGCGACGTGCATCGCGGTGCTCTTCTTCATCGTGGACCTCTCGACCGGCCACCTGCTCCTCACGCCGGCGGTGCTCGGCCGCGCGCTCGTGAGCGTGTTCGTGCCGAACGTGTCACCGGACCACACCGCGGCGTTCGTGATCGTCTACACGCTCTTCCACTACGCGGCGTTCATCGTCGTGGGGATCATCGCGTCGATCATCGTCTACACGGCCTACCGCGAGCCGTCGGTGCTGATGGGGTTCGTGGTCCTGTTCGCGTTCGTCGAGGTCGGCTTCTACGGGCTGGTCGCGCTGCTGTCGCTGGCGACGCCGCTGGGGGCGTTCGCCTGGTACGACGTGATGATCGGCAACGTCGTGGCGGCGGTGGCGATGGGGATCTACCTGTGGCGGATGCACCCGCGGATGGCGGAGAGCTTCCGGCATTCGATGGATGGGGAAGAGCAGCGGAGGGGAGCGGGGGCGCCGGTGACGCGGGTCTGAGTGCGGGCTGCGGGCTGCGGACTGCGGACTGCGGACGTACTGCGGGCTCGGACGCCGATCGACTGCGGACGTCATTACGTACTCCGTACTGCGGACCTCACTGCGAACGGCGTACTGCGCACTCACTGCGGACTGCGAACGTCACGGCGAAGGTACTGCGAACGTCTCGTACGTTGCGCGGACCGGGTTCCGGGCTAGCGGCTCGCTCCGGTGATCGTATCCGGCGATGGAATGTGCCGGCGAGCAGGGATGCGGTGAGCGAGCATGCGCATCACGGGCTACGTTGGCGGCCATGTGCAGCTCGCAGGCGTTCGACGCGTGGGTCGACACCGCGCCGTTGTCCCTGCGTCAGGATCCCCTCTGGCGCATGAAGGCGTACCGGCTCGCGGTGTTCATGTCCGAGCTTGCCGCGGCGGATGCCCGGGTGCTCGCCAGCCATCCCACCTTCGCGGGAATCGCGGACCAGCTTGCCCGGGCGGCCGGCTCGGTCGGGGCCAACATCGCCGAAGGCTACAGTCGCGGCTCCGGGCGCGACCGCGTGCGCCTCTTCGAATACGCCCTGGGCTCGGCCCGCGAGACGGCGCACTGGTACCACATGGCACGCGCCGAGCTTTCAGCTTCCATCGACCTAGCCAGCAGGATCGATTCGCTGAACCAGATCAAGCGCTTGCTGCTGGCCGCCATTCCCGCGGAGCGACACCGTCAGATCACCCGCCGCGAAGGCGAGAGATGAATGCTGCTCAGCGGGCCGGAGCGACGTACGGAGTGCGCAGTGAGATCTGCGAACGAAGGCCGCAGTCAGTTCGCAGTAGAGTGTTCGTAGTGAGGTTCGCAGTCCGCAGTTCGTAGTGAGGCCCGCAGTACGGAGTACGCAGTGAGCTCCGCAATACGCACTCCGATCGCGCACTCACCCTCACTCCAGGATCATGTGCGCTCCCCCCTCCCCCCTCGTCTTCCTGACGAGCAGCAGCAGCGGGATGAGCGCCAGCATCAGCAGCGCGCTGATCACGTACGTCCGGCCGTAGGCGATGATGCTCGCCTGGCCGGTCACCTGGTAGTCGAGCAGCTGGAGCGCGCGCTGGTGCGCGGTCCACGGGTCGGCGCCGCGCGCCGCGAGGCCGCGCGTCATCGCCTGCACGCGCCCGAGGCTCGTCGGGTCCACCGTCGTGAGGTGCTCGCCGATCACCGCCCGGAACTGCGTCGTGTAGCTCGCCACGAGCGTCGCGATCCCCGCGATGCCGAACGAGCCGCCGAGCTGGCGGAAGAAGTTGTACAGCCCCGTCCCCTGCGGGAGCTCCTCGTGCGGCAGCTCCGCCATCGTGATCGTCGTGACCGGCACGAACATCAGCCCGAGCCCGATGCCGCGCCAGATGAGCGGCCAGAAGAAGTCGTCCGCGCCGCTCAGGCCCGTGATCAGCGACAGCTTCCACGCGGCGTAGGCGAAGATGAGCGCCCCCGCCGCGATGAGCAGGCGCGCGTCCACCCGGTTCATCACGCGGCCCGCGATCGCCATCGACACCGCGGTCGCGACGGCGCCGGGGAGGAGGATGAAGCCCGTCTGCTCGGCGGTCATGTGCAGGTTCCCCTGCAGGAACACCGGCAGGGTGAACGACATCGCGTAGAGCCCGATGCCCATGACGACGCCGAGCAGCGTCCCGACCCACATCTGCCGGTGGCGCAGGACGCGGAAGTCGACGACCGGATCGTCGGTCGTCATCTCGCGCCAGACGAGGAGCAGGCCGGTGGCGACGCCGATCACGGCGAGCGAGGTGATGAGGCGCGAGTCCCACCAGTCGTCGCGCTGGCCGTTCTCCAGCAGGTACTGCAGCGAGCCGACGCTGATGGCGAGGAGCGCGATGCCGATGTAGTCGATGGACGCGGGCTTCTTCTGGTGCTCGGGGTCGTGGACGTAGGCCGCGATCATCACCGCGGCGACGATGCCGACGGGGATGTTGATGTAGAAGATCCACGGCCAGCCGTAGTTGTCGGTCAGCCAGCCGCCGAGGGTGGGACCGATGGTCGGGCCGACCATGATGCCGAGGCCGAAGAGCGCCATCGCCATCCCGGCCTCCTCGCGCGGGAAGGACTCGAAGAGCACGGCCTGGGACACCGTCATGAGGGCGCCGCCGCCGATGCCCTGGATGACGCGCCAGAAGACGAGCGCGCCTAACGAATGCGACGCCCCGCAGAGGAACGACGACATCGTGAACAGGACGATCGAGCCGACGAAGTACCGCTTCCGCCCGAAGAAGTCGCCGAGCCAGCCGGTGAGCGGGATGACGATCACGCTCGCCAGGATGTAGCCCGTCGATACCCAGGCGATCTCGTCGAGGCTCGCGCCGAGGTTCCCCATCATGTCGGGGAGCGCGACGTTGATGATCGAGCTGTCGATCACCTGCATGAGCGCGGCGAGCACGACGGCGAAGGCGATGATGTACTTGTGCGGATCGCCGCGATCGACGGCGAGCGTCCCGGCCGGCGGGTCGTCGTCGCCGACGAGCGCGAGGCCGCGCGCCGGAGGCTCCATCGCCTCGTCGACGACCGCCGCGGTGTCCACCCGGTCGCTCATCGCGCCGCCTCCGCCTGCGTCGCCGCCGGACCCGCGTCGAAGTCTTCGAGGGCACGCGCGAGCCCGCCGACGAGCTGGGCGTGCGCTGCTTCGATGTGGTCGAGCCGGCGGGCCACCGCGGCCGGCGGCTCGGCGGAGCGCGCTCGATAGGCGGCGGCGAGGTCGCGGAGGGCGGACCAGCGGGTGATGCGGAACTCGAGGAGGCGGCGGAAGAAGTCGGGCGCGAGTTGATAGTAGTCGCGGCGGTCGCCGGGCTGGCTCACGCGCTCGACGAGACGGCGCTCGGAGAGGAGGCGGGCGTCGGTGCTGACGGACGCCTTGCTGACGCCGAGGGCGGCGGCGAGCTCGTCGAGGGAGCAGGGCCGTTCAGCCAGGAGGAGGTGGCCGAAGACGCGGCCGGCGATGCGGGGGAGGCCATCGGCCTCGGCGACCAGCCCCATCTGTTCGATGAACCAGAGCTGGTCGGCGTGGGAGGAATTCATGTCGTTCAGTATAAACTGAACGTCACCGGATCGGGAGCCGATCACGATCTCCGGCGGGGCGCGAACGCTCGATCACCAGCTGCGTCGGTTCGGTCGAGGCCGGCAGGAAATCCCCTCTTGCGGTTTCTCTTCGGGTCTCCTACCCTGTGCGCCCCGCGTGCAGTCCACCGCAACCTGGAGGACACGATGACAACCGCAGCGAGCACCACCCCGGTCGGTCCCTCGGTCGAGCCACCCGCACTCACCAGCCTGACGCCGGTCCTCATCGTCGACCACGTGGAGCCGTGCATCCAGTTCTGGACCGAGCGCCTCGGCTTCACGGCCGACAACAAGGTCCCGGGCGAGGACGGGAAGCTCATCTTCGCCAGCGTGCGCCGGGGAGCGATCGAGATCATGTACCAGACGAAGGCGAGCGTGGCCGCCGACACGCCCGCGCAGGCGCCGGAGCTCGAGGGTCATTCCACCGCGCTCTTCTTCACCGTCCCCGATCTCGCCGCGATCGAGACGGCGATCGCCGGCGCGCCGGTGGTCAAGCCGCGACACACGACGTTCTACGGCAGCACCGAGGTCTACGTCCGCGAGCCGGGCGGGAACGTGGTGGGGTTCGCGCAGTTCTGAGGGACGAGGGACGCGGGACGCGTTAGGCTCCTCGGCGCGTCCCGGTTCCTCGCGCGGCCGCGCGTCCCTCTACCCGGCCGGCTGCAAACGAGCAGACACGGATTCCACGGGAACTGCGGATCGGCACGGATGGGATGAGGTCAGAGGGGACCGGGTCCCGGGCCGGCCGCTGGGCGCGAGGCGCCGTCGCGCCACGCGGAGCGATTCGCACGATTCGGCAGTTCATTCGTGGTCATTCGCGTCTTCCATCGTGTGATGCCTGCCCTGCGGCGGAGCCCGACGCACGCCGCGACTGGCCTCCTCGCGCCAGCGCTGGCCCCTCTACCCCGCCACCATCAAAGAGCAGACGCGAATCTGAACGGAGATCGTGCGAACCGAGCGAATGGGGGCAGCGGCGGGCGATCCGGTAACCGGACCGGCCGCGGTGCGAGAAGCCGTCTCGTCAGGAGAAACGATCCGTGGCATCCGTGCCCTCCGTCGAATCCGTGTCCCCCATCGTGTGATGCCCGCACGACCACGGAGCCCGACGCACGGCGCGACCAAGGCGGCCCGAACGCGCCGCGCGTCCCGCGTCCCGCGTCCCTACCTCACCCCTCCCAGCAACCCCACCAGCGCCTCCGCATCCGCGTCGCTCAGCCCCCGCAGCACCTCGACCTGGGCGTCCCGCCACAGCCGCTCCCCTTCCGCCTGGCGCTTGCGACCGAGGGGGGTGAGCTCGGCGCGCACGACGCGACGGTCGGCCGGGTCGTCGACGCGCCTGACGAGTCCGTCCGCCTCGAGGCGGTCGACGAGCTGCGTCATGTTGGACCGCACGCAGCTCAGCCGGGCCGCGAGGTCGCTCAGGGTCAGCGGCTCCCCCGCCTCGGCGAGCTTCGTCAGCGCGCTCTGCTTCGCCATGGACAGCCCGGCCGTGGCGAGCGCCGCCTCCGTTCGCTCCTCGATGATGCGGGCGGCGTGGAGGATGGAGGAGGCGACGCTCGGACGCGCCTCGGTAGCGGCGGGCTGTTTGTTCATGCCTGAAGCATATCCTGCGGCGCGGCCGGCGACAACGGGTCAGCGCGCCGCGGTCTGCACCTCGTCGAGGATCGGGTGCACGAGCCCCGTCAGCGTGCGCTGCATCGGCTGCTGCAGGTCGAAGACGACGACCTCGTTCACGCCGCGGTGCAGCCAGGGACCGGGGAGATAGAGCGTCTGCTGCGGGCCGATCGCCCAGAAGCGCCCGAGCTGGTGCCCGTTGACCCAGAGGGTGCCCTTCCCCCAGCCGCGCGTGTCGAGGAAGGTGTCGCCCGGGTGGTCGAGGGTGAAGGTGCCGCGGTAGAAGGCGGGGCCGGCGGGCGCGTCCGGCCGGTCGGCGGCCGCGGTGAAGCGCGGACGCGGCACGGAGGACATCGGCAGGGTGTAGACGTCCCACCCGGTGAGCTCCGTGCCGCCGAACGAGACGGAATGCGTGATCCCCTTCCGCTCCTCGCGCAGCGGCCTGGCGAAGTTCACGCGGCCGGTGTTCTCGACGAGGATGTCGAGGCGCGCGTCGCCGGCCGGCACGTCGAGGGCGAGGCTGTCCTGCCCGAGCCGGCGGTCGAGGGTCCCGGCGAGCGTGCCGTTCACGTACACCTGCGCGTAGTCGCGCACGTCGCGGATCACGAGCTCGCCCTGACGCGGCCCCGCGACGTGGGTGCGGTAGAGGATGTAGCCGTACGACTGGCCGAAGCGCTCCATGCTGCGCGGCCGCTCGACGTGGACCGGCGCCGGGAGCGCGCTCCAGAGCGACGCGACCTGGTCGAGCCGGAACGACGGGACGGCGATGGCGGGGGTCGAGTCGGGGACGGGCGGGAGCGTCACGCCGGGCTCGTGCTTCGCGATCACCTCGCGGAAGGCGAAGTACTTCGGCGTCGGCTGGCCGCTCTCGTCGAGCGCGGAATCGTAGTCGTAGCTCGTCGTCTGCGGGTGGTAGACGCCGCGGTCGATGTTCGCGCCGTTCATGAAGCCGAACGACGTGCCGCCGTGGAACATGTACAGGTTCACGGAATAGCCGTGATCGAGCATCCAGGCGAGCTCGCGCGTCTGCTGCGCCGCGTCGGTGTGGGCGTGCGGCCGTCCCCACTGGTCGAACCAGCCGTCCCAGTACTCGCCCGCCATGAGCGGCCCGTTCGGCCGGAAGCGGTGCAGCCGCGCGAACGAGCTGTCGGCGCCGCCGGGGCCGAAGTTCACGACGGCGGGCAGGTCGGGGAGCGTCCCGTTCGGGAGCTGGTAGTCGCCGTCGGCGGTGTAGAGCATGACGCCGCGGAAGCCGGCGTGCAGCAGCGCGTTCCGCTGCCACTCGAGGTACTGCTTGTCGTTGTCGAACGAGCCGTACTCGTTCTCGACCTGGACGGCGAAGATCGGCCCGCCGTGCGTCGCGAGGAGCGGCGTCAGCTCCTTCCCGAGCCGGTCGAGCCATCGCTCGGCGGGGCGGGTGAAGCCGGGGTACGTGCTCCGCAGGACCATGGCGGTGTCGGCGAACAGCCAGGCCGGGTACCCGCCGAGCTCCCACTCGGCGCAGACGTACGGGCCGGGGCGGAGGATGACGTGGAGCCCCTCCTCGCCGGCGATGCGGATGAACGTGGCGACGTCGTGCTGGCCGGTGAAGTCGTAGTGCCCCGGCGTCGCCTCGTGGAAGTTCCAGAAGACGTACGTCGAGATGGTGTTCAGCCCCATCGCGCGCGCCTTCCGCAGCCGGTCGCGCCAGTAGGCGCGCGGGATGCGCGCGTAATGGATCTCGCCGGAGATGATCTGGAAGGGCTTGCCGTCGAGGAGGAAGCGGCCCGAATCGGCGACGAGGTGGTCGCGCTGCGCGGCGGCCGGGAGCGACACGGCGCCTAACGCGATCAGGGCGGCGGAGAGGAGGCGGAGGGGCGAGCGCATGCGCTGAATCTGCCTGGCGGACGCGCCGCGTCCAGCCCTCGATGGCCCTTCCTCCCCTGGCGAGATTGTCAGGCGGGCCCCAACGGAGGAGACGGTCGGCATGCACCAGGGCAGGGTGGTCGTGATCACCGGCGCGAGCGGCGGCATCGGCGCGGCGCTCGCGCGCCAGCTCGGCCGCGAGGGACACCGCGTCATCCTCGGCGCGCGCCGCGAGCCCGAGCTGCGCGCGGTGGCGGCGGAGATCGGCGGCGACGCGCGCGCGGTCGTCACCGACGCCACGCGCCGCGCCGACGTGGAGCGGCTGCGGGACCGCGCCATCGAGGCGTTCGGGCACGTCGACGTGTGGGTCAACAACGTGGGACGGGGGATCGGCGTCCCGGTGCTCGAGCTCACCGACGAGCAGTTCGACGAGATGATGTGCGTCAACGTGAAGTCGGCGCTCTACGGCATGCAGGCGATCGTACCGCACTTCCAGGAGCGCGGGCGCGGCCACGTCGTGAACATCTCGTCGTTCCTCGGCCGCGTCCCGCTGGTGGCGTTCCGGTCGGCGTACAACGCGGCGAAGGCCGCGCTGAACGCGCTCACCTCGAACCTGCGGATGGACCTCCGCCGCGAGTGGCCGGACATCCACGTCTCCCTCGTCATGCCGGGGCTCGTCGCGACGGAGTTCGCGGAGAACGCGCTCGGCGGCACGCCCGCGGTGCCGCCCGGGCCGAGCGGCCGTCGGCTCGAGGTGCAGAGCGCGGACGAGGTCGCGCGCATGATCGCCGGCCTGATCGCCGATCCGCGGGCGGAGCTGTACACGCAGCCGGCGCAGCCCGCGGTGGCGCAGCGCTACTACGCGGACGTCGACGCGTTCGAGCGCTCGCTCGCGCACTGACGCCGCATGACTCCTGGCGACGCGGGTGCGCCGGCGCTCTTCCAGCTGAGCGGCGTGCGACAGGTCCGCGAGGGGCGCACCACGCTCGACGGCGTGGACCTCGCGATTCCCGCCCGGCAGGTGACGGCGATCGTCGGGCCGTCGGGCGCGGGCAAGACGTCGCTGCTTCGCCTGCTCGACCGGCTCGACGATCCGGTGGCGGGGACGATCGCGTTCGACGGACGTCCGCTGACGTCGTATCCCGTACGCGTGCTGCGGCAGCGCGTCGGCTTCGTCTTCCAGCGGCCGACGATGTTCCCGGGGACGGTGGCCGACAATCTGCGCGCGGGGCTGGAGTTCGTGCCCGACCGGGACGGCGCCGGCGCCTCGCGCGCGGCGCTCGAATCGGCGCTCGCCCAGGTCGAGCTCGACCCCGCGTACCTCGACCGCGAGGCGGCCACCCTGTCCGGCGGCGAGCAGCAGCGGGTGAGCATCGGCCGCGCGCTCCTCGTCCAGCCGGCGGCGCTGCTGCTGGACGAGCCGACGTCCGCGCTCGATCCCGAGATCGCCGAGCGGCTGATGGCGACGGTGGTGCGGCTGAGCCGCGAGCGTGCGCTCGGCGTGGTGATGGTGACGCACCGGCTGTCCGAGGCGCGGACAGCGAGCAGCCACATGGTGATGCTCGAGGCGGGACGCGTCGTGGAGACCGGCGCGACGGACGCGCTCGTCCGGCACGCCGCGCGCGAGCGCACGCGGGCCTACCTCCTCGCCGGTGGATGATGCGACCCGTCCTCGATGTGAGCTGGGTGCAGCTCGGCTACGCCGCGGTCCTCGTGCTCGTGGCGATCGCGATCTCGAGCTGGCAGCGCCTCGGGCTGGCGCGCGGGTTCGCCGTCGGGGCGGTGCGCGCGGTCGTGCAGCTCCTCCTCGTGGGCTACGTCCTCGTCTGGCTGTTCGCCGTGCGGCGGTGGTACTGGGTGCTGCTGGCGCTCCTCGTCATGCTCGTCGCGGCGACGAAGACGGCGACGGATCGCCAGCGGACGGGGCGGCGCGCCCTCTTCGGCATCGCCGGCGCGGCGATGCTCGTCGGCGCCGGGCTCACGCTCGCCTACGTCGACGTGATCGTCGTGCGCGTGCATCCGTGGTACGACCCCCAGTACCTCGTGCCGCTGTTCGGGATGATCATCGGCAATTCCATGAACGGGGCGGCGCTCGCCGCGGAGCGCCTGACGAGCGAGATGGAGGCGCGGCGCGCGGAGATCGAGGCATACCTGGCGCTCGGCGCGCCGCCGTCGCGCGCGTCGCGCGACGCGGTGCGGCGCGCGTTGACGGCGGCGCTGATCCCGGGGATCAACGGGCTGATGGTCGTCGGCCTCGTCGCGCTGCCGGGGATGATGACGGGACAGATCCTCGCCGGGTCGTCGCCGCTCCTCGCGGTGCGCTATCAGATCGTCGTCGCCTTCATGCTCGCCGGCGCGGTGTCGTCGACGGCCGCCCTCGTCGTGCTCTGGTGGCGCCGGCGCTTCTTCACCCCCGCCGAGCAGCTCGTC
>CAMLIT010000098.1 GCA_946480295.1 uncultured Gemmatimonadota bacterium
AGATCACGAGCGACGAGGGCGAGTTCACGATCGAGGACCTCATCGCCGAGGAGGAGATGGTCGTCACGATCTCGCACTCGGGCTACATCAAGCGCACCTCGGCGTCCACCTACCGCAAGCAGCGGCGCGGGGGACGCGGCAACAACGGCGCGGCGCTCAAGGAAGAGGACTTCATCGAGCACCTTTTCGTGGCGAGCACGCACGACTACGTGCTGTTCTTCACCGAGGACGGGCGCTGCTTCTGGCTCAAGGTGCACGAGATCCCGCAGGCGGGGCGCGCCGCCAAGGGCAAGCCGATCGTCAACCTCATCAACGTGGCCGCGGAGACGAAGATCTCCTCGCTCGTCGCGGTGCGCGAGTTCAGCGACACGCAATCCCTCCTCTTCGCGACGAAGAAGGGAACGGTGAAGAAGACGGCGCTGTCGCAGTACTCCAATCCGCGCTCGACCGGCCTCAAGGCCATCAAGATCGAGAACGGCGACGAGCTGATCGACGTCCAGATCACGACCGGAACGAGCGACGTCGTGCTCGCCACCCGGCACGGCCTCTCGATCCGCTTCCACGAGCAGGACGTGCGCGAGATGGGGCGCGACACGACCGGCGTGAAGGGCATCGAGCTCGGGCCGCGCGACGAGGTGATCGGCATGGTCGTGATCAAGCGCGAGGCCAACCTCCTCGTCGTCACGGAGAAGGGGATGGGCAAGTGCTCCCCGATCGACGACTACCGCGTCCAGAAGCGCGGCGGCAAGGGGATCATCACCGTCCATCGCACCGACAGGACGGGCGACGCGGTGTCGATCAAGGAGGTCCTGCCTGACGATGAGCTGATGCTCATCACCAAGCACGGCGTGACGATCCGCATGCCGGTGAAGGGGATCCGGGTCGCGGGCCGGAACACGCAGGGCGTGCGGCTCGTGAACCTCGAGTCCAACGACGTGGTGACCGACGTCGCCCGCGTGGTCCCCGAGGACGAGAGCCAGGCCGAAGGCGAGGAAGGGGAGGAGCCGGTGGGCGTCGGGCCGGAGGGCGACGGGGAGGGCGAGGGGGAAGAGTGAGCGCCTCTGGCGTGGTACGAGACGGGGCGGCCGGTGGCCGCCCCGTTCTGCTTTCGGGACCTTTCGGGGTGACCCCAACGAGCTCGTCTTTACGCCCCGTTCGGGGGATGGTAGGTTAGGAGCCCGTCTCCACCCCCTGCATGACCCTCACCGCCCGCGCCGCCAGCGAGCAGCCCTCCCCGCCGATGCCGATGGTGGAGCTTCCGTCCGAGCGGCGGGACGGCTCCGTCGAGCTCCGCGAGGCGTTGCGCCGCGACCAGGTGGACCTCGAGCGCGAGGTCATCGTCTGGCAGCGGCGCGTGCGGTATCTGGCCCTCGGCGCCCTCGCGCTGATCTCGCTCGTCTTCATCGGGCCGGACCAGCTGCCGCTCGCGGCGCTTGCGCTCGTGGCGGCGGCCTACATCGCGTGCGTTGCGGCCACGGCGTGGTACGTGGCTCGCACGTCCGGCCAGGCCGTGCGCGGCTGGCTCCCCACCGTACTCCTTACGGCGGACATCGCCGCCATCGCCGCGCTCTGCTATCTCATGAGCACGCCGACGGAGATGTACCGGGTGCTCGTCCTCGGCACGGTGTCCGTGCAGCTCTCGGTGTTCTACTTCGGCACGCGGCAGGGCGCCTGGGCGGCGGTGCTCGCCCTCGTCGCCTACGTCTGGCTGTCGCTCTTCGTGCGCCCGTTCGTCGGCGGCGCCCGCCCGCCCGTGTCCACCGTCGCCTTCAACGCGACGCTGTTCGTGCTCGTCGCGGCGGTGCTCGTCTCCACCTTCGGCAGCTTCCGCGCGCGCATGAATCGGATGCGCCTCTTCTGCAAGCTGGTCGAGGCGGGGGAGACGACGGGGACGCTCGGCCTGACGACGGAGCTGCGCCCCGACGACCTCACCCTGCTCGCGCGCAGCTTCGAGGCGATGCGCAACCGCGTGGCGGAGCTCATCGGCACGGACTCGCTCACCGGCTGCCTCAACCGGCGCGAGCTGGAGGCGCGGCTCCGCACCGATTGGCGGCTGGCGAAGCGGCGCGGCTCGACGGTCGCCCTCCTCGCCATCGATCTCGA
The DNA here is from genome assembly GCA_946480295.1 of uncultured Gemmatimonadota bacterium. Next base: position 2,104 of record CAMLIT010000098.1, read on the forward strand.
CCACTTCAAGGACATCAACGACACGCGCGGGCACCCGGTGGGCGACAAGGTGCTCCAGCAGCTCGCCGAGATCATGAGGGCGACGGCGCGCGACACGGACGCGGTGGCGCGCGTCGGCGGGGACGAGTTCGTCGTGCTCCTCCCCGACACCGGCTGGCAGGGGGCGCTCGCGTTCGCCGAGCGCCTGCGCCAGCGGGTGGACGACGGCGAGTTCGGGCTGCCCGCGGCACCGCTCCCGATCACGATCTCGGTGGGCGTCGCGCTCGCGCGCGGCACCGACCCGATCTCCCCCGAGGCCCTCCTCGCCGAGGCGGACCGCGCCCTCTATCGTGCGAAGACGGCGGGACGCAACCGCGTCTTCGCGTGATCGTCCCGGACCGGCGCTTCCCACCGCCTCTCGAGCCATAGCCCGATGTCATCGCACCCAACCGACGAGACGACGCTCGTCTCGCTCGACGACCTCCGGGGCGCCGCGCGCGTGCTCGCGCCGGTCGTCGTCCGCACCCCGCTCCTCCCCGCCGACGCCATCGGCGAGCGGATCGGGGGCGAGCTGTGGATCAAGCCCGAGATGCTCCAGCGCGGCGGCGCGTTCAAGTTCCGCGGCGCCTACAACTACCTGGCGCGGCTCGATCCCGCCGTGCGCGCGCGCGGCGTGATCGCGCCCAGCTCCGGCAATCACGCCCAGGCGGTGGCGCTCGCGGCGAAGCTGTTCGGCGTGCCCGCCACGGTGGTGATGCCGACGACGGTGACCGCGGCCAAACGAGCGGGCGCCGAGCGGCTCGGGGCGCGCATCGAGCTCGCCGGCACGACGACCGCCGACCGCATGGCGCGCGCGGAGGAGATCCAGCGCGCGGAGGGAGGGACGCTCGTGCCGCCCTACGACGACCCGGTCATCATCGCCGGCCAGGGCACCGCGGGGCTGGAGATCGCCGAGGACCTGCCGGGCGTACGCACCGTGCTCGTGCCGGTCGGCGGCGGGGGGCTGAGCGCCGGCGTCGCGACCGCGCTCAAGCTCACCCGCCCGACGGTGCGCGTGATCGGCGTCGAGCCGGCGGGCGCGCCCAAGCTGAGCCGCGCCCGCGCCGCCGGCCGGCCGGTACGCCTGGAGCGCACCGCCGGACTCGCCGACGGCCTGCTCGCGGTCGAGGTGGGACGCGTTCCCTTCGCCCATCACCAGCGCTACGTCGACGACGTGGTCACGGTGGACGACGCGGCGCTCGTCGGCGCCATGCGGCTGCTCCTCGACCGCATGAAGCTCGTCGTCGAGCCGAGCGGCGCCATCACCGTCGCCGCGCTCCTCGCCGGGGCCGTGAAGACGGAGGGACCCACCGTGGCCCTCCTCAGCGGCGGCAACATCGAGTGGGAAGGGCTTCGTCAGCTCCTGAATGGTACCTGATCCGCGCATCCTCGTCGCCGACCGCGATCCCCGTTCGCTCGCCGCGCTCGTCTGGCTGCTGCGCGAACAGGGCTATCGCGCCATGGGCGTCGACGCGTGGAAGGACGTGCCCGCGGCGCTCGAGCAGGCGCCGGCGGATCTCATCTTCCTCGACGTCGAGGAGCTGGACGGGGAAGTCCAGGCGCTGCTCGGCGCCCTCGAGCGCGACGAGCGCTGGCGCGACATCCCGGTGATCGTGACCGCCGCGCCCAACGTGGCGGGGACGCCGCGCGCCCTCCTGCCGAACGGCGCGGACGACTCGGTCACGCGGCCGCTCCGCGTCCCCGAGCTGCTGGCGCGCATCCAGGCGCAGCTCCGGACGCGGGCCGCGCTCCTCTCCGCCCGCGAGGCGCTCCGGAACACGGCCGCGGAGCTCCAGCGCGCCCGCGAGGACATCGCCAGCAATCGCCAGCTCCTCGACATCCTGCACGAGGTCACCGGCGAGCTGTCGGCGACGGAGATCTATCGCGTGCTCGCGCGGCGCGTCGCCCGCGCGCTCGGGATCTCGCACTGCTCCGTGGTGCTGGCGAGCGCCGGCGACGCGACCGGCACGGTGGCGGCCGCCTTCGAGGACCCGTCGGTCACCGACCTCCCCATCGACCTCGAGCGGTATCCCGAGGTGAAGTCCGCGCTGGAGAGCGGGCGCCCGATGCTCGTCCAGGATGCGCAGACCGATCCGCTGTTCGCGCACACGCGCGACATCTGGGAGGCCGAAGGGCGTCACGTGCGCATCCGGTCCGTCGTGACGCTCCCCTTCGCCCTCGATCGCTGGCGCTCCGGCGTGCTCTTCCTTCGCACGGAGCGGCACGAGCGCGCGCTCACGCGGGAGGACGTCGACTTCGCCGACGTGGTGGTGAAGGCGGCGGTGGCGGCGATGAAGCGCGCGCAGGCGCTCGAGCTCACCCGCGCCGACAACCGGCGCCTCGAGGAGCTGGCGACCCGCGACCCGCTCACGCGGCTCCTGAACCGGCGCGCGCTGTCCGAGCGGCTGTCGGCCGAGCTGGATCGCTGTCGCCGCTTCGACAAGCCGGTGAGCATCCTGCTGCTCGATCTCGACCACTTCAAGACGATCAACGACAACTTCGGCCATCTCGTCGGCGACGACGTCCTGCGCCAGACAGCCGTGCTGCTCGACAAGGCCGCGCGCACGGTGGACGTGGTGGCGCGCTACGGCGGCGAGGAGTTCGTCGTCATCCTCCCGGAGACGACGCCGGACGGCGCGCTGATCTTCGCCGAGCGGCTGCGGGAGCGCATCGGCAGCCACCCGTTCGATGTCGGCGACAGCGAGCCGCTGCATTTGACGACGAGCATCGGCATCGCCAGTTTTCCATCGCCGCGCGTGGAGTCCACGGAGGACCTCTTCGCCCGGGCCGACGAGGCGTTGTACCGTGCCAAGTCGAGCGGCCGCAACCAGGTGCGGACCTGATGACTCGCTGTCCAACGTGCGGCACGACCTACGGCGACGACGCGCGCTTCTGTACGCGTGACGGGACGCGCCTGCTGCCGCACGCTGGTGCCGCCGCCGCGCCGCGCCCCGCGCCGGCGGGGCCCGGCTCCCCCGCGAACCTGCTCGGCCAGGTGCTCGACGGACGCTACCACATCGAGCGCAAGGTGGGCGAGGGCGGGATGTCCTTCGTCTACCTCGCGGTCGATGCCGCGACGAAGGAGCGCTACGCCATCAAGGTGCTCTCCGCCGCGCTCTCGCAGGACGCGAACGCGATGGCGCGCCTAAGGCGCGAGGCCTCGCTCGGCATGCGGCTCGCCCACCCGAACGTCTGCCACATCATGCGGCTCGGCGAGACGGACGAGGGGCTCGTGTACGTCGTCATGCCGTTCGTGGAGGGCGAGGTCCTCGCCGACCGCACCAACCGCCTCGGCCAGATCCCGCTCGCCGAGACTGCCCGCTTCGTCCGCGACATCGCGGCCGGCCTGCACGTGGCGCACCAGCTCAAGATCGTGCACCGCGACCTGAAGCCGGAGAACGTGATGATCTCGAAGGGCCGTGACGACACCGAGTACGCCGTCGTCATGGATTTCGGGCTCGCCAAGGAGCGGCGCGCCGAAGCGGAGCTCCAGAAGCTCACCGCCACCGGGATCATCCTCGGCACGCCGGAGTTCATGAGCCCCGAGCAGCTGCGCGGCAAGCCCCTCGATCCCCGCAGTGACATCTACTCGCTCGCGCTGATGGTGTACGAGATGCTCACCGGCAAGCTGCCCTTCCAGGGGCGCACGCAGCAGGAGATGATGATCGCCCGCCTGCGCAGCGATCCGATGCCGCTGCGCCGGATGCGGCCGGAGCTCGAGTTCCCCGAAGCGGTCGAGCGCGTGCTCAACCGGGGGATGCAGCGCAACCCCGACGACCGCTACCAGACCACCCTCGAGTTCGCGGACGCCTTCACCGCCGCCGCGGGCCACCCGGCGGGCGAGGGGCTGCTCGGCAAGCTGTTCGGCCGTTGATGCGCGTCGGATCGCTGGCCGGCGCCCTGCTGCTCGCCGGCACGCTGGCGGGCACGCGCGCCCTCGCGGCCGGCGCGCAGGCGCCGACGCCGCACACCTACGAGCCGGGGATCGACGTCGTACACTACGACCTGACCCTCGACCTTCCGGACTCCGGCGCCGTCATCGGCGGGCGCGCCGTGCTCACGGTGCGGCGCACCGCGCAGCGCGATTCGCTCACGCTGGACCTCGTTCGACTGCGCGTGGACAGCATCCTCCTCGACGGCCGGCCGCTCGGGTACGCGCGCTCCGATGAGCGCATCGGCATCCCGCTGCCGCCGGGCGACAGCGGCACGTTCGAGGTGACGGTGGTCTACGCAGGCGCGCCGGACGATGGCCTCATCATCCGGACCGACAGCGCCGGCCGATGGACCGGCTTCGGCGACAACTGGCCGAATCGCGCGCGCTACTGGATCCCGAGCGTGGACCATCCGAGCGACAAGGCGACGGTGACGTGGACCGTGTACGCGCCGGCGAACCGCACGGTGGTGGCCAACGGCGCGCTCGTCGAGCACCGCGTGCTGCCCGCCGACGCCGCCGGTGTGCCGCGCGCCCTCACGCGATGGCGCGAGAGCCGCCCGATCGCGACGTACCTCATGGTCATCGCCGCGGCGCCGCTCGCGGAGCTCGACCTCGGCGAGACGGCGTGCGGTCTCGCCCTGCTCGAGCGGTGCGTGCCGCAGATGGTGTACGTGGCGCCCGAGCAGCGCGCGCTGCTCCCCGGCGCGTTCGCGAAGGCCGGCGCGATCGTGCGCTACTTCGCCGAGGAGGTCGGCCCGTTCCCCTACGAGAAGCTGGCGCACCTGCAGTCGTCGACTCGCTTCGGCGGGATGGAGAACGCGAGCGCGATCTTCTACGCCGACGGCATCGTGCGGCGCGGACGCATGACGGAAGGGCTCATAGCGCACGAGACCGCGCACCAGTGGTTCGGCGACGCCGTGACCGAGCGCGAGTGGTCGCACCTCTGGCTGTCGGAGGGATTCGCCACGTACTTCGCGGCGCTGTGGGCGCGGCACGAGCACGGCGACTCCGCGTTCCGGAGCGCGCTGACCGGGATGCGCCACGCGGTGCTCACGGACCGGACGTCCGTCCCCATGTACCCCGTGATCGACACGGCGCAGAAGAACCTGCTCGCCCTCCTCGATCGCAACAGCTACGAGAAGGGCGGGTTCGTCCTCCACATGCTCCATGTCCTCGTCGGCGAGCGCGCGTTCTTCGACGGGCTGCGGCGCTACTACGCCGCGCACCGGGACGGCGACGCCCTCACCGAGGACCTCCAGGCGGCGCTGGAGCAGACGTCGAAGCAGCCGCTGGGCTGGTTCTTCGACCAGTGGCTGCGCCGCCCGGGATATCCGGAGCTCGATGTCGCCTGGCGCTACGATGCGGCCGCGCGCCGCGTCGTGCTCGACATCCGCCAGGGTGCGCGCTTCGGCAGCTTCCGCTTCCCGCTCACCGTGGAGGTCCGCGCCGCGGACGGGCGCACGGAGCGCGCGACGGTGCAGGTGCCGGCCGACGCGCTCACCACGATCACCCTCCCCATCGAGCTCTCGTCGGCGCCCGTCGAGCTGCGCTTCGACCCCGACGTGGACCTGCTCGCGACCATCGCCGTGCACGCCCCATGACGCGACGCCGCCTCCCGATGCTCATCGCCGCGCTGATGCTCGCGTGCGCGGCACCGCTCCACGCGCAGGTCCGGCGGGCGGACGCCCTGCTCCGCGCCGGACAGCTTGCCGCGGCGGAGTCGGCGTACTACGCCACCTCGGACGCGCGCCCGCGGGATCCCGTCGCCCGCGCCGCGCTCGGGCGCTACCTCGCCGCGCGCGGCGCGGTGCGCGTGGGCGCGGTGCTCCTCGAGGAGGCGCGGCAGTTCGGCGGCGATCCGGCCGCGATCGGACGCGAGCTCGCGCCGATGTACTGGCGCCTCGGCGATTACCACGCGCTCGTGACGATGCCGGCCTCGCCGCTCTCGCGCGCCGAGCGGGCGCAGGCGGTCTGGCTGATCGCGCACGCGCCGAACGTCGCCGCTCCGGAGTCGGTCGTCATCGCCCTGCATCCCGCGACGGCCGCCGTGTCGCTCGGCAGCATCGCGCTTCGGATCGGCCGCCGAGTGCTGCAGGCGGAGGTGGATCCGCGGGGCGGCGGGCTCACCCTCGACGAGGCGTGGCGGCCGAGCGCCGCCGCCGTCTTCGGCGGCAAGCGCACGACGGCGCGGCTGGGCGCGATGCGTGAGGTCGCCATCGGCGATCTCGTCCTGGGCAACGTGCCGGTGCGCTTCGCCGCGCTCGGCGACCGCAACCGCGCGGTCGTGGGGATCGACCTGCTCGAGCGCTTCGCGCCGGCCGCGGACCCGCAGGCGGCGCGGCTCGTCCTGCGCCGAGCGGGCGACGTGCCGGCGAAGACGGCGGGTCAGCCGCTCCCCACGCTCACGGACGCGCAGGGGATCCGCGTGCTGATCAACGAGCGCTGGCTCCCGCTGACCGATCCGGTGATACTCGACCGGCTGCGCACGACGCCGTGGATGCTCGATCCCGTCAGGGGGCTGCTCGTACTCCCCTGACCGCCCCGGCGGCGCGTGTCACTTCCCGATGTGCCGCAGCTCGACCATCAGGCAGCGATCCTGGACGACATCGATCCCCGCGCGGGCGAGTCGCTCGGCGGCTTCGTCGTTGCGGATCCCGAGCTGGAACCACACGACCTTCGGTCGTTTGGCGATGATGTCGTCGACGTGCGGCGGGATGTCCTTCGGCCGGCGGAAGACGTCCACGAGATCGACGTCGCCGGGGATCGCCGAGATCGTGCGGTACACCGGCTCGCCGAGGATCTCCTTCACGTCCGGAAAGTACACCGGCACGGGCACGATCTCGTAGCCGGCGCGCTGGGCGTACTCGGGCACGTAGTACGCCGGCTGGCGCGTCTCGGGGATCTTGATGCCGAGCACGGCGATACGATGCGTCCGCCGGAGCAGGTCGGCGATCCGGTCGTCGTCCTCGATCAGGTGCGTGCGCCAGTCGGCATTCGTCGTCGTCTGCATGCCCGGAATCTAGGCACAATGTGCACCGACGGCACGCGTCCGCGCGATCCGGCCGTGCCATACGATTCGGTGGGACGCCACGGAACACGTTTGGCACGACGGATGACTCCGCGACCGCGTGCGGATAACTTTCCATGGCGTCACACACCCGAACGAGGGAGATCTCATCGCATGCGGATGCTCGTTCTCGGCGCCGGGCTGCAGGGATCGGCCTGCGCGTACGACCTGCTGCAGGATAAGGATGTCGATTCGGTGCGCATCGGCGACATCCACATCGACCACCTCCCCGAGTTCCTCGCGCCCTACTCGGGGCCGCGGCTGCTGCCGACGCCGCTGGACGTGCGCGACCGCGAGGCCGTGCTCGGCGTGATGCGCGAGTGCGACGCGGTGATGAGCGCGATCCCGTACTACTTCAACTACGAGCTGGCGAAGCTCGCCGTCGAGGCGGGCGTGCACTTCTGCGACCTCGGCGGCAACACCGAGATCGTCTTCGAGCAGAAGCAGCTCGACGCCGAGGCGCGACGGAAGAACATCACCGTCGTTCCCGACTGCGGGCTCGCTCCCGGCATGGTGAACATCCTCGCCCAGGAGGGGATCCGGCAGCTCGACGAGGTCGACGCGGTGAAGATCTACGTCGGCGGCCTGCCGCAGCATCCGGAGCCGCCGCTGAACTACCAGATCGTCTACTCCATCGAGGGCGTCCTCGACTACTACACGACGCTCTCCTGGGTGCTGCGCGACCGCAAGCGCACCCAGGTCAAGGCGCTCTCGGAGATCGAGCACATCCCCTTCGACGCGCCGGTCGGCGAGCTCGAGGCATTCCACACCGCGGGCGGGCTGTCGACGATGGCGTTCCGGTACGAGGGGAAGATCCCTGCGATGGAGTACAAGACGCTGCGCTATCCCGGCCACGCGAAGATGATGGAGGCGATCCGGGACCTCGGCCTGCTGGAGCTCGAGCCGGTGGACGTGAAGGGGCTCAAGGTCGTGCCGCGCGACGAGTTCATCGCCGTCGTCGGGCCGCGGCTCACGAAGCCGCACGGCAAGGACCTGGTCGCCGCGCGCGTGATCGTCGCGGGCCGGAAGGGCGGGACGCCGAAGACGATCGAGTGGGAGCTGCTCGACTACTACGACGAGAAGCACGGCATCAGCGCGATGATGCGGACGACGGGGTACTCCCTGGCGATCACGGGGCTGATGCAGGCACGCGGCGAAGTGAAGCCCGCCGGCGTGCACACGCCTGACGAGTGCATCCCCGCACAGAAGTACATCGAGGAGCTGGGGAAGCGGGGAATCGACGTGAGGAGAGTGCAGTAAGGGGCGAGGGGCGAGGGTCGAGGGTCGAGACGAGCGGTAGTGATGTAGGAACGAGGATCGAGAGAGGGCGTCACTCGTTCCTCGCTCTTATTCACTCTCACCTGCCCTCTCGACCCTCGACCCTAGACCCTCGCCCCTGCTCTACCTGACGAACTCCGCCAGCGTCGCTCCCATCTGGTCCATCGTCGCCTTCGCGTTCCAGCGGTCGTGGCCGTTGTAGATGAACGAGAAGGCGATGATCTCGCCGTCCTTGGCCGTCACGTAGCCGCCGAGCGAGGCGACGGTGTTCGTCGTGCCGGTCTTCGCGTGCAGGTTGCCGTGCGCCGGCGTGTAGCGGCCGTGCCGCTTCAGGGTGCCCGACTCGCCCTCGAGGGGGAGCGAGGCGTGGAAGGTGGAGCCCCAGGGCGCCTGGTGCGCGTAGGCGAGCAGCTTCACCATCGAGCGCGGGGTCACGTGATCGAGCACGGAGAGGCCGCTGCCGTCGGTCACGCTCACGTCCTGCGGCCGCGCGCCGACCTTCTGCGCGAGGAAGGTGCGCAGCGTGTTCAGCCCCGTTTCCGCCGAGCCCGCACGGCCGGTGGCGGCGCGCGCGGCGCTCCGGAAGAGGAGCTCGGCGAACAGGTTGATGCTCTCGCGGTCCATCTGGGTGACGATCTCCGCCAGCGGCGGCGACTTGATCGCGGCCACCGGCGCGGCGTTGGCCGGCGTCTTCCCGACGCGCGTCTGTCCGTCCACCGTGATCCCGACCTTGGCGAGCGACGCGCGCAGCGCGCCGGTCGCGAAGAGCGCCGGGTCGTCCACGACCAGTGAATAGCGCAGCGGCCCGGAGCGCGCGCCGATCGAGCCGGAGACGGCGATCGTACCGTCGGACCGGCGGATCGCCCGGATGCGGCCACCGCTGCTCCCCCTCACGCGGACCGAGCTCACGACGGGGATGGTGGTCGTGGCCGGATCGAGGTGCACGTCGGCCGTCCGGCCGTTCGGCTGGACCACGACCCAGACGACGTTCTCGTTGAGCGACAGCGCCGAGACGCGCGCGGCGTACGCCGCGCCGAGGTAGCGCCGCTGCCAGCCATCGGGGACGAGCTGATCGTCGAACGCGCTGGCGTCACCGACGATGTCGCCGCGCACGTGCTTCACCCCCGCTGCGGCGATCTGCTGCGCGAGCACGTCCATCGGCTCCGCCGTCTTCCAGAGCCGGCTGGAGAGGGACGGGTCGCCCGAGCCGCGCAGGTACAGGTTGCCCTGGAGCACGCCGTCGGTACCGACCTCGCCATCGCGCAGCGCCGAGGTGACGAAGCTGTAGTCCGGCCCGAAGCGGTCGAGCGCCATCGCCGCGGTGAACATCTTCATGGTCGACGCCGGCTGCATCTCGGCGTCGGCGTTCGATTCGAAGAGCGTGTCGCCGCGGGTGAGCGAGACGACCATGACCCCCCACTCGCCGCTGCGCGTGTGGGAGTGGAGGATGGAGCCGAGGTCGGCGTCGAGCGCGCCGGCGCCTACGGGCGAGGCCCATCGCGCGGCGGGTGCCGCCGCGCGCGCGCGCCGGCGCGGGATCGCGCGGTGCGTCGTCCTCGTCCGGTGCCGCTTCGCGTGCGTCCGCTTCGCCGGGGCCGGCGCGGAGACGGTCGTCTCGCCGCCAGCGGCCTCGGACAGCGACGGGCCATCTCCCTGCGCCGACGCCGAGCCGGCCAGGGTGAGGGAGGCGCCGCAGACCAGCGCCGCGCACGCGAGCGTGCGGCGGATTCGCCGAACCATTCTCCTGCTCATGTCATCCGGACGAGGCAACTCGCGTTCCATGCGCGAGGATTCGTAAGGCGGCCAGCTCCAACGAATTAGCGAAAGCGGCCAGGACTCCGACAGTGGGTCGACCGGAGCTCGCGAGCGATGAGGTGGTGGACCGCGACCGCGCGGCCCATTCGAACAATACCACGCAATCCGCAAACGTGCGCCGCGTTCGCCGGCCTGTGGCGCGAAAGCCGCCGGTGCGCGTGCGACCGGCGGCCGTCTTATCGGGAGTTGCCACTGCTGGCGGGCGATGCGGGGTCGGTCGTCGGAGCGTTGGTCCGCGAGGAGGTCGTCAGCCGTCGACCTGCGCCGCCGTCGTGGAATCCAGCCCCCCGTGCGCCTGCCACTTGAAGAAGACGACCGAGATGATCGCGACGAAAAACAGGCCGCCGGGGATCCACATGATGAGCCCGCCGATGAACTGGTCGGTGAGCGGGGTGATCCCCCAGATGCGCGGGGCGCTGGCGTAGGCGGGGTAGAGCACATCGCCCGCGTAGGCGATGAAGATCGCCACGACCGACATCGGGATGCTCAGGAGGAACAGGTAGAGCATCTGCAGCGGGTACGAGAGCCGGGGCAGCTCGGGGAGCGGGCTGAGAATCGGCCACCACATCAGCACCGAGGCGACGAGGAACATCAGGTGCATGACGATGTGGATCGGGTGCTCCGCCATCGCCGTGTTGTAGAGCACCGGCAGGTGCCACGCCGCGATCACCACGGTGAAGATCGCGAAGCACCGGGTCGGCTTCGTCACCCAGCGCGCGGCGGCGGCGACCCAGCGGTAGCGCAGCGCCGGGCGCAGCATCCACCCCGGGGTGCCCATGACGAGAAGCGGGGCGACGGCCATGGTGAGCAGGAGATGCTGCACCATGTGCGCGCTGAACAGGTAGTAGTCGCTCAGGTCGTGGAGCCAGCCGTTGAGCGAGAAGAAGAGCGTGATCAGGCCGGCGTAGAAGGCCGTGCGCTGCCCCGGCCGGGGCGCCAGCCAGGGGAGGCCGGCGGCGAGGCTCGCCCGCCGCCCCTCCACCCTCGCCATCCCTTCGTACAGGCCCGCGAGGGCGAGGATGCCGATCACGGTGCTGATGTGCACCGAGAAGCTCGCGGGACTGATCTGCGCGCCGACGTGCAGCAGCAGCGCGAGATGATGCGACATCAGCTCACGCCCGGATGACGAGGTGCCCGAAGAGGAAGAGCAGCGAGACGATCGTCACGATGGCGATGATCAACGGCCCGGTGAACAGTGCCCGGAAGATCCGGTGGTCGTACTTCAGGTGCATGTAGAACAGCACCACGATCACGAACTTCAGCGCCGACAGGACGAGCAGCAGCGGCACGAAGGCGTGCGACTGCACCACGGACGGGATGTAGTAGACCCACACCTCGGCCACGGTGATCAGCGTGAGGATGACGGCGACCTTCCAGTAGATGGACCAGGTCGGGTGCTCGTGCACCTCGCCCATCGCCTCCAGCTGGTCGACGGGCGCGCCGGTCGCGTGCTCGGGTACGTGTGCCATGGCCGTTAGTGAATCAGGTAGACGAGCGTGAAGATCGCGATCCAGACCACGTCGACGAAGTGCCAGTACAGCGCGCAGATGTCGACGAGGAGGGCGTCCTTCGGGCCGAGCCCGCGCTTCACGTCGATGGCGAAGAGCGTGAGCAGCCAGAGCACGCCCGCGGTCACGTGGGCGCCGTGGAAGCCCGTCAGGGTGAAGAACGACGAGCCGAAGAGGTTCGTGCGGATCGACAGCCCCTCGTGGACGAAGGACGTGAACTCGAACGCCTGGAAGCCGAGGAAGGTGGCGCCGAGGAGCGCCGTCATCAGCAGCCAGAGCTTCGAGGAGGCGAGGATCCGCGCGCCGAAGCCGGCGTCGGCCGGCAGCGGCTTGCCCTTGTTCTCGACGGCGGCGAGGGCGAGCACCATCGCCAGCGACGACATGAGCAGCACGAACGTCGAGACCGACGTGACGGGGATGTTCAGGACCGCCTTCATGGTGGTCGCGCACTGCGGCGGATTGCACACCTCGTGCGGGAACGGCCCAGTGAGGCTGCGCCCCTTGTACACGAGGTACGTCGAGATGAGCGACGCGAACAGCATGCACTCCGAGCCGATGAAGGCCCAGACGGCGATCTTCCGATGATCCAGCCCGGTGCTCGTGGCCGGGTGACCGTGTGAGACTGCGGCGGTAGCCATTATTCGGTGAGAGGGATCAGGATGCTGGATTCGGGGAGTGGGTCGAGGGTTCAGGGTCGAGGGGCGAGAAGGACCGTGTGCCAGTGCTTCAGGAATGAGGAAATAGAAAGCGCGTCACTAGTGCCTCGTTCCTCGCCGACTACTTCCTGCCGTTTCTCGACCCTCGACCCTCGACCCTCGCCCCTCAGAGATGCTCCGGCTCCAGCGGCGACAGCAGCCAGCTGTAGAGGGAGGCGGTCATGAGAGCGGCGAAGAGGATCACGCCGGCGATCGCGACATGCGTCATGTCTTTGTGGATCAGGAGCAGGCTCGCGAACATCAGCGTCATGAACAGCGCAACGAAGAGCGGCTTGATCGTCGGATAGGGGATCGGGATGCCGAGCGATTCGGCCGTCGGCAGCACCGTCTCGCGCACGGCCACCGGGGTGCCCGACTTCGGCGCCGTGCCCACCGGGTGCAGCGCCGGATGGTAGTCGTACGGGCGCTCCGCGTCGGCCGAGAGCGTGGTGCTCGTCATGTCCCACAGCGGGTAGCGCGACGTCACCGTCGGGATGGTGGCGAAGTTGTAGACCGGCACCGGCGACGGGATGGACCACTCGAGCGTGGGCGCGCCCCACGGGTCGTTCCCCGCGACCGGCCCCTTCTTGCGGCTGCGGAGCAGGTTGATCGCGCCGAGCACGCCCGCGACGAACTGCGTGTACGCGCCGAGCGAGCTGAGAAGGTTGTAGATGTGCCAGCCCTGGCCGGCGTCGTACGTGTAGATGCGGCGCGGCATCCCCATCAACCCGGAGAAGTGCATGGGGAAGAAGGTGAGGTTCACGCCGATGAAGGTGAGCCAGAAGTGCCAGTTGCCGAGCGTCTCGCTCATCATCCGGCCGGTCATCTTCGGGTAGTAGTAGTACACCCCGGCCCAGAGCCCCATGAGCGAGCCGGCGACGAGCACGTAATGGAAGTGCGCGACGATGAAGTACGTGTCCGTCTGCTGGAGGTCGGCCGGCGGCGAGGCGTGCATGACGCCGGAGATGCCGCCGATGACGAACAGCGCGACGAGCGAGATGGCGAACTTCGTCGCCACCGTGTAGCGCACGTTCCCGCCCCACATCGTGAAGATCCAGTTGAAGATCTTCACGCCGGTCGGGATGGCGATGAGCATCGTCGTGACGCCGAACACCGTGTCCGCGACCGGGCCCATGCCGACGGCGAACATGTGGTGGGCCCACACGCCGAAGCCGAGGAAGGCGATCATGATCCCCGAGTACACCATCACCGGGTAGCCGAAGAGCGGCTTCCGCGACATCGTCGGCAGCACTTCGGACACGAGGCCGAAGGCCGGCAGGATGAGGATGTAGACCTCGGGGTGGCCGAAGATCCAGAAGAGGTGCTGCCAGAGCAGCGGGTCGGCGCCCGCCGCCATGGTGTAGAAGTTCGTGCCGAAGAAGCGGTCGAACTGCAGGAACACGAGGGCGATGGTCAGCACCGGGAAGGCGAGGATGACCATGAACTGGACGACGAAGGCCATCCAGGTGAAGATCGGCATGCGCATGAGCGACATGCCGGGCGCCCGCATGTTGATGATCGTCGTGATGAAGTTGAACGACGCGGCGAGCGTCGAGACGCCGAGGATCTGGATGCCGAGCACCCAGAAGTCCATGTTGAAGTTCGGCGCGTAGGGCAGGGTGCTCAGCGGCGCGTAGCCGAACCAGCCGCCGTTCGGGGCCTGGCCGATGAGCCAGGAGGTGTTCAGGAAGAGCGACCCGAAGAGGTACACCCAGTAGCTGAACGCGTTGAGCCGCGGGAAGGCCACGTCGCGCGCGCCGATCTGCAGCGGGACGAGGAAGTTGAAGAAGGCGGCCGACAACGGCATGATGACGAGGAAGATCATCGTCGTGCCGTGCATCGTGAACAGCTGATTGAACACCTCG
>CAMLIT010000099.1 GCA_946480295.1 uncultured Gemmatimonadota bacterium
GTCGGGGTCGTCCGCCTCCTCATCGCCTTCCTCGGCGAAGATGAGATGAACGTCCTCGTCCACGGGCGCCTCGACGTCCGTCAGGCAGCGCCGGCACTCGCCGGCGACCGTCCCTTCGAGATGGCCGCTGAAATACACGCGGCCCGACCCCGCGGCGGACAGCCGTCCCGTAACGTGAATGGGGCCGGCAGGGCGTGCATCCCCTTCCTCCCAAATCGGATCGTCGGCCCCCAGCTCGCCGTCGACGTGCACGGCGTGACTGGTGATCGAACTGACGTCATAGGACAGCATAGCCGGGTAATGTATCCCGCCGCGGGACGCGTATCAAGTCTGCGTCAGTGCGCGACTTAGAGCGGAACTACCGCGCCGCCAGCAGCTCGGTCTCCGAAAAGAAGAAGTGCGACTCCCGGTCGGCGTTCTCGTCCGAGTCCGAGGCGTGGATCGCGTTCCGCTCCTTGGACTCGGCGTAGAGCTTCCGCACCGTGCCCTCCTTCGCCTCGGCCGGGTCGGTGGCGCCGATCGCGTCGCGCAGGGCGAACACGGCGTTCTGCTTCTCCAGCACCATCGGCATGCACGGGCCCGACGTCATGAAGCTCACCAGCGACCCGTAGAAGGGCCGCTCCTTGTGCACGGCGTAGAACTCCCGCGCCTCCTCCTGGCTCATGTGCAGCACCCGCGCGGCGCGCACCTGGAAGCCCTGCGCCTCGAGGTGCGCGATGATCTTCCCCGCCTTCCCCGCCCCGAACGCGTCGGGCTTGATGATCGTCAGCGTGTAGTTCCCAGCCATGTCAGGATCCTATGAGTTTGCGTACGATGTCCCCGCGAGTGAGATAACCCACCAGCCTGCCTTCGCGGACCACGGGGACGCGTTCCACGTCCTTGTTGCTCATCAGGGACGCGACTTCCGCGATGGACTGCTCGGGCGCGACGCAGAGCACCTGCCGCGTCATCACCTCGCGCACGGTCTTCTGCGTTCCGCCGAGGGGCGTGTGGTGCCGCGACATCGGATCGGAGAGCACCTGGGTGGTGAGCAGGTGCCTGACGAGCTCGCGCTCGCTCAGCATCCCGATGAGGCGCCCCTCGTCGTCCACCACCGGGAGCGCGCCGAGGCTGGAGCGCATCATCTCCTGCGCAGCCGCGCGCAGCGGGACGTCGGGCCCCGTGGTGCGGGGCCGATCGGTCATGAGGTCGCGCACCGTGAGCTGTTCCGCCAGATCGTACTCGGCGAACACCGGCAGGCCGGCGCACTCTTCCGCGCTCCCGGCGCACTCGATCTGCTCCACCGTCCCGTCGCGCGAGAGGAGCCGCGCGAAGCCGCGCACCACCTGGAGGTGCCGTCCCGTGAGCGGCGGCGGCGCGACGACGAGCAGCACGACCCGCGCGCGCGGCGCCCCGGCGTCCGCCTCGTCGCGACGCAGCCCCTCCGCCGCGACCCCGATCGCCACGCGCAGCTCCGAGACCGCGTCGGTGCGGTAGTGGAGGATCAGCGCGCGATCGGCGAGCACCAGCACGTCGTCGCCGCGCAGCTCGGCCGTGCGCTCGCGCAGCTTCTGGACGTTCGCGACGGCGCCGCAGGCCACGAGGCGCTCGATCAGGACGTCGGCAGCCTCGGCCAGCGTCGTCGCGGGTAGCGGGACGACGATGCCATCGGGGAAGAGAAAATCGCGAAGCTTCACGAGCGAAAAGTAAGCGGGTATCCCCGAGCCGACGAAGGCTGTGGCCGCCGGGCGAGGGGCCGGGTGCCGGAAACGAGGAGAGCGCCAGTCGCCTGGCGCTCTCCCCCGTCGCTCGGTCGTGGGTCGGTGCTCAGATCCGCTTCTTGATGAGCTCCACGAAGTCCATCGGCCGCTTCGCGACGCCGATGCCGGCGGCCTCGAAGGCGGCGATCTTCTCCGCCGCCGTTCCCGCCGAGCCGGAGATGATCGCCCCGGCGTGCCCCATGCGCCGCCCCGGGGGCGCGGTCTGGCCGGCGATGAAGCCGACGACGGGCTTCGTCATGTGGTTCTTCACGAACGCCGCCGCCTCCTGCTCGTCGGTGCCGCCGATCTCGCCCATCATCGCCACGGCCTTCGTCTCCGGGTCCTTCTCGAACGCCGCGAGGCAGTCGATGAAGTTCGTCCCGTTGATCGGGTCGCCGCCGATGCCGACGCAGGTGGACTGGCCGAGCCCGGCGCGCGTGAGCTGGTAGACGACCTCGTACGTCAGCGTCCCCGAACGGCTCACGACGCCGATGTTCCCCGGCGTGCAGATGCGCCCCGGGATGATGCCGACCTTCGACTTCCCCGGCGAGATGAGCCCCGGGCAGTTCGGCCCGATGAGCCGCACGCCCTTCTCCTTCACGAAGGGATAGACCTTCGTCATGTCGAGGACGGGCAGACCCTCGGTGATGGCGACGACGAGCTTGATGCCCGCGTCCGCGGCCTCCATGATCGCGTCGGCGGCGAACATCGGCGGCACGTAGATCACCGAGGTGTTGGCGCCCGTCTCGCGCACGGCGTCGGCGACGGTGTTGAAGATCGGCACCTGGCCCTCGAACTTCTGGCCGCCCTTCCCGGGCGTGACGCCGGAGACGACCTTCGTGCCGTACTCCATCATCTGCTTCGCGTGGAACGACCCGTCGCGGCCGGTGATCCCCTGCACCACGACGGTGGTGTTCCTGTCGATGAAGATGCTCATGCGGCCTTCCCTCCCTGGGCGAGCTGCACGGCGCGCTGCACCGCCTCGTCCATGTCGGTCATGGCGGAGAAGCCGTTTTCCTTGAGGATCTTCACCGCGATCTCCTCGTTCGTGCCGGTGAGGCGGATGACGATGGGCACCTTGAGCGGATTCTGCTTCGTCGCCGTGACGATGCCGTTGGCGACGTCGTCGGTGCGCGTGATGCCGCCGAAAATGTTGAAGAGGATCGCCTTCACGTTCGGGTCGGCGGTGATGATCTTCAGCGCGTTGACGACCTTCTCCGGGTTGGAGGAGCCGCCGATGTCGAGGAAGTTCGCCGGCTCGCCGCCGTAGTACTTCACGAGGTCCATCGTGGCCATGGCGAGGCCGGCGCCGTTGACGACGCAGCCGACGTTGCCATCGAGCTTGATGAAGGTGAGGCTGGCGTTGCGCGCCTGCACCTCGCTCGGCGCCTCGGCGCTCTCGTCACGCAGCGCGGCGATGTCCGGGTGCCGATCGAGCTCGTTGTCGTCGATGACCATCTTCGCGTCGAGGGCGAGCACCTGCCCCTGCGGCGTGACGACGAGCGGGTTGATCTCGGCGAGCGAGCAGCCGTTCTTCATGAACGCGGCGTAGAGCTGCTGCATCACCTTCGCCGCCTGCCTGACGAGCTTCACGTCGTCGAACAGGAAGAAGCCGAGGCGCATCGCCTGGAAGGGCATCAGCCCGTAGCGCGTGTCGATCGGCATCTTGAGGATCTTCTCGGGGGTGGTGGCCGCCACCTCCTCGATGTCGATGCCGCCGGCGGGGCTCACCATGAAGACCGGCTTCTTCGCGGCGCGGTCGACGATGATGCCGACGTAGGCCTCGCTCGCGATGTCCGCCGCCGGGGTGACGAGCACCTTCTCGACGGTCAGTCCCTTGATCTGCATGCCGAGAATGCGCCCGGCGACGTCCTTCGCTTCGGCGGGGGACTTGGCGAGCTTGACGCCGCCCGCCTTGCCGCGGCCGCCGGCGTGCACCTGCGCCTTGACGACGACCGTGCCCCCGAACTTGCGCGCGAGCGCCTCGGCTTCCGCCGGCGTCGTCGCGACCTCGCCCGGCGGCACCGGCGCGCCCTCGGCGCGCAGGAGCTCCTTCGCCTGGTATTCGTGGATGTTCACGACTGGGATTCCTCGTTCTGACGAACTGACGAACTGCGGTGAGTGGCTACTCCTGCGTGTTGCGCTTGTCCATCGCTTCGATGGTCGTACCGGCCCTGCCCTCCACGGCGTCGCGGCCGCGGTCCAGGGCCGTGATGATCGCGCGCCCACGCGTGCGGCGCACGAAGTCGAGCGCGGCGCGGATCTTCGGCGCCATGCTGCCCTCGCCGAACGCGCCGGCGCGGTCCATCCGCTCGGCCTCGTCGACGGAGAGGCGCGGGAGCGGCCGCTGCCGGGGCGTGCCCCAGTCCGCGTAGACCGCGTCCACGTCGGTGAGGATCAGCAGCAGCTCCGCCCCGAGGTCCCGCGCGAGCACGGCGGCCGCCAGGTCCTTGTCCACCACGGCGTCGATCCCCTCCCAACCTAGCGTGGGATGGTCGTAAATGGGTGCCCCTCCCCCGCCGACGGCGATGACGACGGTGCCGTCGGCGAGGAGCCGCTCGATCGTCGGCAGCTCGTGGATCGCCAGCGGCGCCGGGCTGCCGACGACGCGGCGCAGGCGGCCGTGGCCGTCGGGCCTGACGACGTGGCCCTCCTTCTCGAGCTCGCGCGCGCGCTCCGCCGGGAGCTCGCGGCCGATGAACTTCGTCGGGTGCTTCAGCGCGGGATCGTGCGCGTCCACCACGACCTGCGTGATGATCGTCGCCACCTGGCGCGGGCTCCGGGCGCGGCGCAGCGCGTTCTCCAGCGACTGCTCGATCATGTAGCCGATCCACCCGGCGGTCGCGGCGACGAGCACGCCGAGCGGCAGCGGCGGGGCGTCGTAGCGCGCGAGCTCGTTGCGAACCAGCTCGTCGCCGACCTGCGGCCCGTTGCCGTGCACGATGCACACGTTCCAGCCGTCGAGCACGAGATCCACCACCGGCCCGAGGCTCTCGCGCGTATGGCGGAACTGGTCGTAGATCGTGGACCGCTCAGCGCCCGGCGCGAGGGCGTTCCCGCCGAGGGCGATGACGGCGGTGCCCGGCTTCGCGCCGCTCATGCTCGCAGGGGCGGGCAAGTCGCGTGCTGTCCGCGCGTCCGGCGTCATGGCGTGGGCGATGTGGGAGTGCCGGCGAGTCTGCCCAGCTCCTCGAGGGCGTGGCCGAAAGCGGCGAAATCGCCGCGTCGCAGCGCGTCGCGCATCGCGCGATAGAGCGCCTGGACGCGGGCGTGGAACTCCGCCGCGCTCAACGGACCCGTTGCTGTCGCCGGCGCGAGCGGAGCCGTCGGCGTGCCGGCGAGCTGTGCGAGCGTGGCGCCGGTGCGCACGCTGTCTCCCCAGAGGAGGCTCACGCGCGCCAGCGACGGCGGGCCCTCCGGCCGCCAGAGATAGGTGGACTGCACGTAGGCGATGCCGCCGGCGACGGGATACGCGTGCACGGCGCCGTGGACGAGCGGCCCCTCCTTCGACGACGCGGCGGTGTCCACGCCGTGCAGCCGGTCGAGGACGGCGGTCCAGCGCGGGCCGGGGAGCGCGAGCGGGTACCAGACCGTGCGAGGGGCGCGCCCGCCCATGCCGACGACGAGTCCGCGCACCTGGTCGCTCCCGTCGAGGAGGGGGACGGCGAGCGCGGTGCGGCCGTCGCGCGGGAGCACGAAGAGCGGGTCGGGTCCGGCGAGCGCCGAGTCGGCGCCGTCGAGGATCGGCGGCTGCCGCGACACGCCGATCCCGGCGCGCGCCCCGAAGCGCCCGAAGGCGATCGCCTGCGCCTGCAGCTCGTCGAGCGCGGGCGGGAGCCGCTCGGGGAGCCCTGCGGGGAGTGCGCTCCAGTTCGAGAAGAGCGTCGGGAAGCGGTGCACCCACGTCGAGGCGATCGGGTCGAGCACCGAGTCCGGGACGATCCACGTCTCCCCCGTCGCGGCGAGAATCAGCCCCGTCGCCGCGTGCTGGAAGTACGTCCGCACGTCGCCCGCGGCGAGGGTCCGCCGGCTGAGCGGATACGAGGCCGACGCCGAGTAGAGATCGACGCTCCAGAAGAGCGAGTCGCCGAGGACGATCGGCGTGATCACGCTCCCCTGCGCGAAGAACGGGACGAGCTGCCGCAGGCGGTCGCGCACGCCCCGGTGGAGGACGACCGTCGGGTGCGGGCCGGGCAGGTCCTCGAACAGCAGCTCCGGCTCCTGGAAGCTCCATGCGTGCGCCAGGCGCGAGAGCGTGCCGTCGAGGGGCGTGCCGATGATGCGGTTGAGGGAGTCGGCCACGATCGCCCAGCCGGCCGCCGTGTCGAGCACGACGGCGCCCTGGAGCTGCGTCTCCTGCACGCTCGGGAGCCCCGCGGCCGTCACGCGCACGGGCGCCCCCTGCGCGTCGGCGGTCGAGGCGAGCAGGCGCGCCAGCCCCCACGGCTGCCGCGCGCTGTCGCCGTGCGCCGGGCGCTCGGGGACGTCCACCACGACGCCGGCGGGGGTGGCGTGCCAGCCAAACGAGGGGAGCGCCAGCTCGCCCCCGGGGGTGCGCCGCACCGCGCGCAGGATCGCCTGGTGGTCCCACACGGGGACGCTCCGCGCCGCCTCCGCGAGCGAGGCCGCGCCGAACGAGGAGTCGGCGAGCGCGATGCGGTCGAGGCCGAAGGCGCGGCGCGTGTAGCCGGCCCAGACGTCGCGGTACGGGCGGTCGCGCGCGACCGGGCCCGCGTCGTCGGACATGTGCTCGACGACGAAGGGCGCCGCCTCGCGGATGACGAGCGACAGCACCAGCACGCCGAGCACCGCGCTGCCGGCGAGCCGAAGCTGCCCCGTCCACCCGCCCCAGACGACGATGAGGGCCGCGCCGAAGGTGACGATGGCGAGGACGAGGCTCCCGGGGATCCCGACCTTGTGGTCGAGGTACGTGAACATCCCTTCCGGTCCGCTGCCGTTCGTCAGGTGCGCGTACATGTCCAGCCGGTAGTTCCAGGCCAGCATCAGCAGCAGCACGCCGGCGAGCACCGTCAGGTGCCGTCGCACGTACGCGGACACGTAGAGCGTGCCGCGCTCCCAGCGCAGGCTCGGCGTCAGCGCATAGAGGAAGAGCACGATCGCCGTGACGATGAACAGCGAGATCAGCGTCCACGTGTAGATGGCGCGCTCGAACGGGAGCCAGTACACGAAGAAGCCGAGGTCCGCGCCGAAATACGGCTCCGTCTCGGCGAACGGCCGGCCGATGCGCGCGAGCACGAAGGTGCTCCAGTCCTCCTGCGGGATGGTGAGGAGGGCGCCCAGCACGAGCGAGAGCACGATGACGGCGGCGAGGAGGTACCGGCCGGAGACCTCCTCGCCGATCTCGAGGTTCGCGACGCGCCGCGGCAGCACGAGCGAGACCACCGACTGCCGCACGACGTACAGGTTCGCGAACACGAACAGCGTCGCGGCCAGGCCGGAGAGCCCGTGCAGCACGAGCGACGCCGTGGTGCGCGCGCGCCAGACCTCCGTGGCGCCCATCGCGGCGTACCACGCGTAATCGACGTACGCCTGGGCGAGCGCCCGCCCCACCAGCAGGAGGACGGCGACGGCGGCCAGGGCGACGAGCAGCCACCGCCGCGGCGTCACGTCACACCTTCACGCCCTGTGCGCGCAGCCAGCCCTCCATCTCGTCACGGATGGCGGCGAGCCGCTCGGGGCTGCGCGCCTCGTAGCGCGCCACGAGCACCGGCTGCGTGTTCGACGCGCGGATCAGGCCCCAGCCGTCGCCGAAGAGGACGCGCACGCCGTCCACGTCGATCACGTCGTGCGTCCCCCGGAAGTGCTGCACCGCGCGATTCACGAGGTCGAACTTGATCTCCTCGGGCACCTCGATGCGGATCTCCGGGGTGGAGACGAACGGGGGGACGTCGGCGAGGAGCTCGCGCACCGTCTTCCCCGAGTCGGCGAGGATGCGCAGCAGCCGCGCCGCGCCGTAGAGCGCGTCGTCGTGGCCGTAGAAGCCCTCGGAGAAGAACATGTGCCCGGACATCTCCCCCGCCACCGGCGCGCGCGTCTCCTTCATCTTGTCCTTGATGAGCGAGTGGCCGGTCTTCCACATCACCGGCTTGCCGCCCGCCTTCTCGATCGCCTGCGGCAGCGCCTGCGAGCACTTCACGTCGAAGATGATCGGCTGCCCCGCGCCCGTCCGCTTCAGCACGTCGCGCGCGTAGAGGATCAGGATGTGGTCCCCCCAGACGATGCGCCCGGAGTCGTCCACGACGCCGATGCGGTCCGCGTCGCCGTCGAAGGCGATGCCGATCTCGGCGCCGTCCTTCTTCACGGCGGCGATGAGGTCCTCGAGGTTCGCGGGGACGGTCGGATCGGGGTGGTGGTTCGGGAAGGTGCCGTCGCTCTCGCAGAAGAGCCCGCGCCCGACGAGGCCCAGCCGCTCGAACAGCTTCGGCGCGACGAGCGAGCCCGCGCCGTTCCCGCAGTCGTAGACCGCGCGGATCGGCCGCTTCAGCCGCCCGACGCGTTCGACGATGTCGTCGATGTACCGATCGACGACCTGCTCCTCGCGAACGCTCCCCCGCTTCGCCGCCGGCTTCGTGCCGCGCTCGATGATGCCGTGCAGCTCCTGGATCGCGTCGCCGTGGAGCGACCCGGTGCCCATCGAGAGCTTGAAGCCGTTGTACTCCGGCGGGTTGTGCGAGCCGGTGATCTGGATGCCGCCGACGACGCCGAGGTGGTGGAGCCCCCAGTAGAGGAGCGGCGTCGGCACGACGCCGATGTCCACCACGCTCACGCCGGCCGCGGTGAGCCCGTCGACGAGCGCGTCGCGCAGCTCCTTGCCGCTCGGGCGGTTGTCGCGCCCCACCGCCACCGTGCCCTGATCGCCGTGCTCGGCGAGATAGGCGGCGAAGGCGCCGCCGATCGCGCGCGCGGCGTCCGCGGTCAGGTCGCGGCCGATGATGCCGCGAATGTCGTACTGCCGGAAGATGCCCGGTGAGATAGCCATGATCCCCCTCGTCTGCCTGCCCGAAACGAACACGGGGCCGCCCCGGCGACCCCGTCGATTTTTACCGGACCGGGACGGCCGGCGCGCCGTTTGGCGGACCGGCCGTGACCGCGCCGGGGATGCCCAGCTGCTGCGGCAACTCGCCGGCCACGGCGCC
The DNA here is from genome assembly GCA_946480295.1 of uncultured Gemmatimonadota bacterium. The sequence continues at coordinate 8,897 of CAMLIT010000099.1, forward strand.
GACGCCCGTGGCCACCTCCGGCCGGCCGCGCCAGGTCTGCCGAACGACGAGGTCGGGCGCGACGCCGAGCACGAGGAGCGCGACCACGCTGACCACGATCACCGCGCGCGTGGCGGCGCCGGAGGCCGGAAGCGCCACCGGCTCGCCGACGCGCGGCCGCATGAACATGGTCATCACGACGTAGAGATAATAGCCCGCCGAGACGACGCTCGTCAGCACGAGGATGACCACCAGCGCCGTCTGCGCGTGCGGCGCCTGGAGCGCGGCCTGGATCACGTACCACTTGGCCAGGAAGCCGGCCCCGCCGAAGATCGGGAAGCCGAGGAAGGCGAACATCGTCACCCCCATCCCGAGCGCCAGCCAGGGGCGCACGCTCCACAGTCCGGCCAGCTCGTCCATCATGACCGTGTCCCGCCCGGGCGCCTGGAGTGCCGCGATGATGCCGAAGGCGGCGAAGGTGGCCAGGGTGTACGCGAGCAGGTAGAACAGCATCGCCGACGCCCCCTGCTCCGTGGACGCGGTGACCGCCACCAGCAGGTAGCCGGCGTGGCCGATGCTCGAGTAGGCGAGCAGCCGCTTCATGTTCCGCTGCATCAGGCCGATGGTGTTGCCGAACACCATCGTCACGATCGCCACGCCGGCGAGCGCCGTGTGCCAGGAGGTGAACGTCGACGGGAACGCCTCCAGCCACACCCGCAGGAAGGCCGCGAACGCCGCCGCCTTCACCGTCGCCGCCATGTAGCCCGTCACCGGCGACGGCGAGCCGTCGTACACGTCCGGCGCCCACATGTGGAAGGGCACCGCCGCGACCTTGAAGCCGAAGCCGACGATCAGCAGCCCGATGCCGATCGAGAGCAGCGGGCTGCCGAACAGCGACAGGCTCGCGATGCGCTGCCCGATGAGCGAGATGTTCGTCGTCCCGGTGGCGCCGTAGACGAGGGCGATCCCGTAGAGGAGGAACGCGGTCGAGAACGCGCCGAGGAGGAAGTACTTCAGCGCCCCCTCCGCCGACCGCGCGCTCCGCCGGTTGATCCCGGCGAGCGCGTACACCGAAATCGACATCAGCTCGATGCCGAGGAACACGATCATGAGGTCGCGCGCCGCGGTGAGCAGCATCATCCCCGACGACGCCAGCAGGAGCAGGACGTGCGACTCGGCGACGGGGGTCCCCTGCCGGTCGTTGTCGTCCATCGTCAGGCCGATGGCGAAGATGGTGCCGAGCAAGATGATGACGTCGGCGAGCCAGCGGAAGTCGTCCACCGCGATCGGCCCCGGGCCCGCCGTGTAGCGGCCGATGTACAGCACGACCGCGACGAGCGTGACGATGCACAGCACGATGCTCCCGACGCCGACCGCGCGCTGGTGGCTCGGGGAGTCCGTGCGCCAGGCGGCGAAGAGGAGCAGGAGCATCGCCCCGCCCATCAGGATCAGGTCGGGGACCAGCGCGAGCGTGAGCTGCGCCGGGATGGCGAGGTTCAGCGCGTTCACGGCCGGCCCTCCGGAGCGTACGCCACCGCCGGGGTCGAGCGCGACTCCACGAGGTGGACGAAGTGCTCGGCCGAGACCTCCATCCGGCGGAGCACCGGCGCCGGGTAGACGCCGAGCCAGATGATGCAGGCGACGAGCGGCACCATCAGCGCCAGCTCACGGCCGTTGAGATCCGGGATGTGCTCGTTCACCGGCTTGTCGAGCGGGTTGTAGATGATGCGCTGGATGGCCCAGAGCAGGTACGCCGCGGCGAAGATGACGACCGTCGTCGCCACGAGCGAGAAGACCGGGTGCGTGCGGAAGGAGCCGAGGAGGACGAGGAACTCGCCGATGAAGCCGTTCGTCCCCGGGAGCCCGATGCTGCTCAGCGTGACCAGCGTCAGCAGCGCCGCGAACATCGGCACGACGCGGGCGATGCCGCCGAAGTCGTCGATGAGGCGCGTGTGCCGGCGCTCGTAGATCATGCCGATGAGGAAGAACAGCGCGCCGGTCGAGATGCCGTGGTTGATCATCACCATCAAGGCGCCCTGCACGCTCTGCACGGTGAGCGCGAAGATGCCCAGCATCACGAAGCCGAGGTGGCTCACCGACGAGTACGCGACGAGCTTCTTGAAGTCCGGCTGGACGAGCGAGACGAGCGCGCCGTACACGATGCCGATGACGGCGAGCGTGAGGATGATGCCGCGCACCGTGGGGTTCGTGGCCGCCTGCGGGAAGAGCGGCACCGCCAGGCGCAGGAACCCGAACGTCCCCAGCTTGAGCATGATGCTCGCCAGCACCACCGACCCGGCCGTCGGCGCCTCGACGTGCGCGTCGGGCAGCCAGGTGTGGAAGGGGAACATCGGCACCTTGATCGCGAACGCCAGGAAGAACGCGCCGAACAGCCAGAGCGCGGTCGACGGCGCGACGTTCACGTGCTGGATGATGTAGTCGTAGTTGAAGTTGAAGATGCCCGTCGCCGGATCGCGCGCCGCCCAGCCGAGCCACACGATCGCCACGAGCATGAGGAACGACCCGACCATCGTGTACACGACGAACTTGAGGCTCGCGTACAGCCGCCGGTTGCCCCCCCAGATGCCGATGATGAAGTACATCGGCACCAGCATCACTTCCCAGAAGACGTAGAAGAGGAACAGGTCGAGGCTCAGGAACACGCCGAGCATGCCGGTCGTGAGGATGAGCATCAACGCGTAGTAGCTGTGCGCGCGCGCCCGGATGTACGTCCAGCTCCCGAGGGCGGAGAGCGCCATGATGAAGGTCGTGAGCAGGACCATCATCAGGGAGATGCCGTCGAGGCCGATGTAGAAGCGCGTCCCCCAGCTCGGGATCCAGTGCGTGTTCACCACGAACTGCCAGCCCGGCGTGGCGGGATTGAACGCCCACCACAGGCCGAGCGAGACGACGAACTCCACGAGCAGCGTGAGCAGCGCGATCATGCGCGGCGTCGCGGCGGCGCCGGACACCACCTCGTCCCCCTCGGGCACCGTCGCGGCCGCGCCGTGGAGCCAGATGGCCAGCGCGCCGACGAGCGGCACGATCAGCAGGGCGGGCAGGATCCAGCTCTGGTAGCCGATGGACGTCAGGAAGGCGTTCATGGATCAGCGGAAGGTGAAGGCCCCGAGCACGGCGAGCACGCCGAGCACGAGCACCCATGCGTACGTCCCCACCTGCCCCGACTGGAGCTGCGAGCCCACCCAGCCGAAGGCGCGCGGGATCCAGCCGCCGCCCGGCGCGGTCTCGCCCGGCGGCATCTCCGCGCCCGGCCGCGCCTGGACGAACAGCGACGTCAGGCCGTCGATGATGCCGACGTCGATGCCGCGCCAGAGCAGGTTTCGCGACGTGCGGTACACGGGGCCGACCACGGCCGCATCGTAGAACTCGTCGACGTAGTACTTGTCCAGCAGCACGCGATCGAAGCCTTCCTCCGGCTGCGCCTCGCGCTTCGGGACCAGCCGCGCGGGCTTCAGCCGGACGAACGCCAGCGCGATACCGCCGAGGGCGATGAGCACCGCCAGCCCGACGAGGCCGTACTCGAGGTTCGGCGCCACTTCCGGCGCCACGCCGTGCGTGATGCGCAGCGCCGCCTGCCCCACCACCGGCTCCAGCCAGTGATCGAGCCCGCCCACCGGCCCGAGCCAGTGCGCGAACTCCGGGATGTTCAGCCAGCCGCCGGCCGCGGCGAGGATGCCGAGGATGACGAGCGGGCCGGTCATGATCCACGGCGCCTCGTGCAGGTGCTCGCGCTCGTGCTCCCCGGTCCGGTTCGGGCCGTGGAAGGTGTAGATCATCATGCGCGTCATGTAGACCGCGGTCATGAACGCCGCCGCCAGCCCGATCACGTAGCAGGCGTAGAGCACGATGTTGCCGGGGATCCCGAGCCAGTGCGCGTCGGCGAGCGTCGACCCCTGCGCGCGCGCGAACACGCCGCCGAGCACCTCGTCCTTGGAGAAGAAGCCCGAGAACGGCGGCACGCCGCAGATCGCCAGCGTCGCGATCCACATCAGCACCCACGTCCACGGCAGGTACGCCTTGAGCCCGCCCATGTTGCGCATGTCCTGCGCGTCCTCGTGGCTGCCCGTGTGGTGATACGCGGCGTGCATCGCGTGGATCACCGAGCCCGAGCCGAGGAAGAGCAGCGCCTTGAAGAAGGCGTGCGTCGTCAGGTGGAACATGCCGGACACGTACGCCCCCACCCCGACGCCGACGAACATGTAGCCGAGCTGCGAGACGGTGGAGTAGGCCAGGACCTTCTTGATGTCCCACTGCTTGAGGCCGATCGACGCGGCGAAGATCGCCGTCAGCGCGCCGATCACCACCACGGTGAGATCGGCCACCGGCGCCAGCGAGAAGAGGAAGCTGCTGCGCGCGATCAGGTACACGCCGGCGGTCACCATCGTCGCCGCGTGGATGAGCGCGGAGACCGGCGTCGGGCCGGCCATGGCGTCGGGCAGCCAGATGTAGAGCGGGATCTGGGCGCTCTTGCCGGTGCAGCCGAGGAACATGAAGAGGCAGATCGCCGTGACCAGCGGGCCGCCGAACTGCAGCGTGGACGCGGCCGCCTTCACCCCGACGAAGTCGAGCGTCCCGAGGTTCGCGAACAGCATGAACATCGCGATCAGGAAGCCGAAGTCGCCGATGCGGTTGACGATGAACGCCTTCTTCCCCGCGTCCGCGTTCGCCTTGTCGCTGAACCAGAAGCCGATCAGCAGGTAGGAGCAGAGCCCCACGCCTTCCCAGCCGATGAAGAGGATGGGATAGTTCGCCCCCATCACCAGCAGCAGCATGAAGAAGACGAACAGGTTGAGGTACGCGAAGAAGCGCGGGTACCCCGGGTCCTCCCGCATGTAGCCGATGCTGAAGAGATGGATCAGCGAGCCGACCCCGGTGATGATCAGCATCATCATCATCGAGAGCTGATCGAGCTGGAACGCCGCGTCGATGTGCAGGTCGGCGATCGGCATCCAGGCGAAGTACCGCTGGACGAACGGCGTCGTGACCTCGCCCGCGCCGAGGAAGGCGATGAAGATCGCCGCCGTCAGCGCGAAGGCGAGGATGAGCACCGCCGGTCCGACGAAGCTCACGACGCCGGCGAGTGGATGCCGGACGACGACGTGATGGTCGTCGCCGTGCGCGCCCCCGACCTCGTGCGCGCTCGCGTGCTCCGGGCCGTGCCCCGCCGCGTGCGCGAGCTGCGGATCCGAGGGGCCGGCGCGGAACGCCGTGGTGATGGAGATCAGGCCGTTGATGACGAAGCCGAGGAGCGGCAGCAGCGGCACCAGCCACAGCCAGTCCGCCGCCGTCCCGCTGAGCGGGTGCGGCCCGCCCCCGGCCGCGCCCTCGCGGGCCGCGGCTGCTGCAAGCTGGAGGAGCATCAGCCCTTCAGGAGGTTGATGTTCTGGAGGTCCACCGTCTGGCGATGGCGGAAGAGCGCGATGATGATCGCGAGCCCCACCGCCGCCTCGGCGGCGGCGACCGTCATGACGAAGAAGACGAACACCTGCCCCGCCGTCCCGTAGACCTGCGAGAAGGCGACGAAGCTCAGGTTCACGGCGTTGAGCATCAGCTCCACGCACATGAAGATGATGATCGCGTTGCGGCGCGTGAGCACGCCGACCACGCCGATCGCGAACAGCACGGCCGAGAAGAAGAGGGCCTCAGGCAACATCATCGGTCGACCTCCGCTTGCCGAGCACGACCGCCCCGACCACCGCGGCGAGGAGCAGCACGCTCGTCACCTCGAAGGCCAGCAGGTACTCGTGGAAGAGGGGCGCGGCCACCGGCGCGATCACGCCCTGCGCCGCGACCTGCTGCGCGGTGAAGTTCGGCGGGAGCTGGAGCGACGTCGGGAGGTGCGAGCGCACCACGTTCGCGACCTCGGCGAGCAGCGCCAGCCCGACGAGCCCCGCGACGAGCTTCCAGCTGCTGCCGCGCGCGTCGGCGATCTCGCTCGGATGGCCGAGGTTCAGCAGCATGATCACGAACAGGAACACCACCATGATCGCGCCCGCGTAGACGAGCACCTGGATCACGCCGATGAACTGCGCGTCCTGGAGCACGTAGAGCGCCGCGAGGCAGAACATGGTGACGACCAGCCACAACGCCGCGGACACGGGGCTCTTCCGCGTGACGAAGAGCAGCGCCGCGGCGATCGCGACCAGGCCGAAGAAGTAGAAGATGAAGACGTAGAACAGCGGGAGATCGCCGTGGACCATGTCACTCCCCCTTCGGATCGGCCGGATCCCACATCTCGCAGACGGGATGCGTCTGCGACATCAGCCGCTCGAGGTCGTAGACGAACCCCTCGCGGCTGTACTCCGAGTTCTCGTAGTGGCGGCCGACGTGGATCGCCTCCTCCGGGCACACCTCCTGGCAGTAGCCGCAGAAGATGCAGCGGAACTCGTCGATCTCGAAGACGAGCGGATACCGGTTCCCCTTCTCGTCCTCGCCCGGGACGAGCTTGATGCAGTTGGCGGGGCAGACGGTCGGGCACAGGCCGCAGGCGACGCACTTCGCCTTGCCGTCCTCCGTCGTCAGCATCCGGTGCGTGCCGCGCCAGCGCGCGGAGAGCGACTCCTTCTGCTCGGGGTACTGGGTCGTGACCTTGTGCGGATCGATCATGTGCTTGAAGGTCAGCGCCATCCCCTTGAGGGTCGCGCGAACGTAGCTGGTGTCCTCGATCGGCCGCTCGAGGACCTTGATGCCGATGGCCATTAATCGCCCTCCGCCGGAAGCGGGGTGCCCACGCGCGCGTAGGCGCGCAGCTTCTCGAGATCGCGCCGCGCCACCGGCGCGTATGCGGGACTGATCAGCCGTCCGCGATCGAGGATCACGAACAGCACGATGAGCAGGATGAGGTTGAGCACGAGGAGCGCGAGCCCGAACTGCCACGCGCCGGGCACGAACCCGAGCGCCTCCAGCCCGACGATCGCGCCGCCCATGATCACCACGTACGCCAGCGCCACCGGCAGCATGACCTTCCAGCCGAGCGCCATGAGCTGGTCGTAGCGGAACCGCGGCAGCGTCCAGCGGATCCACATGTAGAGGAAGACGAAGAAGCCGGTCTTCGCCACCATCACGAGCAGCGTGATGATCGTCTTCAGGAACGTGTGCGGCGCGACGTTGTCCCACTGCGTGAACGGGATGTCCCATCCGCCGAAGAACAGCGTCGACATCAGCGCGCTCGCCGTCACCATGTTCGCGTACTCGGCGATGAAGAACATCGAGAACTTCATCGCGCTGTACTCGGAGTG
>CAMLIT010000100.1 GCA_946480295.1 uncultured Gemmatimonadota bacterium
CCGACGTAGAACTCGGCGTTGAAGAACCCCGTCGGGTCGGTGCCGTCGTCGGGGCGGCCGTGCTCGGACGCCACCACCGTGACCTCGGGGAAGGAGGAGAGGATCTTCCGGACCTGCGGCACGATGCGCGACGACTCCTCGAAGGAGATCGTGTACGGCATCGTCGCGCGCACCCAGAGGGCGCCCTCGTCGAGCTTCGGCATGAACTCGCCGCCGATGCGCATCGCGAGGAGGAGCGAGAGCCCGAACAGGACGATGCTCCCGACGAGCGTCTCCCGCTGGTGCGCGAGCGACCAGTCGAGCCCCTGCGTGTACCGATCCTTGATCCACTCGAAGGCGGCGTTGCGCCGCTCGACGACGCCGCCGCGCAGCGCCCACACGCACAGCACGGGGAGCACGGTGAGCGTGAGGACGAGCGAGCCGACGAGGGCGTAGATCGTGGTGTCGGCCATCGGCGAGAACAGCTTCCCCGACGGGCCGCTCAACGCGTAGATGGGCAGGAAGCCGGCGACGATGACGGCGACCGCGTAGAAGATCGGCCGGTCGACCTCGGAGGCGGCGTCGATGATGACGTCCTTGATGCGGTATTCCGTGCCGTGTCGTCGCGCGAGCTGCCGGTGGATGTTCTCCACCATCACCACGGCGCCGTCCACGAGGATGCCGAAGTCGATCGCGCCTATCGACAAGAGGTTCGCCGGTATGTGCCTGAGATCCAGGCAGATGAAGGCGAAGAAGAGCGCGAGCGGGATCGTCGCGGCGACGATGAGGCCGGAGCGGACGTCGTAGAGGAAGAAGATGAGGACGATGACGACGAGCACGATGCCGCGGAGGAGGTTGTCCTCCACGGTGCGCGTCGTCAGCGAGATCAGGTCGCTCCGGTCGTAGAACGGCACGGCCTTGACGTCCTTCGGCAGGATGCTCGTGTTGAGCTTCCGCGTCATCGCCTGGACGCCCTTGAGCACCGTCTGCGCCTGCTCGCCGCGGCGCATGAGGATCACGCCCTCGACGGCGTCGTCCACGTTGTCGTAGCCGAACTGGCCGAGCCGCGGCGCGTGGCCGATGACGACGTCGCCGACGTCCTTCACGAGCACGGGGGTGCCGTTGCGCACGGCGAGGACGATGTTGCCGATGTCGTCGAGGGTGGCGACGCGCCCGAGGCCGCGCACGTAGAAGAACTGGCTGCCCTCGGAGTAGAAGCCGCCGCCGGCGTTGCCGTTGTTCGCGCCGAGCGCGTTGGCGACGTCCTGCACCGACAGCCCCGCGCCGGCGAGCTTGTTCGGGTCCACCTCGACCTGGTACTGCATCGTCTCGCCGCCGAGCGAGGACATGTCGGCGACGCCGGGCACGGAGCGGTACGCCTTCTCCAGCACCCAGTCCTGGAGGACCTTGAGGTCCATCGCGCTGCGGTCGGGGCTCTGGAGCACGTAGCGGTAGACGAGCCCCGACGGCGAGGTGAGCGGCGCCATGCTCGGCGCCACCCCGTCGGGCAGGTCGACGTCGCCGAGGCGCTCGAACACCTGCTGGCGCGCGAAGTAGCTGTCGGTCGGGTCGGTGAAGGTGAGGCGGACGTCGGACAGGCCGTACAGCGAGATCGAGCGGCTCACCGTGAGGTTCGGCAGGCCGTTCATCTCCACCTCGATCGGCACGGTGATGAGCCGCTCCACCTCCTCGGCGGCATGACCGGGCCACTGGCTCACCAGCTCCACCATCGGCGGCGAGACGTCCGGATACGCGTCCACCGGCAGCCGCCGCAGCGAGAAGATGCCGACGCCGATGAGGACGATGGTGAAGAGCACGACGAGCAGCGGCTGCGCGAGCGAGGCGCCCACGATGCGGTGGATGAACGACGCGCGCTGCTCCACGCCCGCCGGCACCGGTTCACGAGGAGGCCGGTCCACTATTGCGACTCCGCGAACTGGAGGAAGAGCGCGCCTTCCGCCACCACCTTGTCGCCCGGGGCGAGACCGGCGGTCACCTCGTAGCGGTCGCCGACCTGCCCGCCGAGCGTGATCCGCCGCCGGTTGAAGGTTCCGTCGGAGAGCGCGACGAACACGAACGGCAGGTTGTCCTCGTCGCGCAGGAGCGCCGAGGCGGGGATGAGGATCCCGGTGTGCTCGTCCGCCGCGTGGATGCGGACGCGCACGAACATGTCGCGCCGGAGCGCGTGGTTCACGTTGGGCACCACCACGCGCACGGCCACGGCGTTGGAGTTCGGGTCCACCAGCGCGGCGACGTAGTTCACCTTGCCGGGCATCGGGACGTGCGACGCGTCGGTGACGATGTCCGCGTCCTCGCCGACGGCGACGTCCTTCAGCTCACTGGCGAAGACGTTCGCGTTCACCCAGACGGTGGAGAGGTCGGCGATGGTGAAGCAGGGCGTCGTGCCCGCCGAGAGGAGCTGGCCGGGCGTGATCATCTTCTCGACCACCGTGCCGGCGATCGGGGCGCGGATCACCGCCTGGAGGGGCTCGGTCGGCTTGTTCTGCCGGATCGCCTCGATCTGCGACTCCTCGACGCCGAGGGCGCGCATCTGCTGGATGGCGGCGTCGCGATCGGCGGCGGCGTTGGCCTCGTCGGTCTGCGCCTGCTCGAGGTCGCGCCGCGCCAGCGCGTCGTTCTTGAAGAGCTGCTCGTCCTGGTCGCGCACGCGCTTCGCCTGCTCGTACGCCGCCTGCGCCTTGCGGTACGAGGCGACGGCGGAGGCGAAGTCGGGCGACGACACAGTCGCGAGCGGCGTTCCCGCGGTCACCGGCGTTCCGACGTCGGCGAGGATGCGCGTCGCTGGACCGGAGATGGGGGACACCACCTGCGTGGAGCGGTCGCCGTTGAAGGCGACGGTGCCCGTCGCCTCGACCGTCGGCCGGAAGGGCTCCGCCTGCATCGTCACGACGTGGATGCGGGAGCGCTGGTCGGGGGAGATCGTGAAGGCGCCCGTCGGGCGGGCGGCCGCCGAGTCGGACGGCCTGGCGTCGCCGTTGCGCGAGCAGCCGGCGGCGACCACGGTGAGAGCGAGAGCGAGGGCGCCGGGGCGGCGGACCCAGGTCGGCATGGTCATGGCTTGCGCGCTCCGAGCGACTGGAGGGAGATGCCCAGCGCGCGCTCCAGATCGGCGCGGGCGGTGTTGGCGGCGGCGAGGGCGTCGGTGAGCTGGCTCTGCGCGTCGAGCAGGTCGCGCCGCGCCTGCAGCACCTCCAGCGCCGAGGAGCCGCCGATCGAGTAGCTCACGGAAGCGACGCGGAACGCTTCGGCGGCGGCGGGCACCAGCTCGTCGCGCAGGAAGATCGCCTGCCGCATCGCCGTGCTCGCGTTCGCGTACGCCGAGCGCACGTCCTGCGTCACCTGTGCGCGCAGGTCGCGATACGACGCGGCGAGCTCGCGCTCGAAGTGCTTCGACTCGGCGATGGTGCCCTGGGTGTGCTGCCAGAAGAAGGTCGGCAGCGGCATGGTGATGCCGGTGGAGAAGGCGGCCGAGCCGGGGGTGAGGTAGTCGCGCGAGAAGCCGACGATGAAGTCCGGGATCCAGAATTCCTTGAGGAGGCTGGTGTTCGCGCTCGCCGACCGCATCTGGCTCTGGAGCGAGGCGAGCTCCGGCCGGTTGTCGACGGCGAGCTGCTCGATCGTCGCGGAATCCGGGAGCGGCGGCGGGATCGTCAGCGAGTCTTCCGGCTCGATCGGCGCGCTGACCATGCGCCCGAGCAACCGGTTCATCGACGCCTGGGCGTTGGCGATGTCGCCCTCGTTGGCGATGAGCGCGTTTTCCGCCTGGGCGACGTCCACGCGGGCCTTGATCACGTCGAGCTTCGCCGCGGTGCCCGCGTTGTAGCGCGCCTCGGTCCGCTTGAGGAAGTCGGCGGCGAGGGCGCGCGCCTGCTGGAGGTCCGAGCGGTGGCGCAGGGCCACGAGGAGGGAGTCGTACGTCGCCGACGCCTCCTCCGCGACCTGCTGCTGCACGAGCCGATAGTTGGACTCGAAGTTCCGGACGTCGGCGGCGGCCGCGCTCCCCTGGAGGCGGAGCTTGTCGGGGAAGGGGATCGTCAGGTCGACGCCCACGTTCCGCTGCGCCGCCGAGCCGAAGTTGAAGAGCCGCGGCTGCTGGTCGTAGGTGTACGTGAGCGCCGGATCCGGGATGGACCATGCCTGCACGCGCCGCGCGCGTGCCTGCGCCGTCTGCTCGCGGGCGACGGAGATCTGGGGGTTGTTGAGCAACGCCTGCGCGATCGCCTGGCGTCGCGTCAGTCGCAGAGAATCCGTGGGTTGTCGCGGGCTGGCCGTGCCGGTCGCACGCGGGGCGGCTGCCGCGGCAGGCAGCATCTGCCCCGGGGCGCCCTGCGCGGATGCGGCACTGCCCAATGCGGCCAGTGCGCACAGTCCGAAGAGAGATCGCATGTTGTCCCTGCTGGGGTGAACCGAGTCGAACGAACTACGAAACCGGACTCAGATCACGCAGGGAGGGGCGCGGGGCAGGGCGTGGTCGACGAGCTCCGCGGACGCGACGAGCTGCTCGCGCAGCAGCGGTGCGGTGCCGCGGGCCGCGGTCGGCGCCGGGGCCACGGGGCGTCCACGGGCGACGCCGTGCAGCGAGCGCGCCTGGCAGGCGACGCAGGTCGCCTCCTCGTGGACGTGATGCGACGCCTGCCCGTTCGCCTCGACGTGCGAGCCCATGCCGACGCCCGCCCGACCCTCGGCGAGGGGGGCGAGCACCAGCGCGAGCTGGGCGACCGCGGCGAGCACCGCCGCGAACAGATAGAGCCGGGACACCACCCTGGGCACCCGGCGGGGAAGGACGTGCATGCGCTTAACGCTATGGTACACCTGCGGCCGACGCCAGCCTTACCCCTCGCGCCGACGCCGGTTTCGCTTCGGCGTCGCCGCGCGGCGCAAGGATTTCTTCACGCCCGGCGGCGGCGCCGCCGGCTCGTCGCGATAGCCCCGCAGCCTGGCGAGCATCCGGCGGTCGGTCGCCTCGGGATCGTCCAGCTTCGGCGTCTCGATGACCTTCGCGACGTCACCGAGCCGCGGGTCGGTCATGATGCGGCGAAAGACCGCCTCGCCGAGCGAGCCCTCGGCGATCAGCTCGTGCCGGTCGCGCCTCGAATCGAAGGGCGTCTTCGAGTCGTTCAAATGCATGACGCGCAGCCGCTCGCGGCCGATCACGTCGTCGAAGCGCGCCCAGACGGCGTCGTACTGCTTCACCAGGTCGTAGCCCGCCGAGTACACGTGGCAGGTGTCGACGCACACGCCCATGCGCGCGCGGACGGCGGGGCTCACCAGGTCGATGAGCGCGGCGAGCTCCTCGAAGGTCGCGCCGAGCGCGGTTCCCGACCCGGACGTGGTCTCCATGCAGAGGACCGTCCGCCCGGGCACCCGCTCCAGCGCCTCGCTGATCGCGTCGGCGTTCCGGCGCAACCCGCTGTCGCGGTCGTCCATGTAGTTGCCGGGGTGCGAGACGAGGAACCCGAGCCCCAGCGCCTCGCAGCGCTGGAGCTCCGCGACGAACGACTCGATGGAGCGGCGGCGCAGCGCGGGGTCGGGGCTCGCGAGGTTGATGAGATAGGAGTCGTGCGCGACGGTGGCGCGGACCGCCGTGTCGGCGAGCCCCGCGCGGAAGCCGCGGCACTCGTCGTCCTCGCAGACACGCTCCGCCCATCGGTTCGCCATCTTCGTGAAGATCTGCATGGCGGTCGCGCCGATCGCCTTCGCGCGGACGGGCGCGTTGTGCGTCCCGCCGGCGATCGACACGTGCGCGCCGAGCAGGTCCGTCGCCGCGCGCGCGTCACTCATAGTCTTCGTGCCGTCCCGTGAGGCGGCGGCCGCAGCGCGGACAGTGCACCGGCCCGCTCCCCTCGGCCAGCGCGTAGTCGAAGCGGCGCCCGCACTGGCACTCGCTCTCCAGCCCCTCGTGGCCGCAGACGATGCAGAAGGCGTCGTCCTCCTCGTAGGCGCGGAAGCGCCCGCACACCGTGCATCGTTTGGTGACGCTCATCGCCGGCCCCGGAGCCAGGTCGCCGGATCCACCGCGGGGCCGCCGTGCCGGATCTCGAAGTGGAGGTGCGCCGGCAGGTCGGGGTCGGAGATCCCCGTGCCGCCGATGACCTGTCCCTTCGCGACGTGCTCGTGCAGGTGGACGTCCGCCCGCGACAGCGAGCCGTAGATCGAGTAGTCGCCGCCGCCGTGGTCGACGATCACGGTGAGGCCGTACGTGCCGAGCTGACCGACGCTGACGACGCGGCCGGCGGCGACGGCGTGCACCGCCGTGCCGACGGCCGCCTGGATGCCGACGCCGTTCCAGCGGATGGTGGTGTTGTTCTCCGTCTGCGCCTTGCCGTAGGTGTAGAGCAGCGAGCCCTGGACCGGCCAGTCGAGGCGGCCGTAGTCGCTCGTGTGGATGCTGCTCCGCGTCCGCGGCGCGTTCGGGCGCGCGCTCTCCAGCCGCTTGCGCTCGGCCTCGAAGGCGGCGATGGCGTCGGTGAGCTGCGTCTCCGTGCGGCGGAGGCTGGCCAGCCGTTGCTCGGCCTTCGCCGCCGTGTGCTTCGCCTGCTGGAGCCGGCCCGCCTGCTGCCGCTGCAGGTCGCGCAGCCGCCCCTCCTCCTGCTGCTTGTCGTTCCGGCTCTCCTCGAGGTCGTTCTGCAGGGTGACGAGGCGATTGCGCTGGAGCTGCGCCTGGTCGCGAAGCTGCTCGACGCGGCTCACCAGCGCCCGGTCGTGCAGGGCGAGCAGGTGCAGGTACTTGTAGCGCGCCACGAGGTCGCCGAACGAGTTCGCCGAGAGGAGCACTTCCATGTCGTAGAGCGGCCCGCGCTTGTAGATCTCGACGAGCCGGTGGTGCATGGAGGCGCGGCGCTGGGTGAGCCGCGTCTGCGTGCGGGCGAGATCGGCCGACGCCTCGTTCACCTCGTCGGCGATGGACGCGAGCTCGGCGTCGATCGTCTGGACGATGCGCTGGGTGGCCGCCGCGCGCGCGTCGAGGTTCGCGACCTCCTCGCTCAGGTCGTGGACGTTCGCCTGGATCTCCGTCATCCGCTTCTCCAGCGCCGCCCGCTCGCGCCGGATCCGCTCGAGCGTGTCCCGCTGGGCGCGGAGGCGGGAGGCGGGGTCGGGGGCCTGAGCGCGGGACGCGCGAAGCGGGACGAGCGACGCGAGCAGGGCCGCCGCGCCACAGACGAGAATCCATCGCCGAGCGCGAGGCCCACGCGTCGCGCGTCCCGCGTCCCGCGTCCCCACCCTCGTCCCTCGTCCCTCGTCCCTCGTCCCTCCCATCATACCCGCCGCAGATGCCTGCCGACCGACACCGCGCTCCCGAACAGCCCGATGAGCGCGCCCGACAGGATGCCGGCGATGGCGAGGCGGCGGTCGAAGAAGACCGTCTGGAAGTTGAGGTAGTGCTGCACCGCCTCCATCGCGATCCAGGTGAACCCCAGCGCGAGCGCCCCGCCCATGATCCCCTTGGCGAACCCCTCGATGAGGAAGGGACGGCGGACGTAGCCGTCGGTGGCGCCGACGAGGCGCATGATCGCGATCTCCTCGCTCCGCGCCAGCACCGCCATGCGGATCGTCGCGCCGATGATGATGATGGCCACCGCGGCGAAGGCGATCCCCAGCCCGCTCGCCACGACGGCGGCGATGTTCCGGAGCCGGTAGAGCTTCGTGATCCACTCCTCGCCGAAGCGGACGTCATCGACGAAGGCATAGCCGCGCACGCGGTTGGCAACGCGGCGCACGGTCGCCGGATCGCGATAGCCCGGCTTGAGGTGGATGTCGATCGACGCCGGCAGGAAGTCGGCGTCGAAGACGTCGCTGAACTCGCCGAGCTCGCGCCGCGCGCGGGCGAGGGCCTGGGTCTTCGTCACGAGGTCCACGCTCGCGACCTCGGGGTAGCGCGCGATGTCGTTCGCCGCCGCCGCGAGCTGCGCCGGGTCGGTGCTGTCGGCGACGAAGGCGCGGATCTCGACGCGCTCCTCGACCTTCCGCAGCGCGTCGCGGATGTTGAGGGCGACGAGGCCGAAGAGGCCGAAGGCGAAGAGGGAGAAGGCGATCGTCGTGACGCTGAGGGCGCTCAGCAGGGGGGCGCGCCGGAAGGCGAACGCCGCGTCGCGGAAGGCGCGCATCAGTTGCCCACCGGCGCCGTCTGGCGCCCGCTGTCGGTCGAATCGAAGACGATGCGGCCCTTGTCCATCTCCAGGACGCGGCACTCGCCGCGGCGGATGAGCTCCAGGTCGTGCGTCGCCATGATCACCGCCGTCCCCGCCGCGTTGATCTCGCGCAGGAGCTGGAAGATGCCGTGGGACGCGCGGTGGTCGAGGTTGCCCGTGGGCTCGTCGGCGATGAGGACGACGGGGTCGTTGACGAGCGCGCGCGCGATCGCGACGCGCTGCTGCTCGCCCCCGGAGAGCTCACGCGGGAAGGCCCGCGCCTTCGACGCGAGCCCCACCTGCGCGAGCACGCGGCTCACCTTCCCCGGGATGGTGTCGCGCTTCGCGCCCGTGACCTCCAGGGCGAAGGCGACGTTCGCCTCCGCCGTGCGGTCCTCGAGGAGCCGGAAATCCTGGAAGACGATGCCGAGCCGGCGCCGGAGCTTCGGGATGTCGCTGTGGCGCACCTCGCGCGACGAGAAGCCGCTCACCCGCACCTCGCCGCTCGACGGGCGCTCCTCCATGTACGCGAGCTTCAGGATCGTGCTCTTGCCCGCGCCGCTGGGCCCGGTGAGGAGGATGAACTCCCCCTTCGCGAGGTGGAAGCTGACGTCGTGCAGCGCCTCCCCGGACCGCGGATAGACCTTCGAGACCTTCGAGAAGAGAATCATCGCTAAAGCTCAGACGCGTCGATCGGGGCCTCGTCACCCTCGGCCTCCACCAGCCGCCACGCCGCGGAAGTGGTCACCGTGTCGAGGATGGCCTTGAGGAGCCCGATGAGGATCGGGCCGAGGACGATGCCGACCAGGCCGAACGTGTATACCCCGGTCACCAGGCCGAGGAACATCCAGTAGAAGTTCAGGACGCGCGAGCGCTCGGCGGCGATCTTGGGGCGGAGGAATGTCGTAATGTACAGCGTGTTCACGAGGAAGCCGACGGCGGCCATCGTCAGCGCCGCGCCCGGCGCGCCGCGGAAGACGAACAGCCACGCCGCCACCGGCAGGTACACGCTCCACGAGCCGACGATCGGGAAGAAGCCGATGACGAAGGCGACGACGGCGAGCACGCCCGCCAGCGGCACGCCGAAGGCGAGGTTCAGGACGAGGATCACCGCCGCCTTGAGCGCCTGCGTCAGGAAGGTCGAGTAGATGGCGCCGTAGAGCACGCCGCGTACGTTCGTCTCGAGCGCCGCCGCGAGCCCACTGTACCGCGCGGGGAGCCTGGCGCGCAGGTACCGGGTGATCGTCTCCGCGTCCACGAGGAGGTAGAACGCGGTGAAGAGGAAGACGCTCGCCGCGACGGCGAGCTCCACGATCGCGTTGCGGATCAGCGCGGGGATGCTGGCGCCGTAGTCGGACGCGCGCAGGACCCACCGCTGGATCGACGCCCCGGTGTTCGCCGTGCGCATGAAGGCGATCCGGTGCAGCGCGTCGTCGATGCGCGTCGCGATCTCCTGCGAGTGCGCGTCGACGTACGAGGCGGTCGCCGCGATCTCGGCGTAGCTGTACGCGAGCAGCGCGACCACGGGGACGCCGAGGACGAGGAGCGTCAGCACCGCCGCGACGGCGCGGCTGCGGATCCGGGCGTGCGCCCACGCGTAGACCGGCCGCATGTACACGGCGACGACGACGCCGACAATGCCGGCGATGATCACCGTCCGCACCATCCAGAGGAAGAGCGCGAGGACGATGGTGAACAGCGTCGTCGTGATCAGCATCCGACGCAGCTCGGGGAGCGTGACGTCGGCGAGGCGGGCGTTGGCGCGCCGCTCGACCCGGCGGCGGTCGTCGGGGCCGGGCAGCGCTTCCATCAGCGCAGCGCGTGCTCGATGTCGGCGATCAGGTCCTCGGCGCTCTCGATCCCGATGCTCAGCCGGAGGAAGCCGTCGGGGACCCCCGCGGCCTCGCGCTGGGCGCTCGTCAGCCCGGCGTGCGACGTGTAGCGCGGCTCGCACACGAGCGAGTCCACGCCTCCGAGGCTCGGGGCGTGGCGGAAGAGCCTGAGCCGGCGGAGGAAGCGCTCCGTCGCGCGGGCGCCGCCGGCGAGCTCGATCGCCATCATCCCGCCGAAGCCGTCCATGAGCGCCTTCGCCGTCTCGTGGTCCGGATGATCGGGGAGGCCGGGGTAGTGCACGCGCCGGATCTCGCGCCGCGCGCTGCACCACTCGGCGAGCGCCATCGCGTTCTCGTTCTGCCGGCGCACGCGCACGTCCAGCGTCTTGAGCCCGCGCTCGAGCAGCCAGGCGGCGAAGGGGTCCGGCGCCTGTCCCCAGAGCTTCATCTTCTGCCGCACCTCCTCGATGTACGAGCCGGTGCCGCACACCACGCCCCCGAGCACGTCGTGATGCCCGTTGAGGAACTTCGTCGCCGAGTGGATGACGACGTCCGCCCCGTGCTCGAGCGGGCGCAGGTTCACCGGGCTGGCGAAGGTGGAGTCCACGACGAGCGCGATCCCCAGCTCCTTCGTGATGTAGCCGACGGGGCGCAGGTCGATGACGCGGCAGGTGGGGTTCACCGGCGTCTCGAGGAAGATGGCGCGCGTATGCTTGCGCAGCGAGCGGCGCCAGACGCGCGTCTCCAGCGGGTCGACGAGGGTGACCTCGATGCCGAACGAGGCGAACTCGCGCGTGAACAGCTCCTGGCTGCCGCCGTAGATCCAGGCGCTGGCGATGAGGTGGTCGCCGGGGCGCAGGAGGGCGAGGAGGGCGCAGGCGGTGGCGCCCATGCCGCTGGCGAGGAGCGCCGCCGCCTCCGCGCCCTCCAGCGCGGCGACCCGCCGCTGCACCGCCTCCGCGTTCGGCGCATTGCCGTAGCGCGGATAGCGCATCCCCTCCGCCGTGCCGACGTCCTGGATGAAGTTCACCGACTGGACGAGCGGCTGGACGACGGGGGCGCCCGACTCGCGCGCGCGGCGCTCCTCGTCGCCGGCGTGGACGGCGAGCGTCGGCAGGGTCGGCGGCTTGCGGCGCGGGGGCATGGGCTCAGGCCAGCGCGCCGCGGCGGCCGCGCGTGTCGAGGTCGGGCTTGATGACGCGCACGATCTCCGAGGGCGAGGCGCCGAGCACGTCGCGCAGCACGACGTCGCCGCGGGGCAGGTCGGCGTCCACGACGACCGTCGCCAGCTCGTGCCGCCGCGGGCCGTAGACCCACGCCAGCTCGCCGTCCACGAGGATCCGCTCGCGGGCGTCCTCGGGGTTGAGGAACACCGCGGGGCCGCGCTCCTCGTCGTCGGCCCGCGTCGCGATCAGCCGCAGCACGCGCAGCGGCCGCTGGATGCTCTCATCCATGCTTGCCTCCCACCGCCACGTAGGCGTCGTCCAGCTTCATGACGAGCCGCCGGCGCCACAGGGAATCGAGCGCGCGCCGCGCCGCGGCCGCCTCGGCGCCGAGCGATGCGGCGAGCGCGTCCTCGCTCGTCGGGCCGAGGCGCGACACCGCCTCCCACGCGCGCCGCTCCTCCTCGGAGAGCACGCCGACCACGTGCACGCCGTCCTCCTGCTCGATCGCCAGCGCCAAGCCGTGACGCTCCAAGACCGCCTCGATCGCGTCCCAGTGGTCGTCGGTCACGCCGCGGAAGAGGAAGTAGGTGTCGCGCGGCGGGTCGTCGGCGCAGTAGCGCAGGAGCAGCTTGGCGATCACCTCGTCGGCGCAGGAGAAGTCGATCATCGACACGTGCGTGAAGTCGATGATCGTGAGCGAGCGCTCGCGCACCTCGGCGAGCAGCCGCTCGATCTCGTTGCGCACCGCGGCCCCCGTCGGCCGCGTCACGAGGTTCGAGTACAGCTCGCACGACACCGTCTGGCGCAGCACCGAGCTGAGGTCGATGTGATTCATCACGGCTCCGCCAACCGCTCCGGGATCGTCACCTGCACCTGCGATCCCGCGAATGAGGGAAGATGCTCGACGAGCGGCGGCTCGTCGTCCCACTTCGGGACGATCGCGATCCGCGCCGTGCCGCTGCGCACCGAGAGCTTGCCGTCCCACCGGCCCACGTACCGTCGCACGCCGGCCAGCCCCTGGCCGCGCCCGGGATCACGGAAGCGGCTCACGCCGCGCACCACCGCGTCCTCGAGCGCCGCCGCGTCGTCCCAGCGGTCGCCGCGCTGCTTGCCCGTGCTCTCCAGCGACTGCCGGAAGCCGACCCCCGCGTCGCACACGGCGATGACGACGACGCGCCGCCCGAGCCGCACCTTCCAGTTGTACGACTGCACCATGACGAAGCCGCCGCGCCCCGCGTGCTCGACGATGTTCTGGCAGACCTCCGACAGCGTCATCGCGAACCCCACCGTGGCCTTGGCGTCGATGTGCAGCTCGTTCGACAGGATCTGCTGCGCCTTCTGCTGGATGCGCCCCACCACCTCGTGCACGTCCTCGCTCCGTGCCACCGGCGTGATCTCCAGGAGCACGTTCGAGTCGCCGCCGGCCGCGCGCTTCGGGATGCTCCCGTGCAGGTCGTACAGCTCGTCGGCGAGCCGGAAGAAGTTCGCGCGCGCCCAGTACGACGCCGTGTCCGCCTCCGGCGCGGCGAGCGCCGGCCGCTCGGCCCGCGCCTGGCCGAGGGTGAGCAGCGCCGTCAGCCCGTAGGGGGACGCCCACTTCGTGTGCCGGCAGTCCACGAGGATCTTCTCGTCCGGCGGGAGCGGCGCCACCTGCTCCAGCACCTGTTCGAAGCTGTGGTCGTCGAGCGAGACGGGAACGTTGACGACGGTCGTCACGAGACGGTGAGCTCTCCGCGGAGGAAATTGGCGAGACCGGTGGCGCCCCGGTATGCGACGTTGCGCGCCGCGGCGTGGTGCGCGGCTCGGATGGCGTCTGCCAAGTTATCACCGGCGAGCATCCGGGAGAAATAGGTCGCGCCCCACACGTCGCCGCACCCCGTCGGATCGCCGCTCCCCGCCTCGACCCGCTCGGCGGGAATCAGGGCCGTGCGGATCGGGCCCGTGGTCATCCCGAGCGGGCGCGCCCGCCGGAGGTCGTCCAGGCGGCCGAAGTCGGGCGCGGCGAAGTACACCGCCCCGCGGGGGCCGAGCGTGACGAGCAGGCAGCGCACCCCGGCGTCGAGCGCCGTCGCCGCGAGCGCCAGCGGGTCCGGCGCCATCAGCCCCATCTCGTCCTCGTTCACCTGGAGCAGGTCGAAGCACTCGCACCACGCGCGCGCGTTGGGGAGCGGGCGCGGGGTCCGCAGCCCGCCCGGCTGCACGGCGAGCATCAGCGAATGCAGGTCGCAGTAGATCGGCCCGCGGAAGTGCTGGCGGATGAGCTGCGCGACCTCGAGCTCCATCTCGAAGCCGCTGATCATGTTGATGTACAACGCGTCCACGTCGTGGAGGAGCGGCCGCAACGCCGCCCAGCTCCACGGCGGTACGCCCCCCTCCAGCACCTCGGTGCGGCGCTCGTCGGAGAAGTAGCGCAGCGTGACGCGGTTGTTGGGGAAGGGGACCTCGACCAGCGCCGCATCGGGCGCGATGCGGCGCAGCGTGCGCAGGAACGCCGCCGCCCGCGCGGCGAGATCCTCGCCGATCTTCATGATCGGCACCACTTCCCAGTCGTCGGGCAGCGCCGCATCCAGCCCGCTCAGCGCGTAGGTGATGCCGCCCCACTCCTCCACCGGCGCATCCCGCGGATCGCGCCCGTGGATCACGTCCCAGACGAAGGTGCCGAGGACGCCGAGGCGCTTCGCGGGACGCGGGACGCGGGACGCGTCGTCGCGCGAGGGCGGAACACCTCGGCGTGGATCGGTGCGCGATCCCGACGGGTCGTCCGCGCCGCGCGGCCCGCGTCCCGCGTCCCTCACAGGTGCCCCATCGTATCCAGCTTGAACGTCGCCACCGCGCCGACGACGCCGGCGGTGCCCGGCAACGCGCCGGGCACGATGCGCGCCGATTCCACCGCCGGCTTGAACGCGCGCCGCCGCACCTCGGCGATCAGCGGCGCGAACAGCGCGTCGCCTGCCTTCGTCACGCCCCCCGCCACGACCACCGTGTCGGCGTTGACGATGTTCAGCATGTTCGCGATCCCGACGCCGAGATAGCGCGCCGTGTCGCGCACGATCTCCTGCGCCACCGCGTCGCCCTGCTTCGCCGCCTCGTACACCGTCTCGGCGGTGATCAGGTCGAGATGGCCGTTGACGAGCCGTGGGAGCAGCGACGCCGTCTCCTCGCGCATGAGCACCTCGCGCGCGCGCGTGGCGATCGCCGGCCCGGAGGCGTAGGCCTCGATGCACCCGTAGTTGCCGCACTTGCAGTGGCGGCCGTTCAGGTCGATGGTCGTGTGGCCGATCTCGCCGGCCACCCCGGAGGCGCCGTGGAGCAGCTTGCCGTCGATGATCAGCCCGCCGCCGATCCCGGTGCCGATCGTCATCCCGATCACGATGTTCCCGCCCTTCGCCGCGCCCTGCCACCACTCGCCCACCGTGGCGCAGTTCGCGTCGTTGTCGAGCGTCGCGTCGAGCCCCAGTCGTTTGGCGATCCGGTCGCGCAGCGGGAAGTCCCGCCACCCGAGGTTCGGCGCGATGATGACGATGCCGTGCTCGCGGTCGAGCGGCCCGGGCGCGCCGATCCCCACCCCGATGAAGTCCTTCCGGTGCGCGTCCGTCTGCGCCATGGTGTCGAGGATGACGCCCTCGATCAGGCCGCAGATGCGGTCGGCCACCCCCTCGGCGCCGAGCTCCGACGACGTCGGGATCGACCGCATCCCGTAGCTCTGCGACCCGTCCTCGGACATCGCGCCCGCGACGATGTTCGTCCCGCCCAGGTCCACGCCCACGATGTACCGCCGCTTCCTAGTCGGCATACTGGAGATCTCGAGTGGAGAGGAGGTCGCGCACGAGCGCGTGGACGCGCTCCGGCGCGAGATCGCGCATGCAGCGCCAGTGGCCCAGGGGACAGACCATGGGACCATGGCGATCGCACGGCCGGCACGCCAGCCCTGTCACGCCCGCCACCGCCGAGCGCGGGGCCAGCGGGCCGAAGCCGAACTCCGGCACCGTCGGGCCGAAGATGGCGACGGTCGGCGTCGCCATCGCCGACGCGAGGTGCAGGGGCGCGGAGTCGTTCGTCACCAGGACGCGCGTCCGGCCGATCAGCTCCGCGGAGGCGAGCAGCGAGAGCGCGCCCGCCGCGTCGATCGTCTGCGGCCCCGCCGCCGCGATGATCTCGCGCGCCAGCTCGCGGTCGGCCGCCGCGCCGATCACGACGACGCGGCCGAGCCCCTCGCCCGTCATGGCGCGCGCGAGCGCCGGGTAGAACGGCCACCGCTTGGTGCCCCAGACGCTCCCCGGCGCCACCGCGACCAGCGGCTCCCCGCGCCACTCGTGGCGCGCGAGCAGCGCATCCACCGCCGCCGTCTCCGTGGTGCCCGGGTACAGCCGCGGGCGGACGACGTCCAGCGCCGCGCTGCGGGCCGACTCTCCCATCGCCAGCGAGAGAAGGCGCCGCGCGTGGTGGGTCCCCTCGGGGTTCGCGACGCGCGCGGTGTAGAAGCGCCGCCCCGCCGAGGTCGCGAACCCCACGCGCCGCGGGACGCGGGCGAGCCAGACGAGCGCGCCGCTCCGCACCGATCCCTGCGCGAGGTACGCCGCGCCGTAGCCGCGCGCGCGCAGCCGGCCGGCGAGGCGCAGCAGGCCGCGCATTCCGCGGTCCGCGCCCCGCTTGTCGTACACGATCACCTCGCGCACCGCGGGATGGTTCGCGAGCAGCGGCGCGCTCGACGGGATGGCGACGACGTCCACCGAGCCGCGTTCGGCGAGGTGCGCCAGCAGCGGCGTGGTGAGCACCATGTCGCCCAGGAAGGAGGTCTGGACGACGAGGCTGGGCAGTGAGGTCAGAACGGCCTCACTCGACCTGCAGCACCGCGAGAAACGCCTCCTGCGGAATCTCCACGGCGCCGACCTGCTTCATGCGCTTCTTGCCCTCCTTCTGCTTCTCGAGGAGCTTGCGCTTGCG
>CAMLIT010000101.1 GCA_946480295.1 uncultured Gemmatimonadota bacterium
CGCGCCCCCCCCCCACCGGGGGGGGGGGGGGCCCGGCGTGGTGGCCCCCCCCGGGGGGGGGTGGGGGGGGGGGCCCGGGGGGGGGGGGGGGGGGCGGGCCCCCCCCCCCCCCCGCGACGTCACCGCGAGCTGCGCGACGCCGCCTCCAGCCGATCGATCGCCGCGGCGACCGCCGCCTTCGTGTCGGCGTGCGTCAGCGTGTCCTGCGCGCGCTGCAGCGCGGGGAGCGCGTGCGACGCGTCCATCCCCTGCGTGATCCCGGCGAGCGCCCACTGCCGCACCCACGCGCGCGCGTCGTTCAGGTCCGCGACCAGCAGGTCGAGCGCGTGCTGGCTGCCGCGCATCGCCATCGCCGCGAGCGCGTACGCGGGGAGCTGCTGCGCGCCGACGAGCTGCTGGATCGGCTCGACGAAGCTCGTGTCGCCCGAGCGCACCGCGGCGGTGATCGCGGCGTTCTGGATCTCGTCGCGGTACGACGGCGTGCGGAGCCCCGTCGCGATCAGCGCGTCGCGATGGGCGGTGTCGAGCCGCGCGAGCGCGGTGAGCGCCGCGGCGCGGACGATGTAGCTCGAGTCGTGCGCCCACGCCGACGCCGCCGCGGCGAGCGCCGGCGCGCCGCCGACGTTGGCGAGGGCGAGGATCGCCGCCTGCCGCACCTCGCTCGACGTGTCGCGCGCCGCGCGCTCGAGCGCCGCGGACGCGGCCGCGGCGGGGAAGTGGCCGAGCGCGGTCGCCGCCTGCGCGCGCGTCAGGAAGTAGTCGCTCCCCGTCGCCGCCTGCGCCAGCGCGGTCGCCGCCGCCTCGTCGCTCGTCCGCTTCTCGAGCTGCCCGATCGCCCACTGCCGGTTCCAGAGGTCCGGGTCGCGGCGGAGCTGCGTCGCCAGCCACGGCGTCGGCTCGTCGAAGGTGAGCGTCTTGAGGATGCGGTTGCCGTCGTCGAAGACGACCATCGTCGGCGCCGCCGCGACGCCGTCCACGACGAGGGTGTCCTCGCGCCGGTCGAGCTGGAAGGTGCGCACGACGTCGGCGCCGTTCACCGTGCCGACGCGCACCGTCACCGGCATGCGGAAGACCTCGGGGGTGACGTAGCGCATCCCCGTGCTGTCCGCGCGCAGCGTGTCGCGCTGCGTCTGGCGCACGTCGAGCGTCAGCCGGTGCGCGCCCGCGTCGTAGCTGGACGCCACGGTGAACTCCGGGTAGCCGGCGCCGTACACCCACTCGTCCCAGAACCAGTCGAGGTTCTCCCCCGTCGCCTCGAGGAAGGCCTGCCGGAGGTCGTCGCTCACCCCATTGCCGAACGCGTGGTTCGTGAGGTAGCGGTGGAGCCCCGCCCAGAACGCCTGCTCGCCGAGGTGCCGCTTCAGCATCTCCAGCACGAGCGCGCCCTTGGGATAGATGTTGTTCGAGCCGAGCGAGGCGAGGGGCATGCGCCGCCGCGCGTCGATGAGCATGAACTGGCGGTACTCGTCGACGTAGTAGTCCTCCTCCGCGTGCGCGCCGAGCTTCTGCGCCCAGTACTGGCCCGGCATGAACTCGGCGAAGCCCTCGTTCAGCCACATGTTCGCCCAGTTCCCGGTCGTCACGTAGTCGCCGAACCACTGGTGCGCCAGCTCGTGCGGGATGAGGATGTGCTGGTACCACGGCCGGTCGCGGTAGGCGTTCGCGTCGGGCAGCCAGTCCACGAGCGTCGTCGCGCTCACGTTCTCCATCCCGCCGAAGAAGTCGGCCACCGTCGTCTGCGCGTACTTCTGCCAGGGGTAGGGCACTCCCGTCAGGCGCGAGTACGTGTCGATCATGTCCGGCGTGACGTGGAAGAGCCGCCAGGCGAGCGTGCTGTCCTGGTGGTAGACGTAGTAGTCCACCGGCACGCCCTTCCACGTGTCGTGGATCTTCGCCAGCGGCGCGACGACGAGCGACACGAGATACGTCGCGCTCGGCCGGTCCTCGCTCCAGTGCAGCGTGCGCGTCCCCTTCGGCCCCGGCCGGTCGGAGACGAGCGCGCCGTTGGAGACGGCCATGTACCCGGCGGGCACGGTCGCCTCGACCTCCCACGTCTCCTTGTCGTTCGGGAAGTCGTACGTCGGGAACCAGTAGTGGTTGTCCTGCGCCTCCCCCTGGCTCCAGATCTGCCGCGGGGTGTGCGGCCGCTCGTCGATGAAGGTGAGCCCGTGGCCGCTCACCACCTTGCCGTCGTAGTCGATCGTGAACCGCACCGTGTCGCCGAACGACGCCGGGTGCGCGAGGTGGACGACGAGCGTGTCGCCGTGCTGCTCGTGGCGCAGGCTCGTCCCGCTCGCGTCGACGATGCGGCGCATGCGCAGGAGCTTCCCCGCGTCGAGGATGACGGAGTCCATCCGCGGCCGCAGCGCGACGAGGGTGGTGGCGACGCTCCCCTCGAACGACGTCGAGTCCCAGTCGAAGTCGCGCACATCGATCGCCTGGTGCACGAGGTCGTAGTCGTGCGACCGCGTGTAGCGGCCGCTCGTGATGCTTTCCAGGTTCGGGTTCTGCGCGAGCGCGGGGTGCGCGAGGCCGAGCGCGCAGAGGAGCAGGGCGAGTCGACGGATCATGACGGACGGGGTTCGGGTCGTAGTCAGGCAAGGTAGCTTCCCGCGGCCTCCACGGCTGCCCCGTCGCTCGGCGGGCCGCCCCCCGCCGCCGGCTGCAGCCGCGGGGCGGGGGATGGCGTAAGATTGGTGGACGCCCGATCCGTCTACCTGCCGGCGCTCTCCGCTCTCCGCTCTCCGCTCTCCGCTCTCCGCCTTCCGCCGTCCGCGATCCCGGAATGGCCCCGCGATCTGTCCCGCGCGGCTGGCGGAAAGCGGAGGGCGCAGGGCGGACAGCGTCCCGTGTTCACTCGTCCTTCGTCCCCCCTCCATGCGCTCTCTCCCTCTCGCCGCCCTCGCCGCGGCCCTCGGCGCCGCGCTGCTGACGCCTCGCCTCTCGTCCGCCCAGAGCTTCCCGACAAACGACCCCGTCCTCCACCGCATCTGGACGCTCGGCATGGACAGCTCCCACACCGAGGAGCTGTCGCAGGCGCTCTTCGACTCCATCGGTCCGCGGCTCACCGGGACCGAGGAGCAGAACGAGGGGCGGGCGTGGCTGCTCGCGAAGTACCACTCGTGGGGCATCCCCGCGCGCAACGAGCGGTACGGCACCTGGCGCGGTTGGCGGCGCGGCTGGTCGCACATCGACCTCGTCGCGCCGCGCGTGCGCACCCTCGAGGGGACGATGCTCGGCTACAGCCCCGGCACCGGCGGGAAGGACGTGACCCTCTCCACCATCGTGCTGCCGCACTTCGCCGACAGCACCGAATTCGTGCGCTGGCTGCCGCAGGCGAAGGGGAAGCTCGTCCTCGTCTCGGCGCCGCAGCCCACCTGCCGGCCGCCGGAGGACTGGGCGCAGAACGCGCTCCCCGAATCGCGCGCCCGCATGGACAGCCTGCGCGCGGCGCTCGCCCAGGAATGGGGCGGCCGCAACGTGCGCGGCACGGGCTACAGCAATGCCCTCGGCGGCGGCGAGCTCGCGGTGCGCCTCGAGCAGGGCGGCGCCGGCGGCATCATCTCCTCGCGGCCGAAGCTCAACGCCTGGGGGACGATGGAGGTCTTCGAGACGTACACGAAGAAGGTGCCGACCATCGCCCTGAGCTGCGAGGACTACGGCCTCGTCTTCCGCCTCACCGAGCACCACCAGCACCCGAAGCTCCGGCTCAACCTCGACGCGCAGCTCCTCGGCGAGGTGCCCGTGTTCAACACCATCGCCGAGATCCGCGGGAGCGAGAAGCCCGACGAGTACGTGATGCTCTCCGCGCACTTCGATTCGTGGGACGGCTCGTCAGGCACGACCGACAACGGCACGGGGACGATCACCATGCTCGAGGCGATGCGCATCCTCAGCCTGGCGTATCCGCACCCGAAGCGCACGATCCTCGTCGGCCACTGGGCGGGCGAGGAGAACGGCGAGGTCGGCTCGAAGGCGTTCACCGAGGACCACCCCGAGGTCCTGAAGGGGCTGCAGGCGCTGTTCAACCAGGACAACGGCACCGGGCGCATCGTGCGCATGGGCGGCGCGGGGCTGCCGAACGCCGCGGAGCACATCGAGCGGTGGCTGGCGCAGCTCCCGGTCGAGTTCCAGCAGCAGGTGGCGTTCAACGGCCCCGGCTTCCCGCCGGGCGGCGGCAGCGACGACTTCTCGTTCGGCTGCCACGGCCTGCCCGCCTTCGGCCTCGGCGCGCTGCCGTGGGACTACTCGGCCTACACCTGGCACACCGACCGCGACACGTACGACAAGATCGTCTTCGACGATCTGAAGCGGAACGCGACGTTGACCGCGATGCTCGCGTATCTCGCCTCGGAGGACCCGACGATGATCACCCGCGAGCGCGTCGACCTCGCCGCCGAGGCCGCGCGCCTGGAGGCGCAGCAGCCGGCGAACGCCGCGAACGGCCGCAGCGGCTTCCGCTACCGCCTGCCGACGTCGTGGCCGGAGTGCGTGAAGGCGCCGAGAAAGACGGCGCCGCGGTTGAAGTGAACGAGGGATCCGGGGGAGCGGGACGAGCAACGACGTGATTGGTCCTCTGTGCTTGGTGGTTGGCGAGCCGCTCGGGATGGCACGAGGAGCATCCCGAGCGGCTCGCCAACAACTAAGAACGAACGACCAATCACGTCGTTGCGCCTCCCGCCTCCCTCAGGGATTCACCCCTCCCGTCATCTCGTTCGCGATCCGGTCCCCATCGTACATCTTCCGCAGCGCCTCGATGATCCCGCGTGAGCTCACGCTCACCGACCGCGCGACGTCGTCGGTGTAGATGAAGCGGTTCGGCAGCGCCTGGATGTTGCTGTCGAAGATCAGCCCCACCACCTGGCCGTGCCGGTCGATCACCGGGCTCCCCGAGTTGCCGCCGATGATGTCGTTGGTCGACACGAAGTCCATCGGCGTCGCGAGATCGAGCCGGTCCTTCCGCTGAACCCAGCGTGTCGGCAGCTGGAACGGCGGCTTGCCGTCGAACGACGCCGCGCGGTCGTAGAGCCCGTAGAACGTCGTCTTGTACGGCGCGACCGTGCCGTTCATCGGATAGCCCTTCACCACGCCGTCGCTGATGCGGAGCGTGAACGTCGCGTCGGGCGGGAGCGACGTGCCGTACGCCGCGAAGATCGCCTGGCCGATCCGCTCGCCGTTCGCCGACACCGTCGCGTCGAGGCGCGCCGCGCGTTCGGCGAGCTTCCGGTTCACCGGCTCGATCTTCCGCGCGAGGACGATCAGCGGATCGTTCGATGCGGCGACCGCCGACGGCCCGCCTTCGAGCAGCGAGCGGCGAAGCGCCGGATCGACGAGCCGCGACTCCGAGACGATCTTCGCCGCCGCCTGCTCGGGATCGCCGCCGCCGTACGCGAGCGCCGCGACGAGGATCTCGTCGTTCGCCGGGAGCGCGCCCTTCCACGCCGCGAGCGTCGAGGCGAGCGCCATCCGCTCGAACGCCGTGTCGAGCGGCTGGTCCGAGAGCACCATCTGCCGGATGCGCTCCGCCCCCTGGCCACGGTACTGCGGCAGCCGCAGCGAGTCGGCCAGCGCCGTCTGCGACGGCAGCCGGACGATCGCGCCGGCGAGGTTGAGCAGCGTCGACCCGCCGCCGAAGCTCTGCCACTGCAGCCGCGGCGCGATGGACGCGAGCTCCTTCTCGGCGCGCGCGATCTCGTCCCACGCGCTGCCGTACTTCGCGCGCAGCGCCGGGCTCGCGTCGATCCGCCGCCGGAAGTCGCGCTCGAAGGCGCGCTTCCGCGCCATGATCGTCGAGTCCTGCAGCCCCGCCAGATAGCCCGTCACCGCCTTCTTCGAGTTCTCGTAGCCGAAGATGAGGTTCTGGTAGCGCCGCTGCTCCTCCGGCGAGCGGGCGGCGAGCGTGTGGAAGATCCGCAGCAGCCGATCGTAGCTCGCCAGGCGGGTCGGGTAGTCCACGTCGCGCAGGTACTCCATCTGCGCGAGCGTCAGCAGGCGTCCCGTGGATCCCGGGTTGCCGATGACGAAGACGAGATCGCCGTCGCCCGCGCCGTTGGGGCTCCAGCGCAGGTAGTCGTGCGGATGGAGCGGCTGCCCGTTCTCGTAGACGCGCAGCAGCGTGAGGTCGAGGTCGTAGCGGGGGAAGGTGAAGTTGTCCGGATCGCCGCCGTAGAACGCGATGTCGCCCTCCGGCGCCATGACGAGGCGGAGGTCCGTCCAGCGGTGATAGTGGTACAGCGAATACATCCCGCCCTGGTAGAAGGTCACGACCTCGCACACGTCCTGCGCCGTCGTCGCGCACTCCTTCTGGATGCGCTCGATCTCGGCGTTGCGCTGCTCGACCTGCCGCGCCGGCGTCGTCGCCGTCACCGCGCGGCGGACGCGGTCGGTGACGTTCGTGATGGATTGGAGCTGGTCGGCGAAGTAGCCCGAGCACTTCTTCTCGTCGGCGAGCGTGCGCGCGGCGAAGCCCGTCTCGATGTAGTTGCTGTCCGTCGGCGACGCCGATGCCGTGCACTCGCGCCCGCAGTGGTGGTTCGTCATCACCAGCCCGTCCGCGGAGACGAACGATGCCGAGCACCCGGGGATGCGCACCGCCGACAGGCGCACGTGGTCGAGCCACGCCTGGTCGGGGGTGAAGCCGTAGCGCGCCTTCCAGTACGCGAGCGGCGGCGAGTCGAAGGTCCACATCGTGCCGAACTCCTTCACCCACCCCGCCGGGCCGGCGCTATCGGCCGCCGCGCCGGAGGTGGCGCGCTGGGAGAACGACGTTGCGGGGGCGCGGCTCGGTGCGCGCTGCGCGTCGACGCGGCCGGCGGCCACCAGCGCGACGAGGGCGAGCATCCGGGCGAGGTACCGTGAGGTCGTCATGCGAGAGCTCCTCCATTTCCAGCCTGGGAATTGGCCAGCGGACACTCCCTGCAATCGATCGCCGTTTGGCAGGGATGCAAGTCGGGGGAAGGCTGAAAGGGGACGAGGGACGAGGGACGCGTGCTGATACCTCTTTCCATCCGGGCTCCCTATTGCCGCCGCTGACCCCTTTACCCAGCCGGCTCCCAACGATCTGACACGGATTCGACGGAAGATGCGGATCGACGCAGATGGGGCGAGGGCGCCGAGAGCCGGACCCCGGACCGGCCGCTGGGCGAGAGGCGCCGTCGCGCCACGCGGAGCGATTCGCGCCGATCCGCCCTGCATCCGTCCAATCCGTGTTCCCCTCGTGTGATGCCGGCCCCGCGGCGGAGCGCGACGCACGCCGCGCCCAAGCCAGGATGCACGCGTCCCTCGTCCCTCGTCCCTCGTCCCTCGTCCCTCGTCCCTACCGCCCGCCCCCCATCTTCTCCCTGTCTCCCGGCATCAGGTACGCCGACGGCGCCGGTGCGCGGAACGGCCGCGTGTCCGGCGTCGTCGTGAACGCGCCGAACATCGGCACCGCCAGCGCGTCGCCGAGATTGAGCGGATCCAGTCCCAGCAGCAGCTCCACCGTCCGCAGCGCGCTGAGCTGGTCGTAGTGGTCCGATACGACCGCGTCGCGCTTCACCCACGGCCCGGCGAGCAGCCCGACCGTGCGCGTGCCGTCGATGTGGTCCGGGCCGTTCTGCGCGTCGTCCTCCTCCACGATGATCACGCTCTCGCGCCAGATCGAGCTGCGCGAGATCGTCTCCACGAGCTCCCCGAGCGCGGCGTCGTTCTGCGCCACGAGCTGGTACGGGTTCGGGAAATTCGGGTTCATCCCCGCCGTGTGATCGTTTGGCAGCCAGAGGTAGGAGAACGCGGGCACGCGGTTCTCCTTCAGCGCCGCGTCGAAGTCCTCGCGCCAGAGCGCGACGCGGTCGAGGTCGGAGAAGGCGAGGTTCCAGGTGGGATAGCCGAGCATGTAGTGCGTCAGCCAGTCGGCGACCCCGTCGCGGAACGAGGCATCCTTCGACACCGCGTCGGCGAGCGCCGCGTCGCCGGTGAAGATGCGCGACATGCCCCGCAGGAAGGTGCTGTCGGCGAGGAGATGGAGGGCGCCCGCCTTCGTCGCCGACGCCCCGGTGACCGGCGCCCCGAGTCGCGTGAAGCGCGCGCCGCGGTCCACGGAGTCCGCGAGCGACATCGAGTGCGCGTAGAACCGCTTCGCCAGCGCGCTCTCGGCGCCGTACCGGTCGGTGATCAGCCGGTACAGCCGCGTGAAGAGGTAGTACGGCTCGCCGTAGATCCGGTAGCTCACGCCCTTCGCCTCGAGCGCGTCCCACAGGTAGGCGGGGGAGTACGCCCCCGGCACCGTCCCGAAGGGATAGCCGCGATACCGGCTCGCGTACGACGTATTGCCGAGCCATTCGAGGAAGGGGCTCGCGTAGCCGCTCGTCGTGTAGCTGTGCCCCAGGACGCTGATCTCGCCGTCGGCGAAGAAGTGGTCGAGCGTCACGAACTCGCGCGCGATCTGGTGCGCGACCGGCGTGACCTTCTCCCCGAACAGCGTCAGCGAGGAGTCGCCGTCGCCGCGGCGCAGGTCGCCCATCACCTGGTCGTACGAGCGGTTCTCGCGCACGATGTAGAAGACGTGCCGGATCGGCAGCCGGAGCCCCTCGCTCGCGCTGTACAGCGGCGCGCCTTCGGCGACCTGCTTCGTCCACGTCGCGAGCTGCGTCGTGAGCTCCGAGTCCGGCACCAGCCCGAGCGAGCCGTGGAGCAGCGACAGGATGTAATCGGGGCCGCTCGTCCGCGTGTCCGCGACCGGCTGCGGTCCGTCCGGGTTCGGCCGGCGCCCGCGGATCCCCTTCGCGCTGAGGATCGCCAGCCCCCTCGGTGACGCCAGCACCTTCGTGGGATACCACCCCGTCGGGATGAGCCCCGCCGGCTCGCGCGCGCGATCGTTCTCGCCGTCGGGCGCGCGGTCGAACACCGCCACCGCGTTCATCCCCGCCGCGGTCACGTACAGCCGGCCGCCGGCGACCGTGCACGACGTCGGTGCCGCGCCGAACCTCGCCGCAGCCGCGCCGCTCCCCGGGAAGCGCACCGCGTAGCGCGCGACCACCGCGTCGCTGCCGAGCGAGAGCGCCGTCACCTCGTCGGACGCGGAGTTCACGACGTACACGTGGGTGCCGTCGGTGCACAGGCTCTGCGGCGCGCGCCCGGTCGTGACCGACCTGAGGAGGCGCGGCGTCGGGCCGCGCACGTCGTACACGAGCACGCGGTGCTCGCCGACGAGGGCCAGATAGAGCTTCCCGCCCGCCGCGACCATCGCCGTCGGGAAGTAGCCGGCCGCCACCGCGCTCTCGATCCGGCCCGTCGCCGTGTTCAGGACGAGGAGCTTCCCCGGGCCGCTCTCGCCGGCGGAGTCCGGCGACGTGAGCGACGCCACGGCGAGATGTGTCGCGTCGAGCAGCGCGATCGGACCCACGTAGCGGCCGATCGCGAAGCGGCGCGTGATGTCGAGGTTGCGGTCGAGCTGGAAGACGCTGTCGCTCGATCCGCCGCTCACGAACACCGCGCCCGCGCGATCCACCGCCGCGCTCGGGAAGAGCGAGGGCACGAAGAGGGTCTTCAGCACGCGCGCCGTTCGCGCGTCCACGAGCGAGATCTCCGGGTTCTCCGCCAGCGCCGGGTACCAGCCGGTGTTCAGCACCACCACGTCGTCGCCGGCGAGCACGCCTTCGTAGGGCAGCCGGCCCACGTCCACCTGCGTCCCCGCCGGCGCGATGCGCCAGCCGGTGGGCAGGGTGATCTCCGGTTCCTCGCGCGCGCGCCGCGCCCGCGCCGCGCGGACGTGACGGAGCGCCGCCTCGTATGGCGTGTGCCGCGCGAAGCGCCACAGCTCGCGCGTGAGCGCCTCCATCTCGCCGGGCTCGTCGGGTCCGGAGCGGTCCGACATCGCCACGGGCCCGTGCGCCGGTGCGTCGTCGGCGTCGCGCGTCGACCCCGGCGAGCTCCGCCGCCGTGCGCCCGTGCTCTGCGCGCCCAGCGCGGGGGCGAGCAGGGCGAAGGCGACCGTCGTGAGCGCGATCACACGAATCGCCGAGCCCGGAGTTGCATGGTAGTGGCTGCGCTGCGTCGCTGTCGGAGCCATGGACCTGGAAGCGAGGGTGGCTGGTGTCCGGCACGTCGCTGGCGTGCGTGACGGAGCATGACGTGATGTTACGCGCATCCCGTCGTCTCTCGCAAACAGGCCACCGATGCCGGCGGGTCGTTTCCCAGTGCGCGGCGGTTAGATTTCGCGCATGGCACCAGACGTCGCATCTCGATGAAGCACAGGTACATACCGTTCGTCGTCCTTCTCGCGGGCGCCCTCCTCACGGCGCCCGCGTTCGCGCAGCACCCCACGCCCCGGCCCCCGGGCCCGGCGGACGCGTCGGGTGACGATCCGGCTGTCGAGCACGAGCGCACCGCGCCCGTGATCCACGCCGAACACCTGTCGACCCGCATCGTCGTCGACGGCCGCCTCGATGACGTGGCCTGGCGGCTGGCCCCCGTGGCGCGGGACTTCACGCAGACGGATCCCCGGGACGGCGCCGCGCCGAGCGAGCGCACGGACATCCGCATCGCCTACGACGCCGAGGCCATCTACGTCGGCGCCCGGCTCTGGGACGACGGCCCCGTCTCCACGCGCCTCGGCGGCCGCGACGCCGGCCTCTCCGACTCGGACTGGCTCACGATCATCTTCGACTCCTTCCACTCGCACCTCTCGAGCTATCGCTTCCGCATCAACCCGAGCGGCGTGAAGGGCGACGCGGCGAACGGCGACGGCTCCTGGGATCCCGTCTGGGACGCCGACGTCAGGGTGGACAGCGCCGGGTGGACCGTCGAGATGCGGATTCCCTTCAGCCAGCTCCGCTTCGATCCGAGCCTTCACACCTGGGGCGTCCAGGTCACCCGCGACATCGCGCGCAAGGCGGAGCACGACGTCTTCTCGTACACGCCGAAGGGCGAGCCGGGCGGTCCGGCGCGCTACGGGCACCTGCTCGGCCTCACCGGCATCGACGCGGATCACCGCTTCGAGCTGCTGCCCTACGTCGCCGCGCGCGGCGAGTACGGTCCCGTGTCGTCGAACGCGTCCTTCGCCGATCCCTTCCGCGACGGCAGCGACTACTCGCGGCAGGTGGGCGCCGACATCAAGTACAAGGTCAGCCCCAACATGACCCTCGACGGCACGATCAACCCCGACTTCGGCCAGGTCGAGGCCGATGCCGCGCGCGTGAACCTGTCGGCGAGCGAGTCGCACTACGGCGAGCGCCGGCCCTTCTTCGTCGAGGGCGCGAGCATCTTCAATTACGGCTGGGGCGACCTCTTCTACTCGCGCCGCATCGGTCGCGCGCCGCAGGGCGCGGTGCCCGACCGCGCCGTCTATGCCGACGTGCCGAGCACGACGCCGATCCTCGGCGCCGCGAAGCTGACCGGGCGCACCACGAACGGCTGGTCCATCGGCACCCTCGACGCCGTCACGCCGCGGACCTTCGCCCCCTGGGTGGACAGCAGCGCCACGCGCCACCACGCCGAGGTGGAGCCGCTGTCGAACTACTTCGTCGGGCGCGTGAAGCGCGACTTCCGCGACGGCCAGTCCACCGTCGGCGGGATCCTCACCTCCGTCGTGCGCTCGCTGGACGATTCCGCGCTCTCGACGCGGCTGCGCGACCGTGCCTTCGCCGCGGGACTCGATTTCCGGCACGAGTTCGACGACCGCACGTGGGCGGTGAGCGGCGCCGCGACCGGGACCTACATCCACGGCGCCCCCTCGGTGATCGCCGCGGCGGAGTCCTCGTCCATCCGCTACTACCAGCGGCCGGACGCCCGCTACCTCGGCGTCGATTCGACCGCCAGCTCGCTCGGCGGCTATCGCACCATGCTCGCGCTGTCGAAGCAGGCGGGGCGACACTGGCTGGGCGGCGTGTCCGGCAGCGCCACGAGCCCGGGCTACGAGACCAACGACCTCGGCTTCCTCACCGGCACCGACCGGCTCTCGTATGGCAGCCACCTGATGTACCGTGACGAGACGCCGGGCGCCCTCTTCCGCCGCTGGGACGTGCGCGCGACGACCGACGGGAGCTGGGACTACGCCGGCGACATCGTCGGCGACTGGGTCCGCCTGCAGGCCGATGCGACTCTGCTCGACTACTGGTCGGGGAGCGTCGCCGTCCACCACAACTTCCCGACGCTCGACGACCGCCTGACGCGCGGCGGCCCCCTCGCCGCGAGCCCCGGCAGCACGCAGCTCGAGGCGTCGGTGAGCTCCGACTGGCGCGACCCGTACGCGATGGGCCTGTGGACCTCGCAGGGGACGTCGCCGGCCGGCGCCTGGTGGAGCTCGCAGGGCGTGCACCTCGGCGTGAAGACGTCGTCCATGTGGACCGCCGACGTCGTGCCGAGCTACAGCCGCAGCCACGGCACCGCGCAGTACGTGACCACCGTGGACGACAGTACCGCTGCCGCGACGTTCGGCCATCGCTACGTCTTCGCCGACATCGACCAGACGACGCTCTCGGTGGCGATGAGCATGAACGTGACGCTCGCCCCGACGCTCACCGTCGCGCTCATGGCGCAGCCCTTCCTCGCCAGCGGCCGTTTCGGCACGCCGAAGGAGCTCGCCGACCCGCGCACGTACGACTTCCGCACCTACGGCGTGGACGGCGGCGACGTCGCCGACTCGTCAGGCACCTACGTGGTGGACCCCGACGGCCCCGGTCCGGCCTCCGCGTTCAGCTACGCCGACCCGAGCTTCAACAGCCGGGCGCTGAACGGCACGGCGAGCCTCCGCTGGGAGTGGCGTCCGGGATCCACGATGTACATCGTGTGGCAGCAGCGGCGCGCCAGCACCGGCTCCGACGGCGCGTTCGACCTCGTGCACGACGCGACTGATCTCCTCCGCGCCGACGCCGAGAACACGCTCATGTTCAAGGTGAACTACTGGCTGAATCCGTAGCGCTGCTAGCGGGCGACGAGCGTCCGGCCGATCACCACCCGTGAGTCGTGCCGGCCGCCCATCCCCGTCGGCCCGGCCGCGGCAGGCGGGCGCAGCACGTCCGTCCACGCCGCGGCCACCGCGCCGCCAAACGCGGCGACGCCGGTGTAGTCGCCGAGGAACTCGCCCGCCGGGTTGAAGGGCGGTTGCCCCCACGTCCGCTCGCGGAAGGTGCGTCCGAGGTCGGTGGACGTCGCGAGCATGTAGGCGATGTGCGGCGGGCGGACGACGCGGTAGTAGCCGATGGCGACCGTGCCGGTGCGCGGATCCACCGCCATCGACGCGAAGAAGCGCGCCGCCGTCGTGTCGGCGCCGGCCACCGGGCGCGGCACGCTCCACGTGGCGCCCCCGTCGTCCGATGCGGCGACGAGCGGCTCCGGCTTGCCGAGGCGTCCGTCCACCCACGCGACGTAGAGCCGACCGCCGTGCTGGTCGACGCCGA
Source organism: uncultured Gemmatimonadota bacterium (assembly GCA_946480295.1). Next base: position 13,377 of record CAMLIT010000101.1, read on the forward strand.
CGGTCGGATAGCCGTTCGCCCGCGCCACGCCGCGCACGTCGAACACGATGTCCGGGGTGCGCGCGACGAGCGCGTCCGTCCCGAACGTGCGCCCGCCGTCGGTCGATTTCGCGAGGCGGATGCCGGTGGAGTCGCTCCACACCACGTACACCGTGCCGTCGCGCGCGACGGCGATGCTCGTTCCCTCGTCGGCGCCGACGCTGTCCTTCGGGCTGCCCGCGCGTGAGCTGATCTCGATCGGCGTCGAGAAGGTGGCGCCACTGTCCGTCGAACGGGAGAACAGGATCACGCTCTCGTGCCGGCGGAACTCCGTCCATGCGATGTAGAGCGTGCCGCGGCGGTGCGGATCCGTCGTGCGGTCGATGCCGATCGCCGGCTTGTCCTCGAACGGGATGCCGCGCCGCTCCGGCTGCTCGATCACGGCGGTCGGCCGCCCCCGCCACGTGTGGCCGCCGTCGTCGGAGCGGTTGACGAAGATCCCGTTGCGATGCGCCGCGCGGCCGAGCGTGTCGTAGTCCTCCGGGCGGTCGAAGGCGATGTACACCACGTACGCGTGTCCATCGCCGTCGAAGGCGACCATCGGGTCGCCGGAGAGCTGCCAGCTCGAGTCGTCGGGCAGCGGCGCCCACTTCCACGTCGCTCCGCTGTCCACCGACCAGGCGGCGGTCGCCGGGATCTGCCACGCGGCCACCATGCGCCGTGGGTCGGTCGGGTCGATCGCGATCGACGTCTCGTTGTTGTACCCCGGGGAGGTGATCGGCGTCGCTTGCGGTCCGGGGGGTGGCCGCAGCGGCGGCGTGATGTTGGCGACCTGCGCCGGCGAACCACACGCGGCGACGGCGAGGAGGATCAGCGACGGGAGACGAAGGCGCATCGATCGTGGCAAAGGGCGAGGCTCGGCCGCTCCGGCCGCCAGTGTCGTGCCATCCCTCTACCCAGCCAGCCTCCACAGAGCCGACGCGAATTGAAAAGACATCGTGCGAATCGGGGCGAATGGCCGGTGGGGTGAGGGCGCCGGTCCCCAGGCCGGCCGTGGCGAGGGGAGCCGTCCCGCCACCCGGAGCGATTCGCACGGATTCGGCAGTTCATTCGTGGTCATCCGCGTACCCCCACCGTGTGATGCCCGCCCGAGCGAGGACCCCGACGCACGCCGCGCCGAATCCAGGGATGCACGCGCCGCGCGTCCCTCGTCCCGCGTCCCGCCCTCACCCCAGCCCCTCCACCACCTCCCTCACCCCTCTCACCCTCCCGATCGTCGGCAGGAACCTCCTGACGGCGTGCTCGTGCAGGTCCGCTTCCCGGGCCGCCATCGCGTCCTCCACGAACACCTGCTCGAACCCGCGCTCGAAGGCGGCACGGGCCGTGGACTCCACCCCCACGTTGGTCGAGATGCCGCCGAGCACGATCGTGCGGATGCCGCGCCGGCGGAGGTGGATCTCGAGATCGGTCCCGTAGAACGCGTTGGGCTGGTGCTTCGTGACGACCACGTCCTCCGGTTCGGGTCCGAGCTCGGGCACGATCCGCGTCCACTCGGTCGCCACGGCCATCGGCCGTCGCTCGATGTCGGCGGTCACGCGCGGAAAGAGCTCACCATTTCTGCCGGGATCCACGCGCACCAGCACCACGAGGGCATGCCGCTCGCGAAAGCGACGTGCGAGGTCGGCGGCGCGCGCGATGACCTCCCCCGGGGGGTGCGGCGCGGTGGTGCCGCTCGTGATCCCTTGCTGCAGGTCGATGAGGACGAGTGCGGTGGTCGTCGGGTCGAGAGTCAGGGGCATGGCGTCTCCGGTGTCTCCTGGCGAAGTGCCGGGAAGCTATCGGCGCGGCGCTTGACAGCAACGGGTGATAGGTGCATAGTACAGACATGAACGATCCCGGCCCGCCGTCGGGAGGACGCTCGCAGCTGGCACGGTCGACGCATCATGCGCCACCGAGATTCATATATGCACCATCCACAGCCGTAGTACCGGCTGATCCTGCTTTCCGGAGAACCAACATGCGTACGTGGCAGATCGATCCCGCTCACTCGAACGTCGAGTTCGCCGTCCGGCACCTCATGATCTCGACCGTCAAGGGCCGCTTCGGCCAGGTGTCCGGCACCCTCCAGGTCGACGAGAACGACCCCGGCAAGTTCGTCCTCGACGTCGACATCGACGTGACCACCATCGACACCCGCCAGGAGCAGCGCGACGCCCACCTGCGCTCCGCGGACTTCTTCGACGTCGAGCGCTTCCCGAAGATCACGTTCCACGGCCAGCGCATCGAGGGCGACCCGCGCGGCGAGTTCAAGCTCCACGGCGACCTCACCATTCGCGGCACCACGCGGCCCGTGGTCCTCGACGTCACCAACGAGGGCACCGGCCGGGATCCGTGGGGCAACGACCGCATGGGATTCAGCGCGACCACGAAGATCGACCGCAGCCAGTTCGGCCTCCAGTGGAACCAGGCGCTCGAGACGGGCGGCGTGATGGTCGGCAACGACGTGAAGATCATGCTCGACGTCGAGCTCACGAGCCCGGCGGCCGTGACCGTCGGCTGATCGCGGCCACGCTCGGCCGGACAGCGAAGAGGCGGGGGGGGCCCCACGGGCGGCGGGCGAGCGCCGGGAGGGCACAGCGGGGCGCACCGCGCCCCGCCCCAGGCACCCCG
>CAMLIT010000102.1 GCA_946480295.1 uncultured Gemmatimonadota bacterium
GGCGGCGCAGGCGGCGGGGCCGTACGCCACGCGCGTGCGACAGGCGTCGCTCGATCGCGACGAGATCGTGCACCTGATCGGCAGCATGCCCCCCGCCGATCGCGCCCGCGTCCCCGACGTCGTGCGCTCGGCCGACGCGCTCCACGACCGCATCCAGTCGCTGGCGGTCGCCCTCGCCGACATCGAGCGCACCCTCGCCCCGGGCGCCGTCGAGTCGCTCGAGGCGGAGATCTCGCGTCTCGAGGACGCGGCGAACCCCTTCGACGAGAAGGGAAGCGAGGAGCGCGTCCGGCGGCTCACGTACCTGAAGCGCCAGCGGCGCGCGACCGCCGATCTCGCCGAACGCCGCAGCACCGTCGCGGCGAAGCTGGACACCTGCGCGATCGCGCTCCAGAACATGAAGCTCGACGTGCTGCGCCTGCGCGCCGGCGCCCAGACGCACCAGCACATCACCTCGCTCGCGAACGAGGCGCTGTCGCTCGCCGACAGCGTCGACAACGCCATCTACGCGGTGGACGAGCTCGGACGCGCCACGTCGCACCGCGGTGCACCGCCGTCCGTGGGGAAGGGGTGACCGACCTGCTGCGCGACCGCGTCATCGTCGCGGTCGGCACGCGTTATCTCATCGACGGTGAGATCGGTCGCGGCGGGATGGCCGTCGTCTACCGCGCCGTCGACCTCCGCCTGCACCGACCCGTCGCGCTGAAGGTCCTCCCGCCGGAGCTGGCCTTCGACGAGGACGTGCGCGCGCGCTTCCTGCGCGAGGCGCAGACCGCCGCGCAGCTCGCGCATCCGAACATCGTCCCCATCTACGCCGTCGAGGAGACGGAGGGGATCGTCTACTTCGTGATGGGGCTCGTGGACGGGGAGAGCCTGGCCGCGCTGCTCGCCCGCGAGCCGCGCCAGCCGGCCGAGCGGGTCGTCCGCGTGCTGCGCGAGGTCGCCGATGCCCTGGCATACGCCCACGCGCGCGGCGTCGTCCATCGCGACATCAAGCCGGACAACATCCTCCTCGAGCGGGGGAGCGGGCGCGCGGTGGTCACGGACTTCGGGATCGCCCGCGCCGCCGCCGAGTCGCGGCTCACCATCACCGGCGTCGCCGTGGGCACGCCCGCCTACATGTCCCCCGAGCAGGCGGTGGGCGAGCGGGAGCTGGATGGGCGCAGCGACCTCTATTCGTTAGGCATCGTCGGCTACCAGATGCTCGCCGGCGAGACGCCCTTCCACGCGTCGAACACGCCCGCCATGCTGATGAAGCACGTCGCCGAGCCCCCGCCGCCGCTGCGCGAGCGGCGCCCGGACGTGCCGCCCGTCCTCGCCGCGATCATCGAGCGCGCCATCGCCAAGAAGCCGGCCGACCGCTGGCCCGACGCGGGCGCGCTGCGCGACGCCCTCGCCGGCGACCTCACGGGACACACCGGCCGCACGCCGCCGTGGATGCACCACGCCGTGCGCGTCGCCGTCGGCGTGCCCGCGCGCCCCGCGCGGCAGCCGGACCTGCCCGCGCCGTCCTTCCCCCCGCAGCCGCCGATCGTGCAGATGACCATGCCGCCGATCGGCATGGGGCGGCACGCCTGGCGCGAGTGGAAGCGCGAGCAGCGCCGCGCCTGGGGCGCCATGGCCCTCGGCGCCTACGCCGGCACCGCGCTCAGCGCCGAGCAGCAGCAGGCCGCCGAACGCTGGCGCCTCGTCCGCCGCATCACCCGCTTCCGCCGCAGCATCGTCGCGACGGTGGTCGGCGTGCCCGCCGCCTTCATCGCCGGCGTGAACGTGCACGCGTTCCCCGTCTTCTTCGTCCCCTCCGTGGTGCTCGGCGTCGTGCTGGCCGTGCGCACGGGGATGCTCTGGGCGGACGGCGTGAACCCCTTCACCGCCCTCCGCACGGACTGGCGCGAGCGCCTGCTCGGGCGAGGGACGCTGGGCACGCCGGCGCCCGCGAGCGCGTCCGTGGCCGAATGGCGGGACGCGTCCCGCGTCCCGCCTCCCGCGTCCCGCGAGGAGCCCCTCGCCGCTCCCGACGTCCTCGCCGGCCCCTTCGGCCAGAGCGTCCGCCGCGCCATCGAGGACCGCACCGCGGTGCGCGAGGTCGTCGCGCGGCTGTCCGCCGTCGAGCGCGAGCTCCTTCCTCCCGACATCGCCAGGACCGCCGACGCCCTCGTCGACCGCGTGGCGTCGCTCGCCACCATGCTGCATCGCCTCGACGCGGACGTCTCCGGGACCTCGCTCGCGCAGATCGATCGCCGCGTGGAGGAGGTGCGCGCCCAGACGCCGTCGCCCGATCGCGACCGGCACCTGACGCTCCTCGAGCGGCAGCGCCGCACGATCCACGAGCTCCTCGAGCGCCGCCGCGCGCTCGCCAATCAACTGGAGAGCGCGGGGCTCCTGCTCCAGAACCTGAAGCTCGACATGATCAAGCTCCGCTCCGCCGGCGTGGGCGCCGCGCTCGAGGACGTGACGAGCGTGACCCAGGAAGCGCGCGCCCTCTCGCGCGACATCGGCCACCTCATCGAGGCGGCGGAGGACGTCAGAAGACTCTAGGGGCGAGGGTCGAGGGTCGAGGGTCGAGGGTCGAGGGTCGAGGGTCGAGAGAGTGGATCAGTCGATGAGGAACCAGGAACTAGTGATGCCGTCACTGGTTCCTGGTTCCTGGTTCCTGCCGTTCTCGACCCTCGCCCCTCGACCCTCGACCCTCTATCTCGCTGCCTCCTCCACGATCCAGTTCCCCACCCGCTGCACCTCCGCGAACAGTCGCGGGTCGGCGGACGTGATGAGGATGCCGCGCGTCGAGGTCGCGGTGTCGTGCGGCGTCGCCGCCGAGCGCGGGACCAGGTAGCCCGCCACCGTCACCCGGCTCTGGTCCGCCTGCATCGTCGGCGCCACCATCACCTCCAGCACCCATTGCTGCGGCAGCGTGTCCGGCGCGGTCGACACCGTGCGTGCGTACTGCGGCAGGTCGTGCGGCGCCGTCGCGAGCAGCAGCGTGTCCATGGCCAGCGGCTGGTAGCCGTGCGCCTTCAGCGCCCGCGTCGCCGCGGCCACGGCGCGCGCCGGCGGAACGGTGATGGTCCGCGTCAGCGCCTGCTCGCCCTGCCACTGCGGGCGAGTGCAGGCGGACGCGGCCAGTGCGAGGAGGACGAGGGTGCGGCGCATGGACTCTCCGGAAGGGGACGGGATCGCCCCACGAACATGCAGAGTGTGCGCCAGATCACTGGAGCGACTCGAGCTTCTCCTCGAGCTCCGCCATCATTCCCGGGTGGCCGAAGCGGTGCGACGCCTCGATCCCCTTCCGCAGCGCCTCCTTCGCCTCCTCGATCCGTCCCTTCCGTTCGAGGACGTCCGCCAGCCGCGCCCACCCATTCCCCTCGTCGTCGTAGCCGGAGAGGTAGGCGCGATAGTTCTCGAGCGCCTCGTCGAGGAGATCTTCCTTCAGCGCCTCGTTCGCCAGCCCGAAGCGCGCCAGGACGTTGTTCGGGTTCTTCGCGACCATCGCGCGAAAGGTCTCGAGCCGCGAATTGGTCATCGTCGTAGCAGGTTGGTGATGACGTCGGCCACCTTCCCCGGCGCTTCCTCCGGGGTGAAGTGCCGCACGCCGGGGATCACGTCGAAGGTCGAGCCGGGGATCGCCTGGTGCAGCTTCCTGCCGAGCGACACGGGGAGGAAGGGATCGTACTGTCCCCACACCACCGCCGTCGGCGCCACGATGTCCTTCAGCCGCGGCGTGAGCGCCGCCGTGTCGCGGCTGTCCAGCGCCAGCAGGTGCTGCATGAACGCGTCGCGCCCCTCCGGGCTGGCGAAGGGACGCACGTACTGCTCCACCGAGCGTCCGCCGCGGTCGTGGTCGAGGTAGCCGCGCAGGAGATCCGATCGCAGCACGGAGAGGATCCACGTTGCGGGCAGGTGCCGGGTCAGCGGCAGCATCGCCCGCGCCAGCTTCACGTCGCGCGTCGGCCATCCATCGAACGCCACGCTGTCGATGAGACAGAGCCGCGACACCCGCTGCGGATGGCGCACCGCGAGCCACTGCGCGATCCCGCCGCCGACGTCGTGCCCGGCGATGCACGCGTAGTTGATGCCGAGCACGTCGAACAGCTCCATGAGCCGCTCGGCGTGGTCGCGGATCCCCACCGCCCGGTCGCGCGGCGGATCGCTGCGCCCGTAGCCGAGCAGGTCGACGACCACCACCCGGTGACCGGCGGGGAGTAGCGGCGTGACGTCGGCCCAGAGGTGGCCGGAGGTCGGAAAGCCGTGCAGCAGGACGATCGGCTCGCCCGCTCCACGCGTCCCCGCCGCGTAGTAGTACAGGCGCGCGCCGGAGAGGTCCACGAACTCACCACGCATCGGCCGGATCGCTGCGCATGGGCGGAAGATGTTCGGGAACGCTCCCGCTCGCCAGTCGGGAACGAACGAGGGACCGCCGGTGCACCGGCGGTCCCTCGTTCGTGCGGAGTCGCGCGTCCGTCGTCGACGCGGAGCGTCAGCGCTGCGCCGGCCCCCGCCCGCGGTTCATCATCTGGGTGCGCATGTTCTCGACGTTCTTGTCGAACGTCGCCTTCTGCTCGTCGGTCGTCAGCACGGACTTGAGCTCGTCGAGCTCCTTCTGCCGCATGCCCTGCATCTTCTCGCGCATCCCCGACATGTCGCCCGACGCCTGCGCGTCCTCGCGAGCCTTCCGCATCTCGGCCTGGTACTTCGCGGTTATCGAGTCCGCCTTCGCCTGCTGGTCGGCGGTGAGCGTTATCCCCTGAAAGAGCATCGCGCCCATGTTGAAGCCGCGCCGCTGCCCCTGCGGCTGCGGGGTGCCCTGGGCCTGCGCGACGGTGGTGGCGCCGATGCACAGCGCGGTGGCGAGCACGGCGAGCCTGATTCTCCGCATGTGGACCTGTCTCCCGAAAAGGTGAAGTGACAACGACTTGCGTGCGACCCTCTAGCGTCTCGTGCCAAACGTGCTATGCTTACGCGCCCGCTCGCGGGCGTTCCGTTTTGTGATGCCGCAGTCTCGCGCCTTCGGCCCCTCAGCCACCGCCTCGTGACCCTGCCGCCCATCCCCTCCTCGAGCACGCCGGCGGTACCGCCTCTGACGTCGGCCGTCGCCCCGTCGACTCCACCAGCGCCGGTCGCCTTTCCGATCGGCTGGCTGCTGGAGCACGCCGCGGCGCCGATCCAGTACCGCGCGCTCACCGAGGTGGCGAAGCTGCCGGCGTCGGTCACCGATCCCCTGAGCTTTCTCCCTCTTACGCACCGCCCGGCGCTTGTGCTGGCCTCCATTCAGGCGCCCGACGGCACCTGGAACCGGTCGATGCTCACGGTGCCCTCGGCGCGCGGCGAGCAGCACTTCGACGGGGTGGGCACGATCAGCGCGGTGCGCCGGCTGCTCGAGTACGGCTGGAACAAGGACACGCCGCCGCTCGTCCGCGCCCGGCGCACGCTCTTCCGGCTCCTCGCCGAGGACGACAGCCCGGACTTCCTGTTCGAGCTCGGCGTCCACGGCGTCGAGGACGAGGACATGGCCCGGCGCGGCCGCGCCATCCTGCGCGAAGCCGCCGCCGCGACGCTGGCGCAGGCGGGGTACGAGGACGATCCGCGCATCCGCGGCGCTGCCAAGCGCATCGTCGAGCGCGTCGCCGGCTTCCTCCGTTCGCCCCTCGCCCAGAAGCCGTTCGTGCGCGTGGGGAACCAGCACGTGCTCGCGCCGGAGGCCGCTCCGCCCTCGATCCATGCCCTGCTGATGCTCGCGTACATGCCCCTCTTCCGTACCGAGAATCACGAGGCGATGCACCTGATCGGGCAGTATCTGGCCCAGCCCCTGCCCCGGCAGGAAGCGGTGCAGCTCTGCGGCAAGAAGGTCGTGCCGCAGCCGCACCTCATGCTCGGCGACCCGCTGCCGAACCGCAACGTCGCCGACGCGGACGTCCCGTCGGCGCTGATGTGGCTCGAGCTGATGGGCCGCCTGGGATTCCTCCGGCGGAACGAGAACTGGTGCAAGCTCCTCGATCGCTTCCTCGACGATCGCGACGACAACGGCGTCTGGCATCCGCACAAGGGCACGACCTTCCAGCGCAGCGCGAATCCGGTCACGTGGCCGTACTACCCGCTGGAGGGCGGACAGTCGGGCGACGAGCGGTACACGGACGTGACCTTCCGTCTCGGCCTCATCGCCCGACTCGCCGGCCGGCCGATCGAACTGGTCTGACGCGCGTGCGGCGGCGCCGGTCCCGGACGCGGGGCGCCGCGTGAGCTCGAGCCGACTGTCGCCGGACGGGATGTACCCCGCCGGCGTGTCCGGCCTCGAGACGCGATACGTCACCGCCCCCGACGGCGTGCGCCTGCGCGTGGTGGCGGGCGGCCCGCGCGACGGCCCTCCGGTGCTGCTGCTGCACGGCTGGGCGGCCTCGCTCTACTCGTTCCGCTTCCTCCTCGAGGATCTGCCGCGCGGTGGCTATCGCACCTACGCGCTCGACTTTCGCGGGCACGGCTTCTCGGGGAAGCCGCGGGGCGACGACATCTACACCCGCGATGTTCTCGTGCGCGACGTCCTCCACCTGCTCGCCGAGCTCGGGATCGAGCGCGCGGCGGTGGTCGGGTGGTCCATGGGCGGCGCGGTCGCCCTGCGCCTGGCGATCGAGCACCCGGAGCGCCTCACGCAGCTCGTGCTCGTGAATCCCGCCGGACTGACGCGCATCCCGATGATCGGTCCTTCGGCGCTGCTGAGCCCCGCCTTCCTCGACGTGCTCGCGCCCTGGCTCGTACCGCGATGGGTGGTCGCCACGGTGCTGCGCTGGGCGAGCAATGGCGGCGACCATCTTACCGAGCGCGACATCGACGAGTACTGGGCGCCAGCGCGCGACGTGAACTACGCGCGCGCCGCGCGATCGCTGCTGCGCGATTTCGACTGGAGCGCGGCGGATCCGTCGGAGCTCGCCAGCGTGCACGTGCCGACGCTCGTCGTCCTCGGCGGCGCCGATCGCCTGGTGACCGGCGTGGGCCCGGTGGCGCGGCGGATACCCAACGCGCGCGTGGCGGTGTTCCCCGGCGCCGGGCACATGGTCCACGAGGAGCGCCGCCACGAGGTGAATCGCGCGATCCTCGACTTCCTCGGCGACGCAGCCACAGCATAGCGCGTGGTCTGGCAACGAGTTAGATTCATCGATCGAGAAAATGGTCGAGAGGCGCCCGCGAACCGTCCGGGCGCGGCGCGGGACAGGAACGCGAATGGAGACAGGTACAACCGAAGGGCAGCCGGGGGAGGGCCAGGCGACGTTCGCGTCGCTCGGACTCTCCCCGACCGTGCTCGACGCCGTGCGCGACGCCGGCTACACCGAGCCCACCCCCATCCAGCGGCAGGCGATCCCCCTCGTCCTCAAGGGACGGGACGTCATGGGGCTCGCGCAGACCGGTACCGGCAAGACGGCGGCGTTCACGCTGCCGATCATCGACCGCCTCCTCGGCGGCCCGCGCCGCACCCGCGCCCTCATCGTCACGCCGACGCGAGAGCTGTGCGTGCAGGTGGAGGAGAGCTTCCGGAAGTACGCGAAGTACGCCGAGCTCGCGGTGGTGGCGGTCTACGGCGGCGTGCCCCTCGAGCCGCAGGAGCAGAAGCTCCGCGCCGGCGTCGACGTGGTCGTCGCGACCCCGGGACGGCTCATCGACCACCTCGAGCGGCAGAACGTCGTCTTCGACGACCTCGAGGTGCTCGTGCTCGACGAGGCCGACCGCATGCTCGACATGGGCTTCGCGCCGCAGATCAGCCGCGTCGTGAGCGATGTGCCCGCCTATCGCCAGACGCTGCTCTTCAGCGCGACGATGCCGCCCGAGGTCGAGGCGCTCGCGCGGAAGTACCTGCGCCGTCCACTCGTCGTGCAGGTCGGTCGGCGTTCGGCGGCGGCGAGCACCGTCAAGCACTTCGTCTTTCCCGTGCCGCGCGCGCGCAAGACCGCGCTGCTCGCCGAGCTGCTGCGGCGTGACGACATGGATTCCGTGCTCGTCTTCACGCGGACGAAGCACGGTGCCGACCGGGTGGTGCAGCATCTGGGGGAGGAGGGGATCGACGCCGCCGCGATGCACGCGGACAAGTCGCAGGCGGAACGCACCCGCGCGCTCCGCGATTTCAAGAGCGGCAGCGTCCGCGTCCTCGTCGCGACCGACATCGCGCAGCGAGGGCTCGACATCTCCGGCATCACGCACGTCATCAACTACGACGTACCGCAGCAGGCGGAGGACTACGTTCACCGGATCGGGCGCACGGGACGCGCGGCGAACGAGGGCGACGCCTACACCTTCATGGCGCCCGACGAGATCGCGATGGTCCGCGTGATCGAGCGCATCATCGGCCAGGAAATCCCGAGGATCTCGATCCCCGGCTTCGATTTCGGGAGCGTGGCCGCCGACTGACGAGGGAGGCCAGCGACGATGCTGGGATGGAATCCGTGGTCCGCAGCAGGCGTGGTGGTGCTGGCGTTCGTCGTGGCGCGACTGCTCGCGGCGCTCCGGATCGGCGGGGACGGCGTCCTCGCCCGTCTCGGTGATCAGGTCGCGCGGGCGCTCGCCAGCCGGTGGGCGCCCGCCGTCTTCGGCATCCTGACGGCCGCGGCGACGTGGTACGTGTGGGGTTCGCTGTCGCAGTCGTCGGTGATCCACGACGAAACGGCGTACCTCCTCCAGGCCAGGCTCTTCTCGCACCTGCGCTGGACCGGCCCGGCCCGCCCGCTGCCGGCATTCTTCGAGCAGATGTACGTGCTCGTCTCGCCGGTGCTCGCGTCGAAGTATCCGCCCGGGATGTCGCTGGTGCTGGTGCCCGGTGTGCTGCTCGGCCTCCCCGGCCTGCCGGTGGTGGTGCTGAACGGGCTCTCCGGCGCGCTCGCCTTCGCGCTCGCCCGCCGACTCGGCGGCGTCGCCGCGGCGCTGCTCACGTGGGCACTGTGGATCACCTCCTTCCCGGTGCTCTACTTCCACGCGATGTACCTCTCCGAGGTGCCGACGAGCTTCGCCTGGCTGCTCGCCTGGTGGGGGCTCCTGCGGTGGCGGGAAGGCGGCCGCGCGCGCGACCTGACCATCACGGCGGCCGCCGTCGGACTGTGCACGATCGCGCGCCCGCTCACCGGCGTGGCGCTCGCCCTCCCGGTCCTCGCGACGGTGGTCGTGATCCTCGTGCGGCGGGCCCGCGCGGGCCGGCGGATCGCCTGGCGCTCGCTCGCGCCGGCGCTCGCCGTGGGCGCGATCGCGATCGCCGTGATCCCGCTCTGGAACTGGCGCACCACTGGCAACGTGCGTCTCAGCCCCCTGGCCGAGTACACGCAGCGCTACGTGCCCTTCGACAAGCCGGGCTTCGGCGCGACGAAGGCCGAGCGGCCGTCGGCCGAGCTGCCGTGGGACCAGCGCGTCACGAGCGTCGCGTTCTACATCGAGCACGCCGAGTACACACTCGCGCGGCTGCCGAAGAACGCGGTGTTCCGGCTGCGCTTCATCGCGCACGACATGTTCTACGACTGGCGCGCCGGGCTCGCGGTGTTCGCCCTCGTCGGCCTGTTCGTGCTCCCCGGCGCCGCGTGGGTCGCGTTCGGCGCGTTCGTGCTCCAGTGGCTGCTGTACCTGTCGTACGCCCACGACCCCTCCTGGACGCTCTACTACAGCGAGGGGATGCCGCTGCTCGCGTTCCTCGCGGCGCTCGGCATCGGCGCCGCCTGCCGACGGGTCCTGCGCGTCGGCGCCGCCGCGCAGCGCCTGACGACGAACCTCCCCGAGCGGGCGCTCCCCGCCGTCGCCGCGGCGCTCGTGCTCCTCGCCGTCGTGCCCGGCGCGCGTACCGTGGCGATCGTGCGCGGGCAGATCGCCGGCGACCACCAGCTCTACGACGGGTTCCGGGCGCTCGTTCGGCAGATTCCCGATCGGCGGGCGATCGTGTTCGTACGCTACGCAAAGACGCACAACGACGGACTGGCGCTCATCCGCAATGTGCCGTTCCTCGGCGACGCGCGGGTGTGGACGGTGTACGACCGCGGCGCCGACGACGCCCGCCTGCTCGCGCTGGCGCCGGACCGCACGCCCTATCTCTTCGACGAGGCCTCGTGGAAGCTCGAGCCGCTTGCTGCCGCGCAGCGCGCGGAGGCCACGGAGGACGCGCGCCAGTCGGCGGGGCAGGGGCGCTCCTCGGAGTAGCCGCGGCGCAGCCGCGCGAGGGATGGCAGCGGTCGACACACGAACGGCCCGGCGTCGCACGCCGGGCCGTTTCCGCAGCCACATCTCCTGATTCCCATCTCACTGCCTATCGCACTTCACTGCCTCTCCGGCACCACCACCATCCCGACCTCGCCGCTGAACGCGTCGCGCAGCGTGGGCATGCTCGGCGGCGGGAGCCACGGTCCGCCGTCGATGCGGACGTTCAGCCGATGGACGCCGGGCTCCATGGCGAGGGTGAGGTCCCAGAGGTCGCGCCCGTGCCGGATCATCGGGACCGGCTGCCAGTCGCTGAAGTCGCCCATCACCTCCACGGACTCCACGCCGCCGACGCGCACCGTGATCTTCTCCATGCCCGGGGCGATGGGGTGGATGTCGAACGAGCGCACCATCGCCGTGCGGACCACGGGCACGGTCCCGCGCGACACCGGCGAGTAGGCGAAGACCATCCCGAAGCTCGCGTAGTTCCGGGCGGGGATGCCGCGCATCGGGCTCGCCGGGAGCCGTCCGCCGCCGATCACCGCCGCCACCTGGGAGGTGATCCAGTACGTCGCCGTCGCCGCCGCCCAGCGGCGGGAGTCCGGGTTGACGTCGTACGACTCGCCGAAGCGATAGCCGGTGTGGGCCGAGAGCTCGAGCGCGGCGTACTCCCAGTGCATGGCGCCTTCGAGGTCGGCGAAGCGCGAGTACCGGCGGCAGTCGGTGGAGGCCGCGGGCACCGTGCTGAACGACGGTCGCGGGACGACCGTCGCCATCCCGAGGTCGGAGCGGGTGCCGCAGGTCGCCGTCGTCCCCGTGCTGTCGTGCGACGGGGCGACCTTGGTGAAGAGGAAGTTGGTGTAGGTCGTGCTGAGGGTCGCGTCGCCCACTCTCGTCCAGGCGCCGCCGCCGGTCACGTCCATCCACGAGACCACCGCGACACGCCATGGCCGGGCCGCGCCGGCGCCGACCCAGATCCCGCCGCGCTGTCGGAGCAGCACGTACACGCGTCCCTGTGCGTCGAGCTGGTCGTCCTCGATGGACCGGTCGTCGAACGCCCGCGACGCCCGGGCCACGATCTCACCGCGGACGTTGTGCACCGTCGGCGTCGTCATCGTGGTGGAGAGGACGCCGTCGGCGACCTCCCACTGCTGGCCGTCGAGCCAGGCGGAGCCGCGCGCGGTCACCGCGACGTACGGCATGGTCAGGCGCACGTCCGGAGACAGCCGGCTCATCGTGCTCGCCGGCAGCTCGCCGTCCTTGCTCGTCACCAGTGCCCCCGCTTCGAGCTTCGAAGCGATCTGCGCCGTCGCCCCTTGCGGGAGGAGCAGCGCCAGGGCGAGGACGGCGATGGCGGCGTTCGGCTCGGTCATGACGCGCTTACGAGCTCGGAGTTTCCGGCCGCCCGTTAGGCGGCAGGTTGCCGGGGGGTGCACGTCCGGGGAATTCGCGCGCGCGCTGCTGCAGCGCCGCCCCGGGTGATTGACCCTGTAGTATGTCCTGCTCCACCCCACGCCACAACCCGTAAAAATCCGCATCCCCCGCCCCGCGCTGCCAGAGCTGCGCAATGGTCGAGGACGCTTCTTCCACCGGCACGCCGCGTGTGATCAGGTCGCCGAGGACGACGAGCGCGTAAGCGAGCGGCCGCCCCGGGCGCGAGCTGCGGAAGCGCTCGAGCTGCTGCGCGGGCACCCCGGCCTGGAGCACGTCGGCCGCCGCCGAGAGCTCGGCCTCGCTCAGCGACGGCCCGAGGGCGTTCCTCGCGTTGCGCATCCCCTGGAGCTTGTCGCGAACGGCGCGCACGATCCGTCGACTGTCCGCGTGCTTGCTGATCCCCTCGTAGGCGACGGAGAGCAGCGCCCTGGCGGGCAGACCCAGCACGCGGGCCGAATCGATGAGGCTCTCCACCTGATACCGGCTGGCCTGATCGAGACGGTCGAGCGGATCGGGATCCTGTGCCGCGAGCGGGGTCGCGAGCGGGGCGACGAGGGCCGCCGCGAGGAGAAGAGTGAGCGCGCCGACGCGCGCGAGAGGCGACTTCACGACGACGCACCTCCGACGACGACGACAGAGTTCGGCACGCCGTAGCCGTCGACCGGCGCGAGCGGGGCCGAAGGATCGGGCACCCACTGCTTGCCGTCCACGACGAAGGCGTACAGGTGGCGCCCCTCACGGAGCGACAGCGTCACGCTCCAGGTTCCCCCGGTCTGCGTGCGGAGCATCGGCGTCGCGCCGGTGTCCCAGCGGTTGAAGTCCCCGACCAGGGCGACGTGCGACGCCTGCGGCGCCACCAGCACGAACTTGATGACGCGCACGGTATCGTGTACCGGGAGCTGCGCAGGCGCAGCAGCAACCGACGGCTGTCCGGCCATTGGCTGGCCGTCCCGGTGAGTCGTGTACAGTCCGACGAGCACGCCGACGCCGACCAGTCCCGCCGCGAGCGCCAGCGTCCCGAGCGGCGACAGCGACATGGGGCGGGTGCGCACCAGCCACTTCCACCCGCGATCGTGCGTGGGACGCGACTCGCGTCGCACCGCCTCCAGCACGCGCGCCCGCGCCGAAGGACCCATCGCCACGGGGCGCTTCGCTTCGCGCGCGATCCACTGCACGTATGGATGCAGCTCCTGCTCACTCATCCTTGATCCGCTCCCACCGCTCCCTCAGCCGGTCGCAGGCCCGCTTCACGCGCATCTTCAGGGCGGAGATGCCGACCCCCGTCAGTGCCGCCATCTCCTCGTAGCTCAGCTCCTCCACGTACTTCAGCAAGAACGCTTCCCGGAGCAGCGGATCCAGCTCGTTGAGCACGCGCTGGACGAACTCCTCGTCCTCGCCACTCCAGACCACCGGCTTGTCCGGCGCATTGAGGAGCAGCGCCTCCTCGCGCACGAACACCCGCTCCCGGTGCGACCGCCGCGCCGCGAGACTGCGGCACTGGTTCACCAGGATCCGGTACAGCCACGCGCTGAACTTGTCCCGCTCCTGGTACTTCCCGAGCGCGCGATACGCCCGCAGAAACGTCGCCTGCAGCGCATCTTCCGCGTCGTCGCGGTTCCCCAGCATGCGGACCGCGAACCGGGCACACCGGTCGTAGTACCGGTCGACCAGGGCGGCATATGCGTCGACGTCGCCGTCCAGCACGCGTCGCACGTCGGCCGCGTCGTCGCTCATGTCCTTGCGTATAACCCACCCCCCGGGCGCGTACGTCACATGGCGCACCGCGCCCTCGTGTGGCGAGTCGTGGCTCATCTCTCCCTGCCGTGTCAACTCCCGCAAATTGCAGGAGTTCCCACCACGGCGACAGGGTGTTTTCACCGCCGCACCCGGCCCAGTCGGGACACGGACACGGTCTCCGCCGCGCCGCCCCGCCGGGCCACCACGGTCAGGTTCGCCGCACCAAACCCCAGGCCACGTCCGTCATAGGCCATCGAATCCCGCGTCGCCGACAGTCGTACCCCGTATCCGGCACCGAGGCTCCGCCGGACCAGCGTCGTCCCGCCCGCGCTGAGCGCGATGCCCCCGGTCGCGGTGTCCACGAGGACGGCGACGCTCCGCCGCCCCGCCAGCGCCCGGTCGCGCGCCTCGCCGAAGAGCGCCGACAGCTCCGTCGCCGCCCCCCGCGCCGCCCCCCGATCGGCGACCCCGCGCAGCCGCGGCAGCGCGAGCGCCCCCAGGACGGCCGCGATGGCGATGACCACGAGGAGCTCGAGGAGGGTGACGGCGCGACGGAGGTGCATCCGGACGATGAGCGTGGCGCCCGCACGATGGCCGCCATCCCCTCCGGCCGCCGCACCGAACCCCCGCACCCGACGCCCCGCCATTTCGTCCCGGCCCATCGAACGTAGAATTGGGGCACTCGGTCTCGTGGCTCGCGATGCGTCCGCGCGTCCCTCGTCCCTCGTCCCTCGTCCCTCGTCCCTCGTAGCCCCGCCTCCCGCCTCCCGCCTCCCGCGATGCGCCCGCTTCTCCTCCTCGTCCTTCTTCTCGCCGCCTGCCGCAACCCGCGCGTCGACGCGAACGTCGCCGAGGCCATGACCCAGGCTGGCGACGCGATCACCGCGCTGCAGCAGGAGCAATCCAACCTCCAGGCCCAGATCGACTCGCTCCGCCAGGTCGTCGCCCGCCAGGACACCCTCCTCGCCCGCCTCGTCGCCCAGACGAACCTTCCCATGCCGGTGCGCTGAGCGCCCGGGTCGAGTAATGTTGGCGCGCGACACGACGGAACCGGTTCCCTTTCATCCCGGGCCCACTTCCGCCATGCGTTGGGCTCCGTGGTCGCGATGCATCACACGAAGGAAGACGCGAATGACGCGAATGACGCGAATGACGCGAATGCAGCGAATCGCCCCGGGTGGCGGCACAGCCCTACGCTCCGGACTCTGATGGCGGTCGGCTGCGCCATTCGCGCACCCCGGAGCCCATCCGCGCCGATTCGCACGATCTCCGCTGGATTCGCGTTCTCGAGGCCTTGATGCCAGCCGAGCCCATGCCCCGCGCACGGCGCGAGGAGCCAGCCCGGACTCGTCCCTCGTCCCTCGTCCCTCGTCCCTCGTCCCTCGTCCCTACGCCTCCCGCCTCCCGCCTCCCGCAAATGCGTCCCCTCCTCCTCGCCCTCCTCCTCATCGCCGCGCCCGCGCTCGCCCAGCAGCCGCAGGACGCCGACTACACGGCGAAGATCCGCGAGCTCACGCCGACCGACCCGAAGTGGAAGTTCACCACCGAGCTCGTCGACCACCTGCCCGCGTCGCGCACGGTGCCCACGCCGCTGAAGTTCCTCGGCTACGTCCCCGGCACCGTCGGCCGCCTCTCGAAGGTCGAGGACATCAACCGCTACTTCCGCGCGGTGGCCGCCGCCTCGCCGCGCGTCCGCGTCTTCTCCCTCGGCCGCAGCGAGGAGGGGCGCGAGATGCTCGTCGCCGCCGTCGCCGACGAGCACACCATCCAGCACCTCGACGACTATCGCGCGATGACCGCGAAGCTCGCCGACCCGCGCGGCGTCTCCCCCGACGAGCGCGCGCGCCTCGTCCGCGAGGCGCATCCCATCTACTGGGTCGACGGGAGCATCCACGCGCCGGAGACGGGGAGCCCCGAGATGCTCATGGAGCTCCTCTACCGGCTCGCCGTCGAGGAGACGCCCTTCGTCCGCGACATCCGCCAGCACGTGATCACGCTCATCACGCCCGTGGTCGAGGTGGATGGGCGCGACCGCATCGTCGACATCATCGCCGAGGAGAAGCAGCTGAAGCTCGGCAACGGCGGCATCCCGACCGTGTACTGGGGCCACTACATCGCGCACGACAACAACCGCGACGGGCTGATGATGAGCCTCAAGCTCACCCAGCACATGAACGAGGGGTTCCTCCACTGGCACCCGACCGTGCTGCACGACCTGCACGAGTCGGTGCCCTTCCTCTACACGAGCACCGGCACGGGCCCGTACAACGACGAGTTCGACCCGATCGTCGTCGACGAGTGGCACACGCTGGCGTACCAGGAGATCACCGAGCTGACGAAGCGCGGCCTGCCCGGGGTGTGGACGCACGGCTTCTACGACGGCTGGGCGCCTAACTACATGCTCGGCATCGCGCAGTTCCGGAACTCGATCGGCAAGTTCTACGAGACGTACACCTCGGGGGGCGCGGACTGCCAGATCGTGCACCTTCCACCGTCGGCCACGTCGCGCGAATGGGACCGCCCGAACCCGCCGGTGAACGGCGTGAAGTGGTGCATCCGGAGCAACATCAACTACCAG
>CAMLIT010000103.1 GCA_946480295.1 uncultured Gemmatimonadota bacterium
AGCAGCTGCACCCGTATCCGTGGAAGGACGTCGCCGAGAAGTACCCGGTCGGCACGCGCGTCACGGGGAAGGTCGTCTCGATCACGAACTACGGCGCCTTCATCGAGCTCGAGCCGGGCATCGAAGGCCTCGTGCACATCAGCGAGATGAGCTGGACGCGCAACGTCCGTCATCCGTCGAAGCTCGTCTCCATCGGCGAGACGATCGAGGCGGTGGTGCTCAAGGTCGATCCGAACGAGGAGAAGATCTCGCTCGGCATGAAGCAGACGGAGCAGGATCCGTGGATGGTGCTGCCGCTGAAGTACCCGGTGGGCACGCGCATCAACGGGAAGGTCCGCAACCTGACGAGCTTCGGCGCCTTCGTCGAGATCGAGCCGGGGATCGACGGCCTCATTCACATCTCCGACATGTCGTGGACGAAGCGCGTCCAGCACCCGTCGGAGGTCGTGAAGAAGGGCGACTCGGTCGACGTCGTGATCCTCAACATCGACGCGGAGAACAAGCGCATCAGCCTCGGCCTCAAGCAGGCGGAGGAGGATCCGTGGCTCCGCATCGGCGAGACCTACCCCGTCGGCACCGACGTGACGGGCAAGGTCGTCCGCCTGATGGACAAGGGCGTCGTCGTGGACATCGGCAACGACATCGAGGGCTTCGTCCCCATCTCGCAGCTCTCGCCGACGGGCAAGCAGGTCAACAGCCCGGCCGACGTCGTGTACGACGGGATGAACCTCGAGATGCGCGTCCTCGAGGTCGACCCGATCCATCGCCGGATCGTGCTCGCCGTGACGAACATCCCCGAGGAGCAGCCGCCGCGTCCGGAGACGCCGCCGACGGTGCACACCGAGGAGAGCGAAGCCGCGGTGCCGGAGACGGCGTAAGCCGCCAGACGAGCCGCAGCGTTCGGCACGCGCAGCGCCCGGTGGGGACACCCACCGGGCGCTGCGCTTTTTCGTGCTGGCTGGCTCGGGCACTCGGGGCGGGCTAGCTTTTCCGACCATGACAATGCGCGACAAGCTCGAACTGCTCGAGCGCCGGATCGCCGAATCGGAGCTGGGGGGAGGGAAGGCGCGCCTCGAGGCGCAGCACGCGAAGGGCAAGCTGTCGGCGCGGGAGCGCCTCGACCTGCTCCTCGACGAGGGCAGCTTCGTCGAGTTCGACCGCTTCGTGCTGCACCGCTCGCACGACTTCGGACTCGAGGCGCAGCAGGTCTACGGCGATGGCGTCGTCACCGGCTACGGGCGGATCGACGGGCGGCTGGTGTACGTGTTCTCGCAGGACTTCACGGTGTTCGGCGGCTCGCTGTCGGAGACCTTCGCCGAGAAGATCTGCAAGATCATGGATCTGGCGGTGCGCAACGGCGCGCCGGTCATCGGCCTGAACGACTCCGGGGGCGCGCGGATCCAGGAGGGCGTTCTCTCGTTAGGCGGCTACGCCGACATCTTCCTGCGCAACACGCTCGCCTCGGGCGTCGTGCCGCAGATCTCCGCCGTCCTCGGCCCGTGCGCCGGCGGCGCCGTGTACTCGCCGGCGATCACCGACTTCACGTACATGGTCCGCGGCAGCTCGTACATGTTCGTCACGGGGCCGAACGTCGTGAAGACGGTGACCCACGAGGACGTGACGATGGAGCAGCTCGGCGGCGCCGACACGCACGCGGGGACGTCCGGCGTGGCGCACTTCGCCTTCGACTCGGAGCCCGTCTGCCTCCAGGCCATCCGCGAGCTGTTCCGCTACATCCCGTCGAACAACCTGGAGGACCCGCCGCGCGGACGCGGCACCGACCCGCGCGACCGCCGCGACGAGGCGCTGCTCGACGTCGTCCCCGACAACCCGAACCGGCCGTACGACATGCACGAGGTCATCCGGCGCGTGATCGACGACGGCGAGTTCTACGAGGTGCAGCGCGACTACGGCCAGAACATCATCTGCGGCTTCGCGCACCTCGGCGGGTACAGCGTCGGCGTGGTGGCGAATCAGCCGGCGGTGCTCGCGGGGGTGCTCGACATCAACGCCTCGTTGAAGGCGGCCCGGTTCATCCGCTTCTGCGACGCGTTCAACATCCCCATCGTGACCTTCGAGGACGTGCCGGGATTCCTCCCCGGCCTGGCGCAGGAGCATGGGGGGATCATCAAGCACGGCGCGAAGCTGCTCTTCGCCTACTGCGAGGCGACGGTCCCCAAGCTGACGGTGATCACGCGCAAGGCGTACGGCGGTGCCTACGACGTCATGTCGTCGAAGCACATCCGCGGCGACTACAACGTGGCCTGGCCGACGGCGGAGATCGCCGTCATGGGGCCGAAGGGGGCGGTGGAGATCCTCTTCCGCAAGGAGATCAACGACAGCCCCGAGCCCGACGCGGCGACGGACGCGAAGATCGAGGAATACCGACAGAAGTTCGCGCACCCCTACGTCGCGGCGAGCCGCGGCTTCCTCGACGACATCATCGACCCGCGCGACACCCGCCCGCGCCTGATCGACGCCCTCGAGACCCTGCGCACCAAACGAGACCGCAATCCGCCGAAGAAGCATGGGAACATTCCGCTGTGAGGGGCGAGGGTCGGGGGTAGAGGGTCGAGACGGAGCCTCCATGCGCATCGACAACTCATCTCGACCCTCGACACTCGCCCCTCGACCCTGATGTTCTCCAAGATCCTCATCGCCAACCGCGGCGAGATCGCGCTGCGCGTCGTGCGGGCGTGCCGGGAGCTCGGCATCCGCTCGGTGGCCATCTACAGCGACGCCGACGTGCGCGCGCCGCACGTGCGCGAGGCCGACGAGGCGGTGAACGTCGGGCCGGCCCCGTCGGCGCAGAGTTATCTCGACGGCGAGCGGATCATCGCCGCCGCGAAGCAGGTCGGCGCACAGGCGATCCACCCCGGCTACGGCTTCCTCTCCGAGCGGGAGTGGTTCGCCCGCGCCGTGCGCGACGCGGGCCTCGTCTTCATCGGGCCGCCGGCGGAGGCGATCGCCGCGATGGGCAGCAAGACGGCGGCACGGCAGCTCGCGATCGGCGCCGACGTGCCCGTGGTGCCGGGGACGACCGAGCCGCTGGCCGACGAGGCGGAGGCGCGGGCGATCGCCGAGCGCTTCGGCTACCCCGTGCTGCTCAAGGCGGCGGCGGGCGGCGGCGGGAAGGGGATGCGCGTGGTGCGCGAGCCGAAGGAGATGGCCTCGTCCCTCGAGACGGCGCGGCGCGAGGCGAAGAACGCCTTCGGCGACGACGCGGTCTATGTCGAGAAGTACATCACCGGCCCGCGGCACGTGGAGATCCAGGTGCTCGGCGACAGCCACGGGACGATGCTCTCGCTGAACGAGCGCGAGTGCTCGATCCAGCGGCGGCACCAGAAGATGATCGAGGAGGCGCCGAGCGTCGCCGTCACGCCGGAGATCCGCCGCGCGATGGGCGAGACGGCGGTGCGGGCGGCGCGCGCCGCCGGTTATGTGAACGCCGGGACCTGCGAGTTCCTGCTCGACGCGGACGGCCGCTTCTACTTCCTCGAGATGAACACGCGCCTGCAGGTGGAGCACCCGGTGACGGAGCTCGTCACGGGGATCGACATCGTGCAGTGGCAGATCCGCATCGCGGCGGGGGAGCGCCTCCCCTTCCGGCAGGAGGAGATCGTCCCCCGCGGGTGGGCGATGGAGTGCCGCATAACGAGCGAGGACCCGGCGAACGGCTTCCTGCCGTCCACCGGGCGCGTCGGCTACCTCCACCTCCCGTCGGGGCCCGGCGTCCGGTGGGACGGCGGGATCGAGGTCGGCAGCGAGATCTCGCTCTTCTACGACCCCATGCTCGCGAAGCTCATCGTCTGGGCGCCGTCGCGCGAGCAGGCGATCGCGCGCATGCACCGGGCGCTGACGGAGCTCGTCGTGGACGGGGTGGAGACGTCGCGCGACTTCCACCTGCGCATGATGGAGAACGCGGACTTCCGGCGCGGCGCGTTCTCGATCCAGTGGCTGGAGGCGCACCTCGCCGAGCTGGTGGGCGTACGCCCCCCGGACGACGTCGCGCGCGCCGCCGCCGTCGCCGCGGCGCTCCTCGCCGACCGCGATCGGCTGTCGCCGCGGAGCGCGGCGGCCGCCGCCGGAGCGGAGCCAAACGATGGCGCGCAGAGCGCGTGGACGCGCGCCGCGCGGCTGGACGCCCTGCGGTGACGACCGGGACGACGGAGCTCGAGATCGACTCGATCGCCGCCGGCGGCGACGGCGTCGGCCGCACGGAGGGCGTCGTCGTCTTCGTGCCGCGCACCGCCCCCGGCGACCTCGCACGGGTGCGCCTCGAACGGCAGAAGCGCTTCGCGCGCGGCGAGCTGGACGCCCTGCTGCGCCCCTCGCCGGCGCGCGTCGAGCCGCCCTGCCGGCATTACGTGGTGGACCGGTGCGGCGGCTGCCAGGTGCAGCACCTCGGCTACGCCGCGCAGCTCGCGGCGAAGGCCGGGATCATCCGCGACGCGCTCCAGCGCATCGGGAAGCGGCAGGTGGAGCTGCCGGAGGTCGTGCCGAGCGAGCGCGAGTGGCGCTACCGCACGAAGCTCACCATGGCGATGCGCCGCCAGCCATTCGGCTGGATCGCCGGCCTGCACCCGTACGACGACCCCGTCGGCGTGTTCGCGCTGGAGGACTGCCCGATCACCGACGAGCGCGTCCTCGCGACCTGGCGCGAGGTGATCGCGGCCGCCGGGCTCTTCCCCGACGCCGACGAGCTGCGCGCCTCCGTGCGCCTCGTGCCGGGTGGGAGCGCGATCGTGATGGAGGGCGCGCGCGAGTGGCCCGCGCGCGACGAGTTCTTCGCCGCGGTGCCGTCGGCAGTCGCGCTCTGGTGGAAGCCGGAGGGGCAGTCGCGGCGGCTGGTGAACGAGCGCGGCGACGCGACGGCCGGGGCCTCGTTTGGCCAGGTGAACGCCGGCGTCGCCGCGCGGCTGCGCGCACACGTGCTCGACCGCGTCAGGTCGCACGCCCCGGCCACGGTCGTGGACGCGTACGCCGGGACGGGCGACACGGCGGCGCCGCTCGCCGGCAGTGGGATTCTCGTGACGGCGATCGAGCTGGATCGCGAGGCGGCCGCTCGCTGCGCCGCGCGCCTGCCGGCCGGCTCGCGCTCGCTCGCCGGGCGCGTCGAGGAGCTCCTGCCGCGCGCCCTGCCCGCCGAGGTCGTGCTGCTCAATCCGCCGCGCACGGGCGTGGACGAGCGCGTGACGGCGCTGCTGGAGCGCTCGCGCAAGTCGCCGCGCGCGATCGTGTACGTGAGCTGCAACCCCGCGACGCTCGCGCGCGACCTGGCGCGGATGCCGAGCTACCGCGTCGCGTCGCTTCTCGGATTCGACATGTTCCCGCAGACCGCCCACGTGGAGACGGTCTGCGAGCTGGTGCCCCCCCCGGAGGCCGCATGAGATACACGGTGCGCGTCGGCGACGCCGAGCGCGAGGTGGTGGTGGACGGCGAGGACGTGCAGGTGGACGGCGCGGGAGTCCGCGCGCACATCGCCGAGGTCGAGGGCACGCCGGTGCGCCTGCTCACCATCGGCGACGAGGTGCATCGCGTCGTGATGCGGCGCGGGAGCGCCCGCGGGCAGTACACGCTCGAGGTGGGAGGCTACCGCTTCCAGGTCGAGGCGCTCGACGAGCGCACGCGCGCGATCCGCGAGCTGTCGGGAGCGGCGGCGAAGGCGGCGGGACCGGCAGCCCTCGTCGCGCCGATGCCCGGCCTCATCGTGCGCGTGAACGTGCAGGAGGGCGACCAGGTGCACGCGGGGCAGGGACTCGTCGTCATGGAGGCGATGAAGATGGAGAACGAGCTCCGCGCGTCCGCGTCCGGCACGGTGAAGCGCATCGTCGCCACGCCGGGCACCGCGGTGGAGAAGGGCGCCACGCTGCTGGAGCTGGAGTGAGCATCGCGCGCGCGATCGCCCGCGCGGGGTGCCTCCTCCTGCCGCTCGTGGTCCTCGCCTCCGGGGCGGGGGCGCAGGGCGACCCGCCGGGGACGGATATCTACCTCGTCCCGCTCTCTCGCGTGGCGCGCGGCGCGAGCGTGGGGCGTCCGGCGAACGTCACCAGGCGTCCGGGCTACGACAACCAGCCGTCGTTCGTGCCGGGAGACTCGGCGCTCCTCTACACCTCCATCCGCGCCGACGGACAGGCGGACATCTTTCGGTACGACCTCGCGACGGGAACCACGACCAGGGTGACCGCGACGCCGGAGAGCGAGTACTCGCCGACGGTGATGCCCGGCGGCCAGCGCTTCTCGGTCGTGCGGGTCGAGCGCGACTCGACGCAGCGGCTGTGGAGCTTCCGGCTCGACGGTACGTCGCCGTCGCTCCTGTTCGCGCACATCGCGCCGGTCGGCTATCACGCGTGGGTGGACTCGCAGTCGGTCGTGCTCTACGTGCTCGGCAACCCGAACACGCTCGAGATCGCCGACCGCTCGACGGGCGCGACCCAGGTCGTCACGCACGGCGTGGGGCGCTCTCTCCAGCGCGTGCCGGGACGACGCGCCATCTCCTTCCTCCAGCACGAGCGCGACGGCACCTGGTCGCTGCGGCTCCTGGACCTGGAACAGTCGGTGGGCGGGATGCTGGTCGTGGTGAAGCTCGCGACGATGCTGCCGGGGAGCGACTACGTGGCGTGGCTGCCGGACGGGACGGCCGTCGCCGGGCAGGGCGGGAAGCTCTTCCGGCTGTCGGGCGGGACGTGGCGGCCGTGGGCCGATCTCGGGCGCTGGGGCGTGCGCGGGATCTCGCGGCTGGCGGTGAGCGGGGATGGGAAGTGGTTGGCGGTGGTGGGGAGCGAGTAGGGACGCGGGACGAGGGACGAGGGACGAGCTCACCCCTGGCCACTACCGCTGTGCGAGGGGATCGCTCTCATGCCCGCATCACGGCCGAGGGAACGCGGATCTCACGGATGAACTGCACGGATCGGCGCGGATCGCCCTCTGGGGCATCACGACTCCGCTTGGTGCGGCCGGTCGGCTGAGAAGCTGGCTTTTTCGAACTGCGGTTCCGCCCATCCCCCCGATCCGTTCCATCCGTTCCGATCCGTGTTCAGCCGTTGGTGCCTGCTCCGTCTGTCGCCCTGGTGCTCCCGTTGACACTATCCCCCGGCCTGCCTACGTTAAAAGTCTGTCGCAAAACGCCTTAGATGGCGGCCGAGACCCGGGTTGCACTACGCACCGGTGAGGCGCAGGACCCACTTCGTCAGGTCGGTACATGAAAACGTTCACCGCCACACCGCGCGACATCCAGCAGCGCTGGTACGTCGTGGACGCCGAGGGGATGGTGCTCGGGCGTCTCGCCGCGGAAGTCGCGAAGATCATTCGTGGCAAGCACAAGGCGATCTTCACGCCGCACATGGACACCGGTGACAACGTCATCGTCATCAACGCGTCCAAGGTGAAGGTCACCGGCCGCAAGGCCGAGCAGAAGGCGTACTTCACGCACTCCGGGTACATGGGCCACGACCGCATGATCCCCTTCGCCTCGATGCTCGCCAAGCATCCCGAGCGGGTGATCGAGAAGGCCGTGCACGGCATGCTCCCGAAGTCCACGCTGGGCCGCCAGGTCCTGCGCCGGAAGCTGCGCGTCTACGCGGGTGCCGAGCATCCGCACGTCGCCCAGCAGCCCACGCCGCTCACCTTCACCAAGAGCGAGAAGTAATCCATGGCGGACACTCAGATTCATGCGATCGGCCGCCGCAAGGAAGCGGTCTGCCGGGTGTACGTGAAGCCTGGCTCGGGCAAGTGGGACGTCAACGGCCGCACGCTCGGCGACTACTTCCCGCGTCCGGCGCTCGTCACGGCGATCCAGCAGGCCTTCGTGGCGACCGACACGCTGGGCCGCTTCGACGTGAAGGCGAACGTGGAAGGGGGCGGCACCACCGGCCAGGCCGGCGCGCTCCGGCTCGCGGTGGCTCGGGCGCTCGTGAAGATGGACGAGGGGCACCGCCGCAAGCTGCGCGACCTCGGCCTGCTCACGCGCGATGCGCGCGCCGTCGAGCGCAAGAAGCCGGGCCGGCCGAAGGCACGGAAGCGGTTCCAGTTCTCGAAGCGATAGAAGACGCTGTTGGTCATTGGTAGTTGGTTCTTGGCGTGCCTCAGGACGCGATGCGATGGCCTCCCGAGCGGCTCGCCAAGAACCAAGGACCAAAGACGAAGTACGCGTGATTGCAGTTCATCCCACACGCTGTTCGAGTCTCCACTGGTGCCGAGCGATCGGTCGTGCGGGACGATGACGACAGCGGAGGCTCAACCAGTAGAGATCACGACACCATGACGACCCCGGTAGTCCCGACCAGTCAGCAGCCGAATCTCGAGCAGCTTCTCGCTGCCGGTGTCCATTTCGGGCACCAGACCCGTCGCTGGAATCCCAAGATGCGCCGCTTCATCTTCGCCGAGCGCAACGGGATTCACATCATCGACCTCCAGAAGACCCTCCGGCAGATCGAGCTCGCGCAGAAGCTGGTGCGCGAGGTCATCCTGCGCGGCGAGAACGTGCTCTTCGTCTGCACGAAGACCCAGCTCGCCGGGATCGTGCGCGAGGAGGCGGAGCGCTGCGGCGCGATGTTCATCACCGAGCGCTGGCTCGGCGGCCTCCTCACGAACTTCCAGACGGTCAAGAAGCAGATCCGCCGCATGAAGGAGCTCGAGGCGGGCGGCGAGGCCGGCGGCGAGTTCGAGAACTACACCAAGAAGGAGCAGCTGATGCTCTCGCGCGAGCGCGAGAAGCTCAGCAAGTACCTCGCGGGCATCAAGAACATGACGCGGCTGCCCGGGCTCATGTTCGTCGTCGACACGAAGAAGGAGCGCATCGCCGTCAGCGAGGCGAACAAGCTCGGCATCCCGATCATCGGCATCGTGGACACCAACGCCGACCCGGACCAGATCACGGTCCCGATCGCCGGCAACGACGACGCGATCCGCTCGGTGGAGCTGATCACGAAGGCGATCGCCGACGCGATCCTCGAGGCCCGGCGCGAGGCGCCGATCCGCGAGGAGGTCGAGGAGGGCGAGAGCTACACCTACAGCTCGGACCGCGGCGCGGAGCCGGAGGGCGAGGGTGACAAGAAGCGCCGTCGCCGTCCGCGGCGCCGGCGGGCGAAGCCGGAGGCGATCGCCGCCCGGCTGAAGGCGCCGGGTGAAGAGGGCGAGGCCGAGGCGGGCACCGAGGCAGGCGGCGAGGGCGAGACGGAAGCGGCCGAGTGAGGCTGACGGCGAGTGCGCGGCGCCACGGGCGCCTCGCTCCGCCGACCCGGGTCGACTAAACTCAATACGCCGCCGGCATCCACCGGCGGCGTTTCCACGAACGAAGGACGCGAAAGAGATGGCTGCGACAATCAGCGCGAAGGAAGTGCAGGAGCTCCGGCAGCGCACCGGCGCCGGCATGATGGAGTGCAAGAAGGCGCTCGAGGAGACGAACGGCGACGTCGAGAAGGCCGTCGAGCACCTGCGGAAGAAGGGGATCGCCAAGGCGGAGAAGCGCGCCGGCCGCGCCGCGAGCGAGGGGATCATCGGCAGCTACATCCACCACAACCACAAGGTGGGCGTAATGGTCGAGGTCAACTGCGAGACGGACTTCGTCGCGCGCACCGACGACTTCAAGAACCTCGTGAAGTCGATCGCCGAGCACATCGCCGCGGCGGCGCCGCTGGCGGTGGACAAGGAGGGCGTGCCCGCCGAGGTGATCGAGCGCGAGCGCCGCATCGCCGAGGAGCAGGTCAAGGCGAGCGGCAAGCCGGCGAACATCGTCCCCAAGATCGTCGAGGGGAAGATCGAGGCGTACTACAAGGACGTCACCCTGCTCAACCAGCCCTGGGTCCGCGAGCCGAAGAAGACGATCGGGGAGCTGATCAAGGAGACGTCGGGCAAGGTCGGCGAGAACATCCAGGTGCGCCGGTTCGTCCGTTACCAGCTGGGCGAGGCGTGACGGCGACTGCGGCCGGCCTGCGCTACCCGCGAATCCTCCTGAAGCTCTCCGGCGAGGCGCTCGCCGGAGACAAGGGGGCCGGGCCGTTCGACTTCGACACGATCAGCCGATTGGCCGACGAGGTGGTGCAACTCTCGGCCATCGGCGCCTCGGTCGGCCTCGTCATCGGGGGCGGCAACATCATCCGTGGCAGCCAGCTCTCGAAGATGGGGATGGACCGGGTGAGCGCCGACTACATGGGGATGCTCGGCACGATCATCAACGGCCTCGCCGTGCAGGACGTGCTCGAGCGCAAGGGGATCGACACGCGCGTGATGACCGCGATCCGGATGGAGGAGCTCGCGGAGCCCTACATCCGGCGGCGCGCCGTGCGCCACCTCGAGAAGGGGCGCACGGTGATCTTTGCCGGCGGCACGGGGAACCCGTACTTTTCCACCGACACCGCCGCGGTGCTGCGCGCCATCCAGATCAAGGCCGACGTCATCATCAAGGCGACCAGCGTCGAAGGGGTCTACTCGGCCGACCCCAAGCGGGACCCGAACGCGAAGTTCTACGACGAGATCAGCTATCGCGATGTGATGCTGGAGGAGCTCAAGGTGATCGACCAGACGGCGATCACGTTGTGCAAGGAGAATCAGCTGCCGCTGATCGTCCTCAACATTCACCGCCCTGGCGCGATCGTGAGCGCGGTTCGCGGCGAGCGCGTGGGCACCCTGGTCCGATGAGCACTATCCCGCAGATCCTGAAGGACACGCGCGCCCAGATGGACAAGGCCGTGGACGGCACGCGCAAGGAGTTCCAGTCCGTCCGCTCCGGCAAGGCGTCGCCGAGCATGCTCGACACGGTGCGCGTCGAGGCATACGGCTCGCTGCTGCCGCTGAACCAGGTGGCGACGGTGAACGCGCCGGAGCCGCGCGTCCTCATCGTCACCCCCTTCGACAAGGGGCAGACGAAGGCGGTCGAGAAGGCGATCCGCGAGGCGGATCTCGGCCTCGATCCCGCCTCGCAGGGGAACGTGATCCGCGTCCCGCTGCCGTCCATGAACGAGCAGCGGCGCAAGGAGCTCGTGAAGGTCGTGCACAAGTACGCGGAGGATGGCCGGATCGCGATCCGCCACGCGCGCACGCACGCCCGCGACACGCTGAAGAAGATGCAGGGCGTCAGCGAGGACGACGTGAAGCACGCGGAGAAGGAGCTCCAGAAGCTGCACGACGACTACATCCACAAGATCGACGAGATGATCAAGGCCAAAGAGGCCGAGATCATGGAAGTCTGAGAGGGCCCGCGTGTCGGAGCTGACACGCCGCGTCCTCTTCTCGATCGTCGCCGCGCCGCTCGCCCTCCTCATCGTGCTCGCGGGGAGCTGGCCGCTGGCGGCCCTCCTCGCGATCGCGTCGGCGCTCGCCGCCTGGGAGTTCTTCCGCCTGGCGCGCGCCGACGGGCTCACGCCCCTCGACGACCTGGGCATCGCCCTCGCCGGCATCGTGCCCCTGGCGGTGCACGCGCACTACCTGGGGCTGCTGCCCTTCCCGATGTTCGCCCTCCCGCTCGCCGTGCTCGTGCTCCTCGCGCTGGCGATCTGGCTGCGTGGGGTGGACGGCAAGCCGCTCGGCGCCGTCTCCTCCACCGTGCTCGGGATCGTCTATACGGGCGGGATGCTGAGCTTCGGCTACGCGATCCGTTATCATGACTACACGATCGGCGCGGTGCAGGTGCCGGTCGGGTCGGGAGCGATCGGCATTCCCGCCGGCGGGCTGCTGCTCATCCTGCCGTTGCTCCTCACCTGGGGCACCGACATCGGCGCGTATTTCATCGGCCGCGCCTTCGGCAAGCGCAAGCTCATCCCCGCGGTGAGCCCGGGAAAGACGGTGGCTGGCGCGTGGGGCGGACTGCTGACGAGCGTGATCATCGCCTGGCTGTATCTCCAGTTCGTGCTGCGCCCCGCGACGCACCTCGCCATGAGCGGCGCGGGCGTGATCGTCTTCGGCGTCGTCGTCAGCGTCGCGGCGCAGCTCGGGGACCTGGTGGAGTCGCTGCTCAAGCGAGAGGCGGGGGTGAAGGACAGCTCGCACCTGATCCCTGGCCACGGCGGCGTCCTCGATCGCATCGACAGCCTGCTGTTCGTGCTCCCGGTCTCGTACGCGCTGCTCACCTGGCTGCTGGTCTGGGCACCATGACCGCGCGGGGCGTGGCGATCCTCGGCTCGACGGGGAGCATCGGGACGACGGCGCTGCGCGTGCTGGGCCGGCAACGGGAGCGGTTCCGGGTCGCGGCGCTCACGGCCTTCAGCAACGCCGCGCTCCTGCGGGAGCAGGCGGAGCAGTTCCGACCCAGCTTCGTCGGGATCGTGAACGAGAGCGGCACCGTCGGTCCCTGGCGCGAAGACAACGTGTGGTGCTGCGGCACCGAGTCGCTGGTGACGGCGGCGACGCGCGACGACGTGGACATCGTGCTGAACGCCGTCGTCGGCGCGGCCGGCCTCGACGCCACCCTCGCGGCGCTGCAGCGGGGGAAGCGCGTCGCCCTGGCGAACAAGGAGACGCTCGTCATGGCGGGCGAGCTCGTGAGCCGCGCCTCGCGCCAGGGTGGAGGCGAGGTCGTGCCGGTGGACAGCGAACACAGCGCCATCCTGCAGTGCATCGCGGGGCGTCCGGGGGTCAGCGTCCGGCGCGTCATCGTCACCGCCTCGGGCGGCCCCTTCCGCCAGTGGAGCCGCGAGCAGCTCGAGCGGGCGACGCTCGATGACGCGCTCCGCCACCCCACCTGGCGCATGGGCCGCAAGATCACCGTCGACAGCGCGACGCTGGCGAACAAGGCGCTGGAGGTGATCGAGGCGCACTTCCTCTTCGGTCTCCCCTACGACCGGATCGAGGTGGTGGTGCACCCGCAGAGCGTGGTGCACTCGTTCGTCGAGTTCGTGGACGGCAGCGTGCTCGCGCAGCTCGGCGTGCCGAGCATGGAGCTGCCGGTGCTGTACGCGCTGACCCACCCGGAGCGTGTGCCCGACACCGGGGTACCACCCTTCGACCCGGTGGAGCTCTCGCCGCTGACCTTCGAGCCGGTGCGCCTCGACGCCTTCCCGATGCTGCGGCTGGGGATCGACGCGGGGCGCCGGGGCGGAGCGGCGCCGGCGGTGTTCAACGCGGCGAACGAACAGGCGGTGGCGCTCTTCCTCGAGGGCCGTCTGCGCTTCACCGATATTTCCCGGGCGGTGGCGGCGGCACTGGGGGTGCTGTCCGACGAGGCCGGGGACAGCCGCGAGGCGATCCTCGCGGCCGATGCCGCCGCCAGACGTCTCGTGCTGGAACGGTTCCGATGCTAGCGATCCTCGCTCCGCTCCTCGTCTTCGGGCTCGTGATCTTCGTGCACGAGTTCGGGCACTTCCTCGCCGCCAAGGCGACGGGCGTCTACGCGCCGCGCTTCGCCATCGGCTTCGGGCCGTCGCTGTGGCATCACCGCTTCGGCGAGACGGAGTACACGCTCAACGTGCTCCCCCTCGGCGGCTTCGTGCGCATGGCGTCGCGCCACGACGACGAGATGGCGTTCATCGAGGGCGGGAGCGAGGCGGCGTCGCGGCGCGGCGAGGCGGACGCGGACTACGACCCGGAGGCGCTGATGCCCTTCGGCCCGAAGCCCGTTCCCGAGCACCGGCTGTTCGAGAGCAAACCGCTCTGGGCGCGGATCATCATCATGATCGCCGGCGTGACGATGAACATCCTGCTCGGCTTCGTCGTGTCCGTCGTGCTCGCGTTCCACTACGGCAGGAGCGTCGTCGAGACTCGGGTGGTGGGCTCGGTCCATCCGCCGGCGAGCGCGCCGGCGCTGGCGCAGCTCCAGCCGGGCGACACCGTGCGCGCGGTGAACGGCGTGCCGGTGCGCACCTGGAACGACGTGGAGAAGGAGATCGTGGGCAGCCAGGGCGCGGTGACCTTCGCGACCCAGCGCGGCACGGTCCGCGTCGCCCTCGGGCGGGGCACGTCGCCTGACGACGTCGCCGAGGCGATCGACTACTACATCCCGGCCGTGATGGACTCGATCATCCCGGGCGACCGCGCGGCGGCGGCGGGCTTCCAGGCGGGCGACAGCGTGGTGTCGATCGGCGGCGCGCCGGTGCGGAGCTGGTTCGACCTCGTGAACCGGGTGAGCCAGTCGCCGAACACCCCGCTCACCTTCGAGGTGGCGCGGGGCGGAGCGCTCCGGACCCTGACCGTCACGCCACGGGCGGTGCAGGCGCAGGACTCGGCGACCGGGACGCCGAAGCAGGTCGGGAAGATCGGGGCGGCGCCGCGGGACCCCGTGGGCCGGCAGCCCGTCGGGCCGGTGGAGGCGGTGGAAGCCGGCGCGCGCGCCACCTGGGTCACCTCGGCATCGATCGTCGGGTTCGTCAAGAAGCTGTTCACCGGCGAGCTCTCGGTGCGCAACCTGGGCGGGCCGGTCGCCATCACGCGCGTATCGGTCCAGGCGGCGCGGAGCGGGCCGGAGCAGCTCTTCTGGCTGATCGCCTTCCTCAGCATCAACGTGGCGATCCTCAACCTGCTGCCGATCCCGATCCTCGACGGGGGGCAGATCCTGCTGAACGTGGTGGAGTCGGCGAAGGGAAGCCCGTTCAGCCTGCGGACGCGGGAGTACATCCTGCGATTCGGGCTGCTGGCGATCGCGCTGCTCTTCGTGATGGTGATGTACAACGACACCCACGATCTCTTCGGCCGGCTGTTCGGATGGGTGGCTCGGCTGTTTGGCTAAGTCTTCCCTTTACACCGTCTTACCGGCGCGGTAAGTTTCGAGTCTGCGAAAAACGGCGATAACGGCCGCCACCGTGGCGGCGCTCACCAGTTCCCAGTCATGGCTTTCGACAAGACGGCGACCCTTCAGAAGTACCGCATCAACGAGAACGACACCGGATCGGCCCGCGTGCAGGTCGCGCTGCTCACGGAGCGGATCAACTACCTGACCGACCATTTCCGCACGCACAAGAAGGATCACCACGGGCGCCGTGGGCTGCTGAAGATGGTCGGGAAGCGTCGTCGCCTCCTCAACTATCTCAAGCGGACCGACGTCGAGGGCTATCGGCAGCTCGTCCAGGATCTCGGCCTGCGGTACTGAACGAACTGGAACTGGACCGCGCGGGCGCAATCATTGCGGCCCGCGCGTTTTGTATTCCCTCCAAGGCAAACGGAAATGATGCAACGCATCGAGAAGACGTTCGCGGGGCGCAAGCTCGTCATCGAGACGGGGCGCATGGCGAAGCAGGCGGCGGGATCCTGCCTGGTGCAGTTCGGCGGTACCATGGTGCTGGCGTCGGTGACGGTGAGCGAGAACCAGAGCCCCCTCCCGTTCTTTCCGCTGACCGTCGAATACCGCGAGCGGACCTACTCGGCCGGCAAGATCCCCGGCGGGTACATCAAGCGCGAAGGGCGGCCGAGTGACAAGGAGATCCTCTCGGCGCGCATCGTCGACCGGTCCATCCGGCCGCTCTTCCCGGAGCACTTCAAGAACGAGGTGCAGGTCTTCATCTACGTCATCTCCGCCGACCAGGAGAACCCGCCCGACGTGCTGGCGCTGCTCGCGGCGTCGTTCGCGCTGAACGCGTCGAAGATCCCCTTCGCCGGCCCCATCGCCGGCGTGCGCGTCGGCCGCGTGCAGGGGAAGTGGATCCTCGATCCGACCTTCCAGCAGCTCGCCTACAGCGACATCGAGCTGGTCGTCGCCGGCTCGCGCGACTCGATCGTGATGGTCGAGGGGGGCGCGCTCGAGGTCTCGGAGGAGGACGTCGTCGA
>CAMLIT010000104.1 GCA_946480295.1 uncultured Gemmatimonadota bacterium
TCCTGCTTGTACTCGATGAGCGGGTCCTGCTGCCCCCACGAGCGGTAGTGGATCGAGTTGCGGAGCTGGTCGAGATCGTAGAGGTGGTCCTTCCACTTCTCGTCCAGCACGTTGAGCATGACGAGCGAGAGCAGCCGGTCGGCGTAGCCGTGCCCCTCCTCGTCCTTGTGCTGATTGAGGCTGTCGAGCTTCGCCTGGAACCCCCGCCGCGCCGCCTCGACCGCGGCCTGCGTCAGCCCCTCCTCCGTCGTCGGCCGGTGGTCGGGGTTCTCCAGCTCGGGCACCTGCACCAGGTAGTGCATGAGCAGGTCCTGCTGGAGGAGCGGGATGTCCCACTCCTCGGCCGTCTCGTACTCGGCGAGCGTCGTGTCGACGCGCTGCGTGATCGCCTTCTCGATCATCTTCAGCGCCTCGCCCTTCAGCTCCTCGCCCCCCTCCAGCGCGAAGGTGCGCAGCGAGTAGATCACCTCGCGCTGCTGGTTCATCACGTCGTCGTACTCGAGGAGCCGCTTGCGCGCCTGGAAGTTCTGCAGCTCGACGCGCTTCTGCGCCTGTTCGATCGAGCGGGTGATGAGCGGGTGCGTGAGCACCTCGCCATCCTTCGCCCCGAGGCGGTCCATCAGCTTGGCGATGCGCTCCGAGCCGAAGAGGCGCATCAGGTCGTCCTCGAGCGACAGGAAGAACTGCGACGCCCCCGGATCGCCCTGGCGCCCCGAGCGCCCGCGGAGCTGCCGGTCGATGCGCCGCGACTCGTGCCGCTCCGAGCCGATGATGTGCAGGCCGCCGATCTCCTCGACGTCGATCGGCTTGCCATCGGGATCGTCCACCTGCGACGGCTTCGGGTCGCGCACGCCGTCGCCGAGCTTGATGTCGGTGCCGCGGCCGGCCATGTTCGTCGCGATCGTCACCGCGCCGAGCTGCCCCGCGCCGGCGACGATCTCCGCCTCGCGCTGGTGGTACTTCGCGTTCAGCACGTTGTGCTTGAGCCCCGCGCGCTGGAAGAGCTTCGACAGCGTCTCCGACGCCTCGACGCTCGTCGTGCCGACGAGCACCGGGAACCCGAGCTCGTGCAGCCGCTGCGTCTCCTCGACGATCGCGTTGTACTTCTCGCGCCGCGTCTTGTACACGAGGTCCTGCCGGTCGTCGCGGATGCACGGCTTGTTGGTCGGGATGACCGCGACCTCGAGCTTGTAGATCTCGTAGAACTCGCCCTCTTCCGTCTCGGCCGTACCGGTCATGCCGGCAAGCTTGTCGTACATGCGGAAGTAGTTCTGGATCGTGATCGTGGCGAGCGTCTGGGTCTCGCCCTTCACGTGCACCCCTTCCTTGGCCTCCACCGCCTGGTGGAGCCCCTCCGACCAGCGGCGCCCCGGCATCGTGCGGCCGGTGAACTCGTCGACGATGAGCACCTCGCCGTCCTGCACGACGTAGTTCACGTCCTTCTCGTACAGGGCGTGCGCGCGCAGGAGCTGGTGGACGATGTTCAGCTTCTCGCTCTTCTGCGCGTACTCGACCTCGATCTGGTGCCGCTCGGCGAGCTTCTCCTCCGGCGTGAGGTCCGGGTCGTGGTCGATCCGGTGCACCTGCTCGGAGATGTCCGGGAGGATGAACGCCTCGTGGTCGGTCGGCGCCATGAAATCGACGCCGCGATCCGTCAGGTGGACCGCGTGCCCCTTCTCGTCGATGACGAAGAGGAGGTCCTCCTCGATGTCCCGGTACTGCTGCTTGCTCGGCGGCAGCCGCCGGTCGGAGATGACATCGAGCTCCTGCTTCTGCACGAGCTGCTTGATCCCCGGCTCCTGGAGCAATTTCAGGAGGCGCTTGTTCTTCGGGCTGCCGAGCTGCGCCTTGTACAGCGCGAGCGCGGCGGCGCGGCTGTCATCGTCCCCCAGCAGCTTCTCCGCCTCGGCGACGAGCGCGTTCGCGAGCTGCGTCTGCTTCGCCACGAGGCGGGCGACGGCCGCGTTGTGCTCGAAGTACATCGCGTCGTTCTCGTTCCCCACCGGGCCCGAGATGATGAGCGGCGTCCGCGCCTCGTCGATCAGCACCGAGTCCACCTCGTCGACGATGGCGAAGTAGTGCGGTCGCTGGACCTTCTGGTCGAGCCGCACGACCATGTTGTCGCGCAGGTAGTCGAAGCCGAACTCGTTGTTCGTGCCGTAGGTGATGTCGTCGAGATACGCCTGGCGGCGCTCCGGCGTGCCCGGCTCGGAGTCGTCGATGCAGCCGACGGAGAGGCCAAGCCACTTGTAGACGTGCCCCATCCACTGCGAGTCGCGGCGGGCGAGGTACGAGTTGACCGTCACGAGGTGCGCGCCGCGGCCGGCGAGCGCGTTCAGGTAGAGCGGGAGCGTGGCGACCAGCGTCTTGCCCTCGCCCGTGGCCATCTCGGCGATCTTCCCCAGGTGCAGCTCGATGCCGCCCATGAGCTGCACGTCGTAGGGCACCATGTCCCAGACCAGCTCGCGGCCGGTCACGTCGACCTTCGTCCCGACCAGGCGGCGGCAGGCCTCCTTCACCGTCGCGAACGCCTCGGGGAGGATCTCGTCGAGCACCTCGGCGAGGGCGTCGCGCAGCTCGCCCTCGACGCCTCCGCGGCCATCCGCGCCGCTGAGCTCCGTGTCCAGCTCGTCGCGCTCGGCCGGGTCCGCCGCCATCCGCTTGGCCTCGCGCAGCTCGGCGGCGCGAGCCTCGAGCTGGGCGGTCCGCTCGCGGATGATGCCGCGCAGCTTCTCCGTCTGCCCGCGCAGCTCCTCCTCCGGAACCTGCTGGAGGCGCGCCGCGTGCTCGTTGATGGCGTCGATGATCGGCTGGATTCGGCGCCGCTCCCGCTCGTGCCGGGACCCGACGACCGCGGTGATGACTCGCTTTAACATGCTTTCCCCTATCGGTACAACCGCTCCGCCGCGATGTAGGCCGCGACGGCGTCCGGAACGAAGCCATGGATGGACTTCCCCGCCCGGACCCGCTCCCGGATCTCGGTCGAGGATACGTCGATGCGACGCGTCTGCAGCACGAGCGGCTCCTGCGGCAGCGGCGGCAGCGCCCGGGACTCGCCCGCGCGCTGCAGCACCGTCAGCCGGGCGAGCCGCGTGATCCGCGCCGGCTCGCGCCACTTCCCGAACGAGCCCAGCACGTCGGCCCCGACCAGGAAGAACCGCTCCGCGGCCGGGTAGCGCGCCGCGTACGCCTCCAAAGTGTCAACCGTGTAAGATAACCCTGCCCGGTCGATTTCGATCGGGTCCACCGCGAATCGCGGGTCCCCGGCCACCAGGAGCTCGACCATCGCCAGCCGCTGCGCGGCCGTGGCGGCGAGCAGCCCCTGCTTCAGCGGCTGCGTCGCGGCGGGGATGAAGACCAGCCGGTCCAGGTCGAGTGCGTCGAACGCATCCCCGGCGGCCAGGAGGTGACCCACGTGCGGCGGATCGAAGCTCCCTCCGAGGATCCCGAGCCGCACGACTCAGCTGCCGCTGGACGGCGACGCCGCGGTGGCCGTCGGCTTCGAGTCCGGCACGCCCTCGCAGGTCTCCTGCACCTCGTGGTCCTTCGGGTACTGGTGGCGGAGCTGCGTGCACATGTCCGACGCGTCCTCGCGGTAGTGGATCGCCTTGTACGCGTCCACGAGGCGCAGCTTCGCGTCGCGCGCGTGCGGCGCGTTGGGCCACTTCGCCAGCACGTCCTTGAAGTAGATGATCGCCGAGTCGTAGGCGTGGCGGCGCATGTAGAACATGCCCGTGCCGTAGTTCTTGCGCGCGAACCACTCCTGGAGCTCCGCGGTCTCCTTCTCCGCCTCCGGTACGAGCGGGGAGTTCGGGTACAGGCTGATGAGGGTTCCGTAGGTGGCGAGCGCCGTCTCGCCGTAGGTCGGGTCGAGCGACGGACGCCGCCACAGCTTGCGGTACGAGCGCGCCGCCTCGAGCGCCGCGTTGGGCGCGAGGGAGTCGTCCGGGAAGGACTCGACGAGCCGGCTGTAGCTCTGGGCGGCGAGCAGGTGCTCGCCGTTATGCTCGTGGGCCGACGCCAGATACCAGTAGGAGCGCGGGAGGAGCGAGTCGCGCGCCGGGAGCTCGAGGGTCAGCTTCTCGAAGCCCGCGATGGCATTGTCCCAGTGATGGTGCTGGAACTGGAGCAGCGAAGCCCGATACAGCTCTTCGTGCGTCGGGAACTTGTTGATCTGGAAGTCCGCCCGGCACGCCGCAGCGATCAGGAGCAGTCCAGCGGCGAGAGTGCTGGCAATACGGTGCATGTCGGGTGTGATACCCTGAAGGGACGCCTCGGTTCGGAGCTCAGGCGCCGACGCGGCGCGCAAGCATGCTGCGATAGATCTCCAGCCGCGGCTCCTCAGGGTGTCGAGCTGATGCCTCCTCCCAGACCCGCCTGGCCTCGTCGAGATCACCATCAAGATAAGCGGCCAGCCCTTGAAGTAGCATGGCATCGAGCCAGTTGGGCCGCTGACGCAACACCTCGTCGAGCGCCTGCCACGCCTCGCGGTGCTCGCCGTGCTCGAGCAATACCCGACCGAGCGCGAGACGGATGTCGGCGAAGTGCGGACGCAGCTCCAGGGCGCGCCTGTACTGCGCGATCGCCTCGCCGAGCGCGCCGGCGGCGCGATAGGCCTCGCCGAGCGCGGCGTGGGAGTTGGCCAGCTTGTTCGCGACGACGGTGGGAAAGCCGCTCTCGTCGGGCGCCCCGTACTCGGCGGCGCGCCGCATGGCGGCGCTCGCCTCCTCCTCCCGCCCGAGCTGGTTGAGCAGCACCGCGCGGTTGAGGTGCGCCTCGACGTAGGCCGGATTCATCCGAAGCGCCTCGTCGAACGCCGCGAGCGCCTCGTCCGGCCGGTTCATCATCGCCAGCGAGAGGCCGAGCAGGTTGCGGACGTCGGCGTAGCCGATGCCGTCGTCCACCAGTGAAGTGAGAAGGAGCAGCGCGCCGTGGTAGTCCCGCACGGCGAACCGCTCCTTCGCGAGCGCGAGCAGGTCAGGCGACGCTTCCAACCACGCTCCGCGGGGACCGTGGCGCCATGCGCTCGGTCCCCTTGAGCTTGCGGAAGTACTCGATCGTCTTCAGGAGCCCCTCCCGCAGCGACACCTTCGGCTCCCAGCCGAGCATCGTCCTGGCCCGCGTGATGTCCGGCTGCCGCTGCTTCGGGTCGTCCACCGGCAACGGCTCGTAGACGATCGGCGACTCCGCGCCGGTGAGCTCCACCACGACCTCGGCCAGCTCCTTCACCGTGTACTCGGCGGGATTCCCGATGTTGGTCGGCATCGAATCGCCGCGCATGAACAGGCGGTAGATCCCCTCGATCTCGTCGTCCACGTAGCAGAAGCTGCGCGTCTGCGACCCGTCGCCGTAGATCGTGATCGGCTCGCGGTTGAGCGCCTGGACGATGAAGTTCGAGACGACGCGCCCGTCGCGGGGACGCATCCGCGGCCCGTACGTGTTGAAGATCCGCACGATGCGCGTGTCGAGCTCGTGGTAGCGATGATAGGCCATCGTCATCGCCTCCGCGAACCGCTTCGCCTCGTCGTACACGCCGCGGGGGCCGATCGGGTTCACGTTCCCCCAGTAGCTCTCCTGCTGCGGGTGCATGCTGGGATCGCCGTAGACCTCCGACGTGGAGGCGAGGAAGAAGCGTGCATTCTTCGCCTTGGCGATCCCCAGCGCGTTGTGCGTCCCGAGCGAGCCGACCTTCAACGTCTGGATCGGCAGCTCGAGGTAGTCCACCGGGCTCGCCGGCGACGCGAAGTGCAGCACGCCGTCCAGCGGGCCGGCGACGTACGTGTACTCCGAGATGTTGTGCCGGATGAACTCGAACCGCTCGTTCCCGATGAGATGCGCGATGTTGTCCGGCGAACCGGTGACGAAGTTGTCCAGCCCCACGACCGTGTGGCCATCGGCCAGGAACCGCTCACAGAGGTGAGAGCCGAGGAACCCCGCGGCGCCGGTGACGAGCACTCTCATGCCCGGAGACCCCGTCCGATCGAGTGGTAGCTGAAGCCCATCTGCGCCATCTTGTCGAGGGCGTAGAGGTTCCGCCCGTCCACGATGATCGGGCGCTTGAGCGTCGTCTTGATGCGCCCGAAGTCCGGGTGCCGGTACTCGTTCCAGTCCGTCACCACCGCCAGCGCGTCCGCCCCCTGGAGCGCGTCGTAGCTCGTCTCCGCCAGGGCGACCTGCCCGTCGAGATGGGCCAGCCGCCGCTTCGCCTCGACCATCGCCGCCGGATCGTGCGCCGTCACCGTCGCCCCGGCCTGGATGAGGTCCTCGATCAGCGTCAACGCCGGCGCCTCGCGCATGTCGTCCGTGTTCGGCTTGAACGCGAGCCCCCAGACGGCCACCTTCGCCCCCTCGAGCGTCCCCCCCAGCGCCTGGTGCAGCTTGTGGAAGAGCCGGTGCTTCTGGTCCTCGTTCACCGTCTCCACCGACTCCAGCACCCGGAGACACGCCCCGTGGTCGCGCGCCGTGCGGATCAGCGCCTTCACGTCCTTCGGGAAGCACGAGCCGCCGTAGCCCGGGCCCGGGAAGAGGAAGGCGGGGCCGATCCGCGCGTCGCTGCCGATCCCCTTCCGCACCAGGTCCACGTTCGCCCCCACCCGCTCGCACAGGTTCGCCACGTCGTTCATGAAGCTGATCCGGGTGGCGAGCATCGCGTTGGCCGCGTACTTGGTCATCTCCGCCGAGGGGATGTCCATGAAGATGATGGGCTTCCCCGTGCGCACGAACGGCGCGTAGAGCTCGGCCATCACGCTCCGCGCGTGGTCGCTCTCCACGCCGAGGACCACGCGGTCCGGCTTCATGAAGTCGTCGACCGCCGCGCCCTCCTTCAGGAACTCGGGGTTCGAGCAGAGGTGGAAGGGGTACTCGGCGTGCTCGCCGACGACCGCCGCCACCTTGGCCGCCGTGCCCACCGGGACGGTGGACTTGGTCACGACCACCAGCTCGCGCTTCATGTGGCGGCCGATCTGGTCGGCCACGGCGAGGACGTGCGAGAGGTCGGCCGAGCCGTCCTCGTCGGGCGGGGTGCCGACGGCGATGAAGATCACCTCGGCGTGGCCCACCGCCGCGGGGATGTCGGTCGTGAACGAGAGCCGGCCGGCCTTCTGGTTCCGCTCGACGAAGCTGTCCAGCCCCGGCTCATAGATCGGCAGGACGTTCTGCTTGAGGCGCTCGACCTTGGACGCGTCCACATCGGCGCAGACAACGCGATTGCCCGTCTCGGCCAGGCAAGCGCCGACGACGAGTCCGACATAGCCGGACCCTATGACCGTGATATTCACACGCACTCCCTGCGGTAAATAGGTGAGTCAGGAGAACTTAAGTTGGCGATGGCACGCGGTGCAACGACGAGATTGCCATGCAAGCACCGTACACAGGCGGAATCCGGGCGGGATCCCACCTGTGCGGCTCGCGGTCCGAAACGGAAACGAGGGCCGCGCGGGCCCTCGTTCGGGATCAGAATCGCTTCGTCGCGTCGATCGTGAAGGTCACGCGCCGGTTCTCCTCGGCGCCCGGGTCGTTCTTTCGGGCACCGGGTTGCACCTGCCGATCGAACTGCTCGCCGTAGCCGATCGTCCGGAACTGCCGGTCGGGGAGCCCGAAGCGGTCGACCATCACGCGCTTCACCGCCTCCGCGCGGCGCCTCGACAGCCGCAGGTTGTACTCGCGCGACCCCGCGGGATCGGCGAAGCCCTCGATGGTCACCAGCGCCGTGGGATAGACGCGCCGGATCACCTCGGCGATCTCGCCCAGCACCGCCACGTCGCTGTCGCGCACGACGGCGGAGTCGAAGGCGAAGTGCACGGGGACGACGTAGCGGGAGACGAGCGCCTCCTCGTTCCTGATCTCGACGCGCGCGTTGCGCAGGCTGTCGAGCAGCGGCCGCAGGCGCCCCAGCTCGCTCGCCACCGCCTCGCGCACCGCGTTGTTGATGGCGGCGGTGTCGATCGGCGAGGTGACGATCACCGGAGCGACGGGGACGTTGGCCGCGCCGCCGCCCCAGAACATCGTCGCGCTGACGTGGTGCTCGTCGCCGAGCGGGTCGAAGCTGAAGAACGACGCCCCCGCGTTGTGCCGGTTGCGGAAGGAGTACTCGAGCCGGAAGGCGCCGACGTTGACCCCCGCGCCGAGGGAGATGCCGGCGCGATTGTCGTCGCCCCACTGGTAGCCGATGCGCCCGATGGCGACGCCGTTGACCGTCCCCTCGACGCCGACCGACGGATAGACGGCGTTGTGGTACGGCACGTCGACCTGGCCGACGAGCTTCGCGTCGAGGACGAGCGGCTGCCCCTTGAACAGCATCGGGGTCTGCATCAGGTTCGCGTGCTTCAGCAGGTCGATGGCGGCGGCGCCGTAGCCGTAGAGCGGCGGGCGCGCGCTCGCCTGGTCGAAGACGACCGCCGTCCCCCAGTTGCGCATGCCCGCGGCGAGCGTGAGCCGACCGAAGATGTCGGGGAGCATCGCGCCGGCGTTGATGCCGATCGAGCCGCGCG
The DNA here is from genome assembly GCA_946480295.1 of uncultured Gemmatimonadota bacterium. The sequence continues at coordinate 8,490 of CAMLIT010000104.1, forward strand.
ACTCCTGGCAGAGCGTCTCCTGGCCGTAGAAGACGCTGCCGCCGATGAGCAGGTGCGGGTTGAGCTCCATCGCGCCGCCGCCCTCGAGGTCGAGCTGGTAGGCGCGGCAGCGCGCTCCGGTGAGGACGTTGTTCTCCGTCTCCTCGATCGTGCCGGCGTTGAAGGCGCGGGCGCCGATGGAGAAGGTGGCGAGCTGCGTCGGGAGGTTCAGCGCCACGCCGCCCATCTGCGTGTCGCCGAAGCGCTGCGTGCCGGTGACGAGGAAGGAGTTCGTCTTGATGCGCGCGACCCCCGCCTCGTTGTACCAGATCGAGCCGGGGTCGCCCTCGACGGCGCCGACCGCCTCGCCGAGGCCGACGGCGCGCGGCGTGATCCCGAACTCGAGCATCGTCAGCGCGTACGTGCCGTTGCTGCGGTTGCCGCCCGAGAAGCTCGACGGCTGCGGCGGCTTCGTGACGGTCTGCGCGACCGCCGGCACCGCGACGAGAAGGAACAGGGTGCTGAAGCGCAGGTGGCGCATGCGTCGCGGACTTCTCACCGGATCACCATCAGCTTGTCTTGGGCGAGCTGTCGCTTGCCGTTCACGATCGACTCCACCACGACCAGGTACATGCCGCTGGCCACGTCCTGGCCGCGCCCGTTCAGCAGCGGCCAGCTCACGCTCGCGGCGTAGTCCGCGCCCGGACCGGCGCAGGTCGTGGCGCCCGGCGGCGGCACGCACGCCGTGGATCCCGCCGCCGGCGCGACGCCGGCGAACACCGTCCCCTGCGTCGTGTACACGAGCAGCCCGGCCATGTCGTAGATGGCCACCTTGTACTGCGTCCCCGGGTCGCCGTTGAACGCGAAGCGCGCGACGCCGCCGGAGATGGAGCGCACGGGGTTGTTCTCGAACAGGATGCCGCGGTTGCTGGCGACGACGACGATGAGCGGGATCTGCGTCGCCGGCGCGCCGTCCGCCTGGACGAGCAGCGTGCCGCGGTACCGGCCGCTCAGCAGCCCGCGCGGCACGTTGATCGACACGGTCGTGCGCACGGTGTCGCCGACCATGATCGTCGCGAAGCTCGGCGCGTCGAAGGTGATGTTCTGCGCCGGGATCGTCAGGCCGACGGCGCTCTCCGAGCGCAGGTCGCTCGCCGACAGGCGGACGTCCGTGAGCGGCGTGTTCGAGGTGTTCGCGATGCGGAAGACGCTGTTCACCCGCTGGCCGGCGCGCGCCGGCACGACGAGCGAGTCGAGCGCCTTGGCCGTGTCCGCGTTCACGAGGCCGAAGCCGTAGTCGGGGAGCACCTGCACCTCGACGTCGATGCCGTCGAGGTTGAGGATCTCGCGCTCCGCGTTCGGCACGGCGGTGATCGAGTCGTCGCGGATCGTGAGCGAGCCGCGGTACGTGCCCGCCTGCGTCCCCGCCGGCACCTCCACCTGGACGTAGACCTCTTCCGCCTCGCCGCTGAGCAGCGTCGCGTTGAGGTTCGTCACGACGATGTTCGAGCCGGGGATCGCCAGCGCGGGATTCGCCACGTTGACGAGCGGCAGCTTGAGCGAGACGAACAGGTGGTGATAATCGCAGTTCACGGCGTAGCCGTCGCCCTTGACGTCCGACGCCGGGTTGTTGCCGTTGACGATGAAGAAGGTGCCGCGGGTGGAGCTGGCTCCGGAGCGGCCGGAGAGGTGGATCGTGCCGCCGTACGTGTTCTCGCCGCGGTTCGGATCGATGTCGAAGTCGCAGGAGACGATGTTCTGGGCGCGCGCGACCGCCGGCGCGAGCACGAGGCCGATGACGAGCGCCAGTCGGCGCCAGACTGCCGGGGGCATCGCGCGGCCGTCGCGGCGTGAAAACGTGGTCATGAGTCTATGGCAGGGGCTGGAACTTGAGGACGGTCCCGCCGTCGCCGACGGCCCAGGCCGCGGTGGACGAGGCGACGCTCAGGCGATTGAGCCGCGGGAACTCCGCGCCGTAGTTGGCCGCGGTGCGCACCCCCTCGCGCACCCAGGTCTGCCCGCCGTCGTGCGTCACGAAGATCAGCCCGCGATAGCTGGGAATCCCGTCCACGACCCCCGTCTCCTGCGCGCCGATGACCCAGCCGTCCTGGTCGTTGGTGGGTGAGAACTGCACGTCGCTGAAGTACAGGGCCAGCGGGTTGGTCGTGTCCGGATTGGCGACGGCGCCGACGAGGAGCGGGGTGACCGTGTAGTTGCCGCCGCCGCTCGGCGTCAGGCGGGCGAAGTAGCCGGAGCCGCCCGCCACGTAGATGTCGCCGTTCCCGCGCACGGCCACGCCGAAGTAGGTCTGCGTCGTGGACGTCGCCGTCATGTTCGGGACCTCGGTCCACGTCGCGCCGCCGTCGCTCGACGTGAACACCTTCCCCCGCTCGTCGAACGAGCCGACCCGGATGCCGTTGGTCACCGCGGCGCCGAGCGTCGTGTCGTTCGCGGCGAAGTCGATGTCGTTCGGGTAGCCCGTCGTCGAGTTCTGGAACGACGTCAGGGTGTGGCTCTCCGGATGCCACTTGAAGAAGAGCGCGTTCGCCGTGTTCCCGCCCCCGATCACCCCGAACAGCTTCGTGGTGTCCGTCGTCGGCCGGAAGTAGAGCCGCTGGGTGATCCAGAGGTTCACGGTGGCGAGCGAGTCGAAGGTGAGCCCGCCGTCCCGCGTCTCCATGATCCACGATTGCCGGGTGCGGAAGTTCTGCCACGCCGCGAAGCCGATGTTCGGGCTCACGAACGAGACGTCGAAGCCGGCGAAGAGGTAGGGGCTGTGGTCGACGACCTGGAAGTCACCCGTGCCGTCGTGCCGGTAGAGCACCCCGAGCTGGTTCATGACGTAGCCGCTGTCCGGCGACAGCACCGAGACGCCGTCGAGGATGTCCCCGCCGGCGTGCGGCAGGAAGACCCAGGCGGTGTCGGTGATCGGCGGCGGCGCGGTGGTCAGCTCGCACAGCGTCACCGGAATCTGCGTGCGCGTGTTCGCCGAGAGCAGGTTCTGGATGCGGATGCGGAGCCGATGCCCGAACGGGAGGGGCGCGCTCGGCGTGAAGCGGACACCGGTGCCGTTCGCGTCGAGCACGACGGCGCCCGGGATCTCGACGCCGGTCGCGGCGTCGGAGACGACGATGTTGCCGAGCGAGACGGACGACGGAAGCAGCGCGGTGGAGAACGACAGCGAGATCGGCGCGTTGACGTCCTGCGTCCCCGTCGGACAGGCGGTGAGCTTCAGTTGATCGAGAGGGCGGGTCGCCACGTTGTCGCAGGCGGCCAACCCGACGAGCACACCCACCACGAGCAGCGTGGAGGTACAGAATCGGCTCACGTACAGCGCTCCTCGAGTGATGGCGGACGGTTTTCCAATTGCGGCGCGGCGTCGCAAGTCTCATTCCGGGGACGGCGCGCCGCGCCCGCTACCCGGTGGACGCCGCGCGGTCGCGGCGCCAGGACCGGGTCAGCAGAAGGTGTTCGTGCAATTCGGGTTTCCGGCCTGGAAGCAGACGCCGGTCGCCATCAGCAGCTCGTTCACCGGATCGAGGTGCACGCGGGTGATCGTCGGCGGCGTGTACGGCTTCCGCTCGGGGTCGCGATGCGGCTCGCTGTTCATCGTTGGTCCTCTGGTCGGTGGATGGTCGGATCCCTGATGACGTTGCGCATGGTTCACGCCACGCACGCGCCGAGCGCGCGGCGTGCGCGCGCGGCGGCGCCGGGCCACGGCACGCCGTGTTCGAGGTGCGTGATCTCGCAGTGGTACGGGTCGCGCGAGTGCGGCGACCCGGTCGCGAGGCGCGCGCGCGCCGGGCAGTTGTTGCAGGCGGCGCGGAGGGCGCAGCCGCCGCACGGCGCGTCGGCGGCGAGCGGCTGCGTCACCCACTCGTTCATCCGCGCCCAGAGCTCGGGCCACGGCATCTCCAGCAGCGGGAACACCGGTTCGCGGTCGATCACGCAATGGCTCGCGTTCCCCAGCGCATCGACGAAGAACGTGCTGCGTCCCGCCGAGCACTGGTACAGCTGGGCGGGGTCCGCGTCCGGCGACGGCGCGCACTCCGGCATCGGCAGCTCGCGCCGCCGCCCCGTCCGGAGCGTGTACAGGTCGTCCTTCACCGCCGGCACCTGGCGCGTCGCGATGCGATACAGCGTCGGCTCGTCGCCGCCGTCGTGCCGCCGCTCGAGCTCGGCCGCGAACTTGTGCCGCAGCCCGCGCGCCTCGCACCACGCGTGGATCGCCGGCAGGTGATCGGCGGTCAACGTGCTGACCGGGTGCTTGATCAGCGGGTCGAGTCCCGCCTCCTGGAGCAGCCGGACGCCGCGCTCGAAGCGCGCGAACGAGCCGCGGATGCCCGTGGTCCGCTCGTAGTGCTCGGCGTCGGCGCCGTAGATGCTCACCTCCACCGCGTGCGGCGGCTCGTCGGCGAGCGCGCGCGCGTGCTCCTCCGTCACCAGCGTCGCGTTGGTGAAGAGCGTGAGCACGAATCCCTTCCGCCGGGCGTACCGGTAGATGTCCAGGAAGTCGCGGCGCGCGAAGATCTCACCGCCGGTGAGCGTGAGGAAGAGCACGCCGGCGTCCGCGACGATGTCCAGCGCGCGGTGCATCTGCGCGGTGTCGAGGTACGGCCCCCGATAGGGGTCGAGCGCCACGTAGCAGAAATGGCAGCGCAGGTTGCAGACGGGCGTGATCTCGAAGGTGCAGCTGACCGGGGTGAGGGCCTTGCGCGCCGTCGCGTCCAGCGCGCCGGCGTACGTGCTGATGGGAACCTCGCGCATCACTCCTCCACTCTCCGGACCACGCCAAACGAGCACACCGCGTCGAGGAAGCCGCGGACGTCGCTCGCCGCTTCCTCCGGGCCGATGTCGTAGATGGCGAGCAGCCGCTGCGTGAGCTCCTCCGCCGTGGCCGCCGTTTCCAGCGCCCGCCAGAGGGCTTCCGCCGTGTCGTTCAGCACGAAGAACTCGCCCGCGCGCCCGCCCGCCGAGACCGGGGCGGTGGACACGAGGACGAGCTCGCCGGCCACCTCGCGCGCCACGACCCCCGGCGCGCGGACGTACCTAGCCATCTCGCTCACCGTTCACCACGCGCGACAGATGCAGGTGTAGTGCCCAGGCCGCGTCGGGGCCCGGTGTGTACGAGACCTCGACCGCCGGCGCGGCGGCGACGAGCCGCGTCGTGAGGTCGAGGGCGTACCCCATGAGCGCCGCCGACCACACCGGGAAGCCGAGCGTCCGCATCAGCCGCCGCGCCGCGTCGCGCGGGGCGAGCGCGCGCAGGCGCGGCGTCGCGCCGCCGCGCGCCGGAAAGGCGATGAGCGCCAGCGGCGCGCTCGCCGGCGACGCGAGGTGCGACGACGAGTACCACGGCGTGCCCCAGAGCCGCGGGCCGCCTGCATCATCGGTGACCGCGACGCGATCGTCGCTCAGCGCCACGACGCCGAGCTCGGGCGCGGACGTCAGCGTCCGGCCCAACGTGCTCTTCCCCTCCCCCGAGCAGCCGGGCACGAGCACGCCCGCCCCGTTCGCGAGCCGCAGCCCGCAGGCGTGCGCGACCAGTCCGCGCTCGCGGCTGGCGAGCGCGTAGCCGAACACGTTCCGCGGCCACTTCCACTGGAGCGCCGTCAGGTCCCCGGCGCGCGCGTAGCGCAGCTCGTACGCGTGGCCGCGCTCCCGCGTGAGCAGGAGTTGTGGCGGCGCTCCCGGAACCGCGCTCGCCCGCACGGCGAGCTCGCCGCGACTATCGAGCAGATAGCTGCCGGTCTCGTCCTCGGGGGATGCGACGAGGGTGCGCAGCCCCTCCGCGCTCGTATCGCCGATCGTGTAATGGATCTCGATCGGCGGCTCCGCCGGCTCGCTCTCGCCCGCGTCCCATCCGCCGAGGAGCCAGTGGCGGAGCTCGATGCCCTCGGGGGCGTGCGCCCGGATCGGGATCCGCGCCACCACCGGCCACGCCGTGTCGATCGCGGCCGTGCTCATGCGCGCGTGACCACGGGCGTCCCGCGCCCGGCGCGCAGCACGCGCGCGAGCCGCCGGAGGTCGCCGGCGACGGCGCGCACCGTGGGCCGGGCGCGGAGCGAGACCGGCCGCACCGCGCCATCCACCTCGATCGCATCGGCGAGCGCGACGACCTGATCGCGCACGACGGGGGCATCGGGTCCGCTCGTGTTGTCGCCGCGCAGGTGCACCACCCCGCCCTCCTGCCGCACGACGCGGTGGAGCACGCTCGCCCCGGAGGGGAGCGCAGCCAGCACGACCTCGCCGCGCTGGAGCGGACGCGCGGGGAGCGGCACCAGCCGCACGCGCGCGCCGGGCACGATCGCCGGCCGCATGCTCTCGCCCGTGGCGCGGATCCATACCGGCGCCCCCGCGTCCACCAGCGTGCGCACGGCGGCGTGCAGCGGCGTCGCCACGGCGAGCCGCTCGGTCGGCGGCAGGTCGCTCGGCGGCAGCTCGCTCGGCGCGGCCGCCAGCTCCGCGGCCGCGTAGTCCACGGCGGTGGTCGTCAGCGGACGCCAGGGCCGGCGGAGCCGATCCGCGGCCTGCCGCGCCCACGCCGCGGGATCGGCGCGCAGCGCCCGCGGCCACGCCCACGCCAGCACCACGCGCGCGGCGTCGAGCGGACCGGCGGCAAGACGCGCGACCCGCAGCGCGTTGTGCGCCTCGTGCCGGCCGCTCGCGTCATAGCCCAGGAGGGCCAGGG
>CAMLIT010000105.1 GCA_946480295.1 uncultured Gemmatimonadota bacterium
CGGGGCGACCACGGTGGCCGCGACGCTGGCGCTCTCGCGCCTCGCCGGGATCACGGTGTTCGCCACCGGCGGCATCGGCGGCGTGCACCGGCGCGCGCGCGGGGACGAGGGTGGTGCGCTCGACGAATCCGCCGACCTCCACGAGCTGGCCCGTACGCCCATGATCGTCGTCTGCGCCGGGGCCAAGTCCATCCTCGACCTCCCGGCCACCTGGGAGCGGCTGGAGACGCTCGGCATCCCCGTCGTGGGCTTTCGGACCGATCGGCTTCCCGGCTTCTACACGGCGGACATCGGCATCCACCTGGGGACGTGCGTCGACTCGGCGCGCGAGATCGTCGAGTTCTTTCGCGCGCACCGCGCGGTAGGGGGCGCGCAGGCGGTGCTGGTGGTGCAGGCACCGCCGCGCGAGCACGCGCTGCCATACGAGCAGGTGGATCAGGCGACCCGCGCCGCGCTCGCGGAGGCGGCGCGCGCCGGGGTGCGCGGGGGCGCCGTCACCCCGTATCTACTGGAGGCGGTAAGTCGTTTGACCGAGGGGCGTTCGCTCGCGGCGAACCTCGCGCTTCTCGAGCGGAACGCCTCGCTCGCGGCGGAGATCGCGGTGAGCGTGGGCGGCTGAAAACGCCGCGGTTCGCGTGGTTCGGCGCGCGGCTTTTCGTGCTTGAACTTCCGCGTGCCGGGATGGTACTATAGGCCTAACCTCATGAGCTGGAGGCTTGCTGACGATGCCCACCCCGTTCCTGAGTTCTGAAGAGTACGACGAGCGCGCCCATCAGCTCTACAACGAGGGCCAGTATGACGAAGCGCTCGCCGTTCTCCGTGAAGGACTCACGCTCTATCCGAATGCGGTGGAGCTGCACGTGGGCGTCGGTTACGCAGAGTTGGCCCGCGAGGAATACGCGTGGGCGCGCCGCAGCTTCGAGGAGGCGCTCGTCCTCGAGCCCGAGCACGAGGACGGCCTGGCCGGCCTCGGCGAGACCCTCCTGAAGCTCGGCCTGGAAGAGGCGGCGCTTCGCTGCTTCCATCACACGCTCGAGCTCGGCTACGCCGATGACATCGACCTGATGCTCCAGATCGGCCGCGCCCTCTTCCGCGAGGGCTCGGCGCGCGACCGCGCCGTGCTCTTCGAGACCGCGAAGGAGTTCTTCGCCGCCGCCGTCGAGCAGGCGCCGGAGTCGGCCGAGGCCGTGGGATGCATCGGCTTCTGCCAGCACCGGCTCAGCGACGACGACGGCGCCGTCGCGACGCTGCGCAAGGCCCTGCAGCTCGACAGCGACCACGCCGAGGCGCGCATCTACCTCGCCAACATCCTCTACGATCGCGGCGAGTACGAGGCGGCGCTCTACCACTTCGAGCGCACGAGCCCGGACGACCACTGGGACGAGCTGGGGATCTGGCGCATCATCGAGCTGAAGCGCTCGCTGTACAAGCTCGACGAGCACGACCCCGAGCTGCGCCCCTGGGACGAGCGCCTGAGCGAGCTCACGGGGGAGCTGGACGACATCGACGAGATGCTGATGGAGCTGGACTCGCGCACCGACGGCGACCAGGAGCAGGTCGAGGCGGCGCGCGGGCAGCTGGAGCTCTTCGGCGCGCTGCTCACCGGGCTGGCCGACCAGAAGCACGAGCCGCCGGACGTCCCCGCGGGTGCGCACCAGATCGTGTCGCGCGACGGGACGAGCTTCGCCGGCAGCTGGGACGAGATCGTCCGCGGCATGCGCGATGCGCACGGAGACCCGACCAACACCGTGGAGGAATTCATGCGCCGCGCTGCGAAGTTCGGGTTTCGCGAGACCGGGATCCACATTCCGAGCCATGACGCGGAGAGCTTCATCCGCGGGAGTGCCGTCGCGGGGCTGTTGCGGATCGTCCAGTGAGCACGGCGGCAAGACGGAGCGCGCTCGCCGCGCTCGACGCCGCGCGCCCGTCCATCGCGCGGCTCGATACCTCACGACATCCCGAGGACCAGGCGGCTGACCTGATCGAGAGCTGGAGCGCGGTGGAAGCCGCGCTTCGTTCGCTCGTGGGGTCATCGACACTGACGGGCCAGGCCCTCATCCGCGAGGCGCGGCAGCGCCAGTTCCTCAGCTTCGACCAGGCGAACGCGCTCGCCGAGTGGCTCGCCGCTCGCGACCGCGCCGAACGAGTCGAGTACCGGCCCACCCCGACGGACATCGCCGCGGCGCGCGAGGGGTTCGTCAAGCTCGAATCGGGCCTGATGAACGAGGGGCCGCAGGCGGTGCCCTCCGCCGCGATCCAGGCGCAGGGGGTGACGTCGACGCTGAACGGGACGCCGACGCCCGTGCCTCCCCCCGACGGGGCGGCTACCCGCCCGCTCGACGCGACGCCGAAGCCGCGTCCGCGCTGGCTCGTGCCGACGCTGATCGGGATCTTCGCGGTCGTCGTCATCGCGCTCGGCGCCTGGGCCCTCCTCGGCCACCGCCGGTCCGCGGCGCTCCAGCAGGCGGTGGACGAGTACCGCCGCGGCCAGCGCGACCAGGCCGCCGCGGACTTCGCGAAGGCCGAGCGCGAGAACCCGAACGACCCGCTGCCTCACGTCTACCTGTCGCGCATGGCGCGCGAGGTCGGGAACCTGACGGTGGCGCAGCAGGAGGCGCAGCTCGCGGTGCAGGCGGACCCGCACAGCTCCATCGCCCTGCGCGAGATGGCCTCGTACCTGCTCACCGTCGGCAACTACGATCTCGCCCGCCGCTTCTACGTCCGGGCGGTCCAGGCCGACACGAGCGACAGGACGGCCATGGGCTGGCTGGGGTGCACGATGTACAAGCTCGGGCGCGCCGACGAGGGGCAGAAGTGGGTCACGCGCGCGGGGCCCGGCGCGTGGGACGGCTGCGCGCAGGGCGCGCCGGGCGCGCCGGGGATCACGCCCACCCTGCCGCCGGGCACGACACCCGGCCAGATCCCGCAGAACCCGCCCGGGGTGCGCACCCCGCAGCCCTGATCCCCGTCGAGATCCGATGCCGACAAAGGACGGAGCCTTCTTCTCCATCGACCCGGACACGGTCACGCGCACGGTGCTGCCCAACGGCCTGCGCGTGCTCTTGCGGCGCGACCGCTCCGCGCCGGTCGTGGCGATCGTGACGTACGTGAGCGCCGGCTACTTCGACGAGACGGACGACGTCGTCGGCATCGCGCACGTCCTCGAGCACATGTACTTCAAGGGGACGCCGACGCGGGGCGTGGGCGAGATCGCGCGCCAGACGAAGGAGGTCGGCGGGTATCTCAACGCCGCGACGATCTACGACCACACGAGCTACTACACGGTGCTCCCCGCCTCGGGCTTCCGCCACGGCCTGGAGGTGCAGGCGGACGCGTACGCCAACTCGCTGATCGACGCCGAGGAGCTGGCGCGCGAGCTCGAGGTGATCATCGAGGAGGCGAAGCGCAAGGCGGACAACCCGCCGGCCGTGGCGACGGAGACGCTCTACGAGATGCTCCACGACCGGCACCGCATCCGGCGCTGGCGCATCGGGCGCGAGGAAGGGCTGCGGCGGCTCACGCGCGACTCGCTCCTCCGCTTCTACCGCAACTTCTATCACCCGGCGAACACCGTCCTCACGATCGTCGGGGACGTGAGCCCCGACGAGGCGCTGCGCGAGGTGGAGCGGCTCTACGGCCGCCTCCCCGCGGGGCAGCCGGATCGCATCCCCGGACCGACCGAGGACGGGGTCCCGGGGTTCCGCTACCGCGAGCTGACGGGGGACATCGGGCAGACGCAGCTCGCCTTCGGCTGGCGCACGCCGGAGACGATGCACCCCGACACGCCGCTGCTCGACGTGGTCGCGGCGGTGCTCGGCTCCGGCCGCGCGTCGCGGCTCTACCGCGCGGTGCGCGACCGCAAGCTGGCGTCGTCGGTCAGCGCGTACGACTACACGCCGACGGAGCTCGGCGTGTTCGTCATCCACGCCGAGACGCCGCCGGCGACGACGCGGGACGCGGCGCGCGCGGCGTGGGACCAGCTCCGCGCGGTGCGCGAGAACGCGCTCGGCGACCAGGAGGTGGAGCGGGCGAAGCGGCTTTACGAGTCGCGCTGGGTGCGGCGGCTGGAGGACATGGAGGGGCAGGCGAACTACCTCGCCGAGTGGGAATCGTTAGGCGACTGGCGCCTCGGCGACCACTACCTCGAGCGCATCCTCACCGCCAACCGCGACCAGCTCGCCGACGTCGCCCGGCGCTACCTCGACCCGGACCACGCGAGCGTCCTCGTCTACCGGCCCGACGGCGCCGCCCAGGTGGCGGACGACGCGGCGCGCATGCGCGAGCTGCTCGAGGGCGCCGAGCCCCTGCTGCTCCCCGCGGTCCAGCCCTACGTCCCCCCGGCCGAAGCCCCCACCGTGCCGGCGCCGCGCCTGGAGCGCGAGGAGGAGGGGGTGCGCGTCTACCGCACGGCGGGGGGCGTGCCGATCCTCGTCAGGCGCAAGCCGGGCGCGCCGCTCGTGCACGTCGGCGCCTACGCCCTCGGCGGCGCGAGCGACGAGACGGCGGAGGACGGCGGCCTCACGACGCTGATGGTGCGCGCGGCGATCAAGGGGACGGAGCGCCGCGGCGCCGCGCAGATCGCCGAGGAGGCGGAGATGCTCGGCGGGAGCGTCGGCGGCTCGGCGGGGGCGGACAGCTTCGGCTGGTCCATCTCCGTCCCGGCGCGCCACGCCGCCGCGGCGATCGCGCTCCTCGCCGACGTCGTCCAGCACCCGGTGTACCCGGAGGACGCGGTCGAGACGGAGCGGGGGGTCGCCATCTCCGACGTGATCGCCGGGCGCGACGACATGTACCGCTACCCGCTCCGCCTGGCGACGCAGGCGGCGTTCGCCGGCCACCCGTACGGCGTGCCGGCGACGGGGACGGAAGCGTCGCTGCGCGCGATCGACGCGGCGCGGCTGCGCGCGTGGCACGCGACGCGGGTGCGCGAGGCGCCGCTCGTCATCGCCCTCGTCGGCGACGGCGATCCCGACGTCCTCGCGGCCGAGGCGGCGCGCGCCTTCCCGGAGCTGCGCTACGCCGAGCCGCGGCCGCTCGGCACGCCGGCGTGGCCGGCGGAGGTGCGGGTCGAGGCGGAGTCGCGAGAGAAGGCGCAGAGCGCGCTGACGATGCTCTTCCCGGGGCCGTCGCGCACGGACGACGACCGCTTCGCCACGGAGCTGATCGCGACCGTCTCCAGCGGTCTGGGGGGACGCTTCTTCGACGAGCTGCGCGACAAGCAGTCGCTGTGCTACACCGTGCAGGCGTTCGCGTCGGAGCGGCGCGCGGCGGGGATGTTCGTCACCTACATCGCGATGTCGCCGCAGAAGGAGGAGCTCGCGCGCGCCGGGCTGCTGCGCGAGCTGGAGAAGCTGCGCGAGACGCCGGTGACGGCGGAGGAGCTCCTGCGCGCGCAGACGTACGCGATCGGCATCCACGCCATCCGGCAGCAGAGCGGGGGCGCCGTGCTCGCGGACCTGATCGAGGCCTGGCTCTTCGGCCGCCTCTCCGACCTCGGCGACTACGAGGCGCGCGTCCGGGCGGTGACCCCCGAGGCGATGCGCGAGGTGGCGCGGAGGTACTTCGAGGTGGGGAGGAGGGTCGAGGGGGTGGTGCGCGGGGTCGGGCGGGTGGTGTGAGGGTCAGGGTCGAGGGTCGAGGGTCGAGGGTCGAGGGTCGAGGGTCGAGGGTCGAGGGTCGAGAGAGTGGGTTAGTGGATTAGGAACCAGGAACTAGTCACGCCGTCACTCGTTCCTAGCTCCTAGCTCCTAGCTCCTAGCTCCTAGCTGCTGGCTCCTGATTCCTGCCCTTCTCGACCCTCGCCCCTCGACCCTCGCCCCTCGACCCTCCCGGATCACGGTCCCCCCGTCCCCGCCTCCCTCAACGCCTTCATCGCCCGCAGCACGGCGTAGGCGGCGGGGCGGAGGCGGCCGTTGGGGGCGCGGAGGCCTAACGACTGGCCGTAGTCCCCCGCCTGATAGGCGATCAGCCCCTTGATCGCCGGGTGCATCGTCGCCCAGCTCAGGGCGTCCCAGATCGCCTCCTCCTGGCTGCGCTCGCCGTGCGCGAGGGGAAGCCCGCCGGCGGCGAAGACCCAGTGGTCCTTCGCCGGCGGGATCACCTGCATCCAGCGGTCGGCCGCGCGCATGGACGCGTCGAGCCCCGCCGCCCCCTCTCGGTTCGGCAGGAGCGTGAAGCCGACGAGGTCCATCGGCGACCCCGACGACGCGGCCCACGCGTACAGCGCGCTGTCGCGCGAGTCGAACGAGGAGATCGAGACGGCCACCCGGATGCGCGGGTTGACGCGCTTGGCCGCCGCCGCGGCGTGCGTGAGGTACTGCTTCCAGCGGTCCACGGGCAGCCGGCCGAGGATGCGCGCCCCCTCGCCGTACGGATCCTCGGCGGGGAGCAGGATGTCCGGATCGAGCCGCCGCACGATGCGCGGGATCGCGGCGATGCGCCGGTCGCCGCGCAGCGGAGCGTGGCGCAGCTCCGGAAGCAGCGTGTGGCGGTAGCCCATCGTCACGATGAGCAGGACGCTGTCGCGCTGCAGCAGGTCGAGCGAGTGCGACAGCGAGTCGAGCACGCGATTGCTGACGTCGGGCACGACGTCGACGCTGATGACGTCGACGCCGAGCGTGTCGGCGAGCGGGATGTCGGACTCGATCGCCGCCGGCGGCACCGGGCCGCCGACGTCGGGGAAGATCTTGAGCCCGATGTCGAAGTTGCCGGTGCGCTCGGTGAGCCGCTCGTTCGCGTGCACCTCGTAGGAGCGGAGCGTGCTCGCCGCCTGAGGCATCTCGATCGCCACGAGGACGAGCCAGCCCACGGCGATGGCGGCCATCGTCGCGCGGAAGGACGCGGTGAGGGGCCGCAGCGCCGGGAAGGCCGGCGAGATCATCGGCATGAGCAGGAAGAAGGGCGACGCGAGCGCCGCCGGGCCGTCGATCACCGCCAGGGCGTCGCTGTGCGCGATGAGCGCCGCGACGAGCGGATGCGGCATCGCCAGGCCGTGCGCGATGCCGTAGCGGACGAGCCCCACCCCGGCGACCATGATGTCGTACGCGGCGATCGGCACGCCCCACGTGGGGTTCACGAGCCGGCTGCCGAGGGCGTACAACGCCTGCGCCGCGAAGACGACGAGCACCGCCGGCCACACCCAGTCCATCGTGTAGACGGCGCGCCCCGTGATGACGGTGCTCGTCGCCAGGTGGAGGATGAGGGCGGGGAAGAGGAGCAGGGCGCAGAAGCCGTTGAAGGCGGCGAACGGCCGCGACGCCTGCCGGACCTGGGCGATGCGTCCGGCAAGCACCACGTCCCAGACGAGGATGACGACGGAGAGGGCGAGGTGCGCCTGGGGGAGCCAGGGAATCATCCGCGAGGGCGGGGGCGGGGCCGACAGTCGCTCTGGACGCTGCGTGCCGTGAGGCGGCGCACGAACACGTCGAGCGCTTTGCGACTGTCGTGCGAACCGGCGGCGAGGATGTCGAGCAGGAGCAGCTCCCGCGCGGGCAGGGCGTGGACGACCATGTGCGCCCCATCGAGCAAGAGCACGGCCACCGTCTCGCCGTCGGGACGCGTGCGGACGATCGGCATGCCGATGGCGCCGAAGCCCGCCGCGCCGGCGGCGGCGATGAGCAGGCCGCTGAGCAGCGTGGGGTCTCCGAGCTGCTCAGCCGGGACGCCGACGAAATCGGCGGCCAGGTGCGCGAACTCGGCGGGGGTCAACGATCGGGGGACGGGGGGGCGCCGGTGGACCGCGCGCGACCACCGACACGCGCCGCGGCGACGGGGCGTGGCCCCGGCGCCGCCGGCATGGAGGCGCCGAGGGAGCGGTGTCCGTCCGCGCCCACGGCGCGCACGGCCGCCCACTCGTCGTCGAGCTGCGAATCGAGCAGGTAGCGGGTGACGTCGCCGACCGGGATCACCTCCTGCCAGGAGGGCGAGGTCGTGCGGCGGACGAGCACCTCGTAGCCCGCGGCGCCCGCCACCGGCTTCCAGGTGAGCCGCCACTTCTGTCCCCCGGACTCGCCGCGCTCGCGCGTCGCCACCGCGCTGTCGGGGGTGGCCGGGGCGAGGCCGAGCGAGCCCACCGTCGCCGCGTCGATGCGGGCGACGTTCGCCACGTAGTCGAAGTTCACGTGGGCGAAGTCGTCGGTCGGGAGGTGCTGCCGGTCGTAGTTCTCCAGCCGCTCGGTGAAGCGGAGCCCCGCGTCGCCCTGCATGACGAACGGACGGTGGTCGCCGCCGCGCTGGATGCGGTCGAGCCGCCAGGTGGGGCGGACCTCGAAGCGCGGCAGGTACAGCGCGTCGAGCGCCCACACGTAGCGGCCCAGCTCACGGCTCGGCGAGTTGTCCGGGTCCGCGGCGTAGACGCGCATGCTCGTCGAGTCGGTCTGCCCGTCGGCGTCGGTGACGTTGCCGACGATGTCGTCGGTCATCCCGGCGACGACGCGATAGCCGGCGTTCTTCAGCCGCTCGGCGAGGTGCGTGGAGCCGAGCAGCCCCTGCTCCTCGCCGGCGTAGAGCGCGAAGACGACGGTGGCGTCGAGCCCGTGCGGGTAGTGCTTCGCGAACACGCGCGCCAGCTCCATCACCGCGGAGGAGCCGGAGCCGTCGTCGTCCGCGCCGGGCGCGTCGGCGACGGTGTCGAAGGTGCCGCCGGGGCGCGAGCAGATGCAGGAGTCGTAGTGCCCGCCGATGACGACGACGCGGCTCGTGTCGCGTCCCTTCAGCCAGGCGAGCACGTCGACGACGTTCACCTCGCGCCCGGCGAGCCGCGGCACGGGCACGATCGCCGGATCGTATTCCACGACGAGGCACCCGCCGCAGTCGCGGCTCGCGGCCTCGAGCCGTCCGTGGATCCAGCGCCGCGCGGCGCCGATGCCGCGCGTGGACGACAGCGTGTCGGAGAGCGTGTTGCGCGTGCCGAACGAGACGAGCGTCGAGTCGGTGGCGCGGATGCGCGCCGGATCGATGTCGGCGAGGAGCGCGGCGAGCTGCGGGTCGCGCGCGAGGCCGATCGTGCGGTCGAACGTCACGGCATCGAGGCTCGCGCTCCGGGCCGGCGCGGGCGCCCCGACCCGGGTCGCGCCGCTCGAGGCGCAGCCGGCGAGGAGGGCGACGAGGAGGAGCGGGGCGTGAGCGGAGAGGCGCATCGGAAGCTGAATGGGCGCGCGATCGTGAGCAGCTGCAGCCGCCGTTCGCGCAGGCGTCGATCGACGCCAAGCTAGGTTCGACGCTGCGCGCTGGCAAGCATTTCGCGCCCCGGCTAGCATTCACGCATGCCGCCGCGACCGGAGCTGCGTCGTCTCCCGAACCTCATCTCCCTCTCGCGGCTGATCCTCGCCGCGGCGTTCGTGCGCGCGGGCGCGCACGCGCGGCTCGCGCTCGTCGTGGTGGCGGGCGCCACCGACGTCCTCGACGGCTGGGTGGCGCGGCGCGTCAACGCCGCCACGCGCACCGGCGCGCTCGTCGACCCGATCGCCGACCGCGTGTTCGCGCTCGTCGCCGTGACGGTGTTCCTTTTCGAGGGGGCGCTGTCGACCGTCGAGTACTTCGTCATGATCTCGCGCGACATCATGACGGCGGTGGGCTTCCTCGTCGCGCGCTTCGTGCCGTGGCTCCGCCCCGTGGAGTTCAAGGCGCGCGAGGCGGGGAAGGTCGTCACCGTGCTGCAGTACATGGCGTTCCTCGCGCTGCTCCTCAACCCGTCCGCCGTCCACACGCTGATCGTGCTCGTCGGGATCGCGTCGGCGTGGGCGATCGTGGACTACACCTACGCGCTCTGGTGCGCCCGCGTCCGATGAGCGCGATCCCGCCGCTCCGCTCCATGCGCTCGTTCGTCTCCGCCTCCGCCGTCGCGCGCGCCGCGTCGACGTCGATCCTCGTGCTCGTGCTCCTCGCCGGCGCGCGCACCGCGCGCGCGCAGGGGCCGGGCGGGTTCCAGCCCGAGCTGCGCGTCGACGGCCTCGCGCCGCATCCCGATGCCGCGCAGCTCGGCGCCGGGCTCGAGATTCCCTTCGGCTGGTACACGCGCCTCGGCCTCGTCGTCGCCGGCGGGGCGGCGCGCGACAGCGGCATCGTCGTCGGCAGCGGCCGCGCCGACGCCATCGTGCGCTTCCTCCTCGATCCCTTCCGCGAATCGCCCTGGGGGCTCTCGTTGGGCGGCGGCGTGAGCGTGCGCTACGAACCGCTGCGCGGCTGGCGCGAGTATCTCGCCGTGGTGGCGGAGCTCGAGGGCTCCTCGCGCGGGCCGATCCTCCCCGCGCTGCAGGTCGGCATCGGCGGCGGCGCGCGCGTGGGCATCGTGCTCCGGCGCGCCATCCCGCTGCGGCGCTGAAGGGGAGACAGGCAAACGCCCCCGTGTGCCGGGGGCGTGGAGTGCTACGCTGGTCGCTCGAGGACGGTCACGCCGCGGAGGCGTCCGCCTGCGCGTGCTTCTTCGGGGGCTGAGCGAAACGCTCACCGAGCTTGCGCAGCTCGTCGATCTTCTCGGCGGAGAGCTCGGGATACCGGTCCGTCATATACTGCATCGTGTCATCGAACCAGCTCCGCTGGTCTTCCACGGCCGATCCGACGACGCCGCAGCGCATGATGTGCTGGAACAACTCGTCTCGGGCTTCTTCAAACGGCGACACCGTCGCCGGTCCTGTCTTATGCGGTTTCTTCTGTTTGGCCATTTATTGAGGAGGGGTAGAGGACATATGAATCTAAGCACGCGCCCGCTGCGCTTACAGGTGTCATAGAGCACTTCGCGTTCCGGGTGCGTGGCTCGGCGAGCGGCAACAGGGCTGATTACCCTACTCGCGGGAGGGGCGGGGGTTCCGCGGGACGCGGGACGCGGGACGCGGGACGCGGAACGACGTGATTGGTCTTTGGTCGTTGGTCGTTGGCCAGCCGCTCGGGATGCGTCTGGTGGCGTCCCGAGCGGCTGGCCAAGAACCAAGAACGAAGAACGAAGAACGAAGAACGAAGAACCAACGACGTTGTGCTCGTCTCCCGTCCCTCGTCCCCACCGCCCCCCTCCTCCCGCCTCCCGCTAGTACCTCGCCGCCTGCACCGCCCCCACGAATTCCAGGATCAGGTTCGCCAGCGTCTCCGGCGCCTCTTCGGGGACGAGGCGACCCGCGGCGGGCAGGTGCACGATCCGGCTGCCCCCGATCTCGTCGGCCAGGCGCTCGGCGGTCCGGGCGTCGATGAACGCGTCCCGGTCCCCCCACACGATGAGCGTCGGCTGGTCGAGCTCGCGGAGCTCGATCTCGGCGAGATCCTCCTCGTCCACGCTCCGCGCGAGCGTCAGCAGGTGATTCACCCCGTCCTTCCCCACGTACGGCGCGAGGTAGCGGGCGATGAGCTTGTCCGGCATGTGCTCGCGGTCGGCCACGCTCTTCTCGAGCAGCTCGCGGAGGAGGGGGGCGGCGCCGAGCACGCCGCGCGAGATGCGGAAGGCGAATCGGGCCGTGTTGCGCTGGAGGGTCTTGATCCCGTCGTCAGGCACGTCCCCGAAGACCATCGGGTTCACCAGCACCATCCGCTCGACCCGCTCCGGGCGCGTGGCCGCCAGCCGCAGGGCGATCGCGCCGCCGAGGTCGACGCCGACGATCGTCGCCCGCGACAGCCGCAGCGCGGTCATCGCGCGGTCGACGTACTCCGCCTGGGCCGCGATGCTGTAGTCCGCGTCGAACGGCCGGTCGGACTCGCCGTAGCCGAAGAGGTCGAGGGCGAAGGCCGTGCGGTTCGCCATGGCGATCGCCGGGGCGACGTTCCGCCAGAGGAAGCTGCAGGTCCCGAAGCCGTGCAGGAGGATGACGGGTGCCCCGCCGTGGCCATAGCGCTCCACGTGCATGGAACCCGGCCCGACCGGGATGCGTAGCAGATCGGCGTCGATGGGAGCTTCCTCCGGAAGCCGTGGTTGGGGCTGAACGTTACACCAATCGCGACCTTTACGCCGCCGAGCGTATGCCAGAGGTGCGCCACGACGCCCGAGGACGGCTCGTTGCTTGCGCATCTCCGCGCCTACCATAGCTTTCGCGTACCCTCCACCGTGGCCACGGAGTTGAGCGCGGTCCAGCGCCCTGGCCTCCTTTCAGTTCAGCGAGGCAGCAGTTCATGTCGGACCAGACGTACGACGACGGCCGAGCGCGCAACCTCGAAGCCCTGCTCCGTGCGCTCGCCGGGCGCATCCTCGAGCTCGACTCGCGCGAAGAGCTGCTGCGACACGCTGGGGAGCTGATGCGGCTCATCGGCGACGTCCGGAGCGAGCTCTTTCATTACGAGGTCCGCGCCACGTACGACACTCCCGAGATCGCCGAGAGCCGGCGCATCGTGGCGGAGGCCCAGGACAAACTCGAGAGCAAATGGGAAAACAGCGAGTGGAACCCGGACGAGGAAAGCGATCCGGAGTGGTGAAGCAGACCAAGAAGCGGCGTGAGGCGACGCGGCTCTTCTACATCATCGTCTTCCTCGTCATCGCGGGCGGAATCGGCGGGCTCACCTACGTCGCGACGCGCTCGCCGGCCGCGACGCTCAGCCAGTACGACTCGAGCCTCCCCGCGGTCGTGTCGAACGGCTACACGCTCGGCAACCCGAACGCGCCGGTGGAGGTCGTCGAGTACGCCGACTTCGAGTGCCCCGCCTGCGGCCAGTTCGCCACGGTCACCGAACCCGACGTGCGCTCCCAGTTCGTGAACACGGGCAAGGTGCGCTGGCGCTTCATCGACTTCCCGCTCCCCGTCCACCGCAATACCTGGAACGCCTCGCGCGCCGCGGCGTGCGCGGACGAGCAGGGGCGGTTCTGGCAGATGCATGACGCGCTCTTCCAGACGCAGGACCAGTGGAACAGCGAGGCGACGAGCAGCCCGGACAAGTTCCTGAAGAAGCTCGCCCGGCAGGTGGGGCTCAACGGCGACCAGTTCGACAAGTGCCTCGACAGCAAGAAGACGCAGGCGAAGGTGCAGGCGCACTGGAAGCTGGCGATGGAGGCGCATATCGAGGGGACGCCGACCTTCATCGCCAACGGCATCCGCGAGCCGCGGCCGCTGACGTACGACCAGTTCAAGGACTTCGTGGACCGCGCGCTCGCCGCGGCGCCTGCATCGAAGCCGGTCGCGAGCGCGGCCGGCCGGTAGCGGGGGCCCAGCGATGAGCAAGCGCGTCCTCGCCCTGGTGCTCGCCGTCGTCGGGATCGCGATCGCGTCGTACCTGACGCTGTACAAGTACGGCGTCGTCGGCACCCTGGCCTGCGGCACCGGAGGGTGCGAGGTCGTGCAGACGAGCCGCTGGTCGACGCTGCTCGGCTTCCCCGTCGCGGCGTGGGGGCTGGCGTACTACGCCATCGTGCTCGCGATCGCCATCGCCGGGGTGCGGGAGCGCTACGCCGACTCGCAGGCGCTGTCGCTGCTCCTAGTCGTCGTCACCGCCGCCGGCCTGCTCTTCTCGGCCTGGCTGACCTATCTCGAGCTGGCGGTGATCCACGCGATCTGCCGCTACTGCGTGGGCTCGGCGATCGTGGCGACGCTGCTGTTCGTGGTCGCCGCGTTCGATCTCTACGAGCTCCGCCTCGCCGAAGCCGAGGACGAGGGAGAGGCTCCGGAGCTGGAGCGCGGCGCGCGGCGGGCCTGACCGCCCGCCGCTGGCGCCGCGCACCCCACCCGCGTCAGGCGCGTTTGATCCGCGACTTGGCTTCCGACGCCTCGTCGAGACGCAGCTTCGGCCGCTCCTCTTCCTCTTCGGTCTGCGCCCGGCGGCGATAGGGGAGGAGGTCCTGCCCCAGCACCACCAGCGTGCGCGTCGCCACGGTGCTGGCCAGCGGCTCCGGCACGGCCATCTCGCGCACGTACGTGTCGATCGCGCGGTCGAAGGTCATGTCTTCCGCCAGCGTGTCCACGAACATCAGCGCGTTGTCGACGTGCGCGCGGATGATGGATTCCTCGGCGCGCGCGAGCGCGAGGCGGAGGCGGCGCTCGGCAGCGGGCTCGAGCTTCCGGGTGAAGATCGTCTCGGGAAAGAAGCGACGCAGGAACGCGAACATGAATCCTCGTGGGGCGACGCGGTGACTTCCTCTTGAAGGCAGACCGCGTACCAGCCCCTGAACGCTACAGGATCCGGGCGGCGCGGAACAGTCCGAAAAGCAGCCGGGCCGCCGTCCGGAGGGGACAGCGGCCCGAGCGGCGGCCCAGCTCGCACGGGATCCGGCCCGTGCGTCGGTGCGCTACGACACGCTGCGCGCGCTAGGCCTCGGTGGACTCGTACTGGTCCTTGAGCGCGGCGACGACCGCCGGATCGGCGAGGGTCGTCGTGTCGCCGAGGGCGCGCCCTTCGGCGATGTCGCGCAGCAGGCGGCGCATGATCTTCCCCGACCGAGTCTTCGGGAGGTCGGCGGAGAAGAGGATGTCGTCTGGCTTGGCGATGGCGCCGATCTTCTCGGCGACGAAGTCGCGCAGCTCGTCGCGCAGCGCCGGCGACGCCTTGTTCCCCTCGCGCAGGGTGACGAAGGCGGCGAGCGCCTGGCCCTTCAGCTCGTGCGCCTTGCCGACGACCGCCGCCTCGGCGACGGCCGGGTGCTCGACGAGCGCCGACTCGACCTCCATGGTGCCGATGCGATGGCCGGCGACGTTGAGCACGTCGTCCACGCGGCCGAGGATCCAGAAGTAGCCGTCCTCGTCTCGTTTGGCACCGTCGCCGGGGAAGTAGAGGTCCGGGCGGCCCGGCCACTTGGAGAAGTAGGTTTCGACGTAGCGCTTGTCGTCGCCCCAGATGGTGCGGAGCATCGACGGCCAGGGGCGCGTGAGCGCGAGCAGGCCGCCGCCGACGGGGATGACGCTGCCCTTCGCGTCGAGCAGCTCGGCGGCATAGCCGGGGAGGGGGACCGTCGCCGAGCCGGGCTTCGTCGGCGTCACGCCGGGGAGCGGGGAGATGACGATCGCGCCCGTCTCCGTCTGCCACCAGGTGTCGACGATCGGGCAGCGGTTGCCGCCGATGTGCTGGGCGTACCAGATCCACGCCTCCGGGTTGATCGGCTCGCCGACGGAGCCGAGGAGGCGCAGGCGCGAGAGGTCGTGCAGCGCCGGCCAGCGGTCGCCCCACTTCATGAAGGCGCGGATGGCGGTGGGCGCGGTGTAGAGGATCGTCACGCCGTAGCGCTCGCACAGCTCCCAGAA
>CAMLIT010000106.1 GCA_946480295.1 uncultured Gemmatimonadota bacterium
TGGAGCCACATCCTCGGCAACGCGCTCTTCTTCTGGGTGTTCGGCAACAACATCGAGGACAGCATGGGGCCGGGGCGCTTCCTCGCCTTCTTCCTGCTGTGCGGCCTCATCGCTGCCGGCACCCACATCGCCATCGAGGGCGCGTCCCCGGTGCCGACCGTCGGCGCCTCCGGCGCGATCTCCGGGATCATGGGTGCCTACCTGGTCCTGTACCCGAAGTCGCGCGTCAACATCCTCTTCTGGTTCATCATCTTCATCCGGGTGATCCCCGTGCCCGCCTGGGCCGCGCTCCTCTGGTGGTTCGGCTGGCAGGTGGTGACCGGCCTCCCGCAGCTCTCGCCGATGCGCCCGGACATCTCGAGCGGCGTCGCGGTCTGGGCGCACATCGGCGGCTTCCTCGCCGGCGTCCTGCTCATCAAGCTCTTCGCCAACCAACGCCTGGTGCAGGAGCGCAAGGCGATCCGGGACGCGGCGCCGTGGCGGTGAGTGCGGGAGGCGGGAGGCGGGAGGAGGGAGGCGTGGGGACGAGGGACGCGGGACGCGGGACGAGGGACGAGGGACGAGGGGGCACGAGGAACGAGCAGCCCCCATCTCCCCCGACTTCTCCCCGCGTCCCGGGCGGCGTATCTTCTGCCGTGCGCGATGCTCGTGAGCGACGTGGCTGGACGGCGCCTCCCGCCTCCCGCCTCCCGCCTCCCGGCGTAGCGCGTCCCTCGTCCCGCGTCCCGCGCCCCGCACATGGCCCTCCTCAGTCGCCTGGTCCCGCACGACGAGCAGTTCTTCGACCTGTTCAATCAGCTCACGACCCATCTGGTGACGACCGCCCGGATGCTGAGCGACCTCCTCGCCGATCCGAAGGGCGTCGCCGAGCACGTGCGACAGATAAAGGCCGAGGAGCACAAGGCCGACCTGCTGACCGCGCAGGTCAACCAGCGGATCGACAAGACCTTCATCACGCCGATCGACCGCGAGGACATCCACACCCTCGCCTCGCGCCTCGACGACGTCATCGACCTGCTCGACGGCACGGCGCGCCGCTTCGCGATGCTGCACATCAGCGAGGTGCGCCCGCCCGCGCGCCGGCTCGGCGACGTGCTCCTGCGCGCCGCCGACCGCATCCAGCAGGGAGTCGCGACGATGCGCAAGCCGGGCATGGTCAACCAGCACGCGGCGGAGATCAAGCGCCTCGAGGAAGAAGGCGACGCGATCTACCACGAGGCGGTCGGCGAGCTGTTCGCCGGGTCCCCCGATCCCCTCGAGGTGCTGAAGTGGAAGGAGATGTACGATACCCTCGAGCGCGCGATCGACAGCTGCATGGGCGTCGCGCAGGTGCTGCAGAGCATCTCGCTGAAGAACGCCTGACGTGATCTCGTACGTCCTGGCGATCATCGCCTTCGCGTTCATCTTCGACTTCAGCAACGGCTTCCACGACTCGGCGAACTCCATCGCCACCGTCGTGGGCACGCGCGTGCTGAGCCCCCTCGCCGCGGTGATCTGGGCGGCCGCGTTCAACTTCATCGCGCTGTTCACCGTTGGCACCAAGGTGGCGCAGACGATCGGCTCGGGGATGATCGACATCTCCATCGTCGATCCCAACGTGATCCTCGGCGCCCTGCTCGGGGCGATCATCTGGAACGGCATCACCTGGTACTTCGGCCTGCCGTCCAGCTCCTCCCACGCCCTGATCGGCGGCTATGCCGGCGCCGCGATCGCGAAGGCGGGCTTCGCCGCGATCCTCTGGGGGAGCAAGTGGACGACGACGCTGGCGTTCATCGTCATCTCGCCCCTCGTCGGCCTCGTGGCCGGCTTCACCTTCATGGTGGCCGTGTCGTGGATCTTCCGGCGCGTGACGCCGCACCGGGTGGACCGCACCTTCCGCGTGATGCAGCTCGCCAGCTCCGCGCTCTTCTCCTACTCGCACGGGGCGAACGACGCGCAGAAGACGATGGGGATCATCGTCAGCCTGCTCTTCGCCCAGCGGGCGCTGTTCGCGCACCAGACCGGGTCGCTGCACGCGCTCTACGTCGGCTCGACGGGCGCGATCCCCTTCTGGGTGGAGGCGGCGGCGTACACGACGATCTCGCTCGGCACCCTCTTCGGGGGCTGGCGCATCGTGCACACGATGGGCTCGCGGATCACGAAGCTGCGCCCCGTCGGCGGCTTCTGCGCCGAGACCGGCGGCGCGTTCGCCATCCTGCTCGCCACCTGGAAGGGGATCCCGGTGAGCACGACCCACAACATCACCGGCGCGATCGTCGGCGTCGGCGCCACGCACAACGTGCGCGCGGTGCGCTGGGGGATCGCCGGGCGGATCGTCTGGGCCTGGCTGCTCACGATCCCCGCCGCGGCGATCATGGCGGCGGTGGCGTACTGGGGGTTGGCGGCGGTGGTGAAGCTCTGACGCTTCCCCCTCCGCTATTCCGCTCTCCGCCTTCCGCTTTCCGCGCTCCGCCAGCCTCGGAAGGCTTCACGAAGCGTGCGGAGCGGTCGGCGGAATAGCGGAACGCGGAATAGCGGAGCGCGTGCAGCGTTCAGGGAGCCACCGGCGCCTTCGGCGCCAGCCGCCGCTGAATCTTCGCCACGATCATCTCGTTCGCGATCTGGTTGTGCCCACCCCCGGGCACGATCACGTCCGCGTAGCGCTTGCTCGGCTCGACGAACTCCAGGTGCATCGGCTGCACCGTCGAGAGGTACTGGTCCAGGATCGCCTTGAGCGGCCGCCCGCGCCGGGCCATGTCGCGCTGGATCCGGCGGATCAGCCGGATGTCCGCGTCCGCGTCGACGAAGATCTTCACGTCGCACAGCGCGCGCACGCGGGGATCGACGAACAGGAGGATGCCGTCGATCACCACGACCTCGGCCGGCGGCACGTGCACCGTGTGCGGGCTGCGCGTGTGCGTGACGAAGTCGTAGACCGGCTTCTCGATCGCCTCTCCCTCCGCGAGCGCGCGCAGGTGGGTGAGCAGCAGCTCCCAGTCGAAGGCGTTCGGGTGGTCCCAGTTGATCTTGCGCCGCTCCTCGATCGGCAGGTGCGCGAAGTTCAGGTAGTAGCCGTCCATGTCGATGAACGCCACCGACGACGTCGAGAGCGCCTGCGCGACGTTGCGGGCCACCGTGGACTTGCCGGAGCCGGTCCCCCCGGCGATGCCGATGATGAGAGGCTTCACGCTGGAAAGCTGGCGGACGGCCACGGGCAGCGTCAACGGCGCGCCCTCCCACCTCCCCGCGCCGGCCGCTAGCTTTTCGCCATGCGACACCCCTCGTTCCTCGCCGCCGCGGCGCTGCTGCTCGCGACCCGGCTCCCGGTCGCCGCGCGCCACGACCGTCCGGTGCCGGCGACCGAGGCGGACACGCTCGACCTGATCGTCGCCGCCACCACCGACGTCCACGGGCGCATCCGGGCCTGGGACTACTACGCCAACGCGCCCGAGGCCGGGCGCGGCCTCACCCGCGCGGCGACCATCGTCGACTCCCTCCGGCGCGACGCGCCGGACCGCGTCGTGCTCGTCGACGCCGGCGACCTGCTCGAGGGCAACCCGCTGGCCTACGTCGCGGCGCGGATCGACACGACCGACCCGCATCCGGTGATCGCCGCGATGAACGTCATGCAGTACGACGCCGCGGCGATCGGCAACCACGAGTTCAACTACGGCCTGCCGACGCTTCGCCGCGCCGTCGGCCAGGCCCGCTTCCCCTTCCTCGCCGCGAACGCGTACACGCCGGCCGGGCGCCCGGCGTTTCCGGCGTGGACCATCGTCAGGCGGGGCGGCGTGCGCGTCGGCATCGTCGGCGCGACCACGCCCGGCTCGATGCTCTGGGATCGCGACCACCTTCGCGGGCACATCGAGCTGCGCGACATCGTCCCCGCCGTGCGGCAGGCGGTCGCCGAGGCGCGGCAGGCCGGTGCGGACGTCGTCGTCGTCGTGCTCCACTCCGGGCTCGACGAGCGGTCGAGCTACGACACGGTGAGCACCGGTGTGCCGAGCGAGAACGTGAGCGCCCGCGTCGCGCGCGAGGTGCCCGGCGTGGACCTCGTGGTCTACGGCCACAGCCACAAGGAGATGGCCGACACCACGATCGATGGCGTCCTCCTCATGCAGCCGAAGAACTGGGCGACGAGCGTCGGCGTCGCGCACCTCGTCCTCGCGCGCGACGCCCACGGCTGGCGCGTGGCGGCGAAGCACTCGCAGCTCGTGCGCGCCGCGGGCCACGCGGAGGATCCGGCGGTCGTCGCCGCCACCGAGGACGCGCACCGCGCCACCGTGGCCTACGCCACGACGGCCATCGGTGAGACGCCCGTCGCCTGGCGCGCGGACTCGTCGCGCGTCGTGGACACGCCGCTCATGGACTTCATCCTCGAGGTCGAGCGGAAGGCCACGGGCGCGCAGCTCGCCTCCACCGCCGCCTTCAACCTCGGCGCGTCGCTCACGGCGGGGCCGGTGACCGTCGCCCGCCTCGCCGCGCTCTACCCGTACGACAACACCCTGCGCGTGATCCGCATCTCCGGGCGCCAGCTCCGCGAATACCTCGAGTACAGCTCGCGCTACTATCGCACCGCCGGCAGCGGCGCCGCGATCGTGGACCGCTCCGTCCCGGGGTACAACTTCGACATCGTCGCCGGCGTGGACTACGTGATCGACCTGACGAAGCCGGTCGGCCAGCGCATCACCACCCTCGCCTACGAGGGGCGCCCCGTCGCGCCTGACGACTCCTTCACCTTCGCCCTCAACAACTACCGCCAGACGGGCGGCGGCGGCTACGCGATGCTCCGCGAGTCGAAGGTCCTCGATGATCGCCAGCTCGAGATCCGTCAGCTCCTGATCGACGAGGTGCGCGCGAGGAAGGTGCTGAAGCCGGAGGACTACTTCCACCGCAACTGGCGGATCGTGCCGGAGAGCGCGGTCGGGGAGGCGTACGGGGCGATGAACGGGGGAGGCGGGAGGCGGGACGCGGGACGCGAGGGGGACGCGGCACGCGGGACGCGTGGTGGCGTGAAGGCGTCGCAAGGAACACCTCGGCATGAGTTGTCGCGCGATCTCGATCGGTCGAACGCGCCGCTCGTCGCTCGTCCCTCGTCCCTCGACGCCTCACTCCTCCCGCCCCCCGCCTCCCGCTGATGCGCATCTTCGTCAACGCCCGCCCCCTCGACGTCCCCGCCGGCTCCACGGCGCTCGATGCGGTCCGCGCCTTCGATGCCGGCGCGGCGCGGGCGGTGGAGGAGGGCAGGGACGTGATCACCGACAGCCGCGGCCTGCCCGCCGATCCGGCGGCGCCCCTCCAGGCGGGCGCCATCTTCCGCCTCGTCCCCCGGCGCGAGCGCGGCGCCGCGGCGCCGAACGAGGACGAGGCGCCCTGACGTGACGTCGACGGCGATCGATCGCGAGCTGCTCCGCCGCCTCCCCAAGGCGGAGCTGCACTGCCACCTCGATGGCTCCGTACGGCCGGCCACGATGCTCGAGCTCGCGCGCGAGTACGGGAAGCCGATGCCGCGCCAGGACGCGGCGAGCCTCGAGCGCTACATGCGCGTGTCCGACGCGCGCAACCTCGAGGACTACCTCGAGCGCTTCGACGTGACGCTCTCCGTCATGCAGACCGCCGAGTCGCTCGAGCGCATCGCCTACGAGCTCGCCGAGGACGCGCGCCGCGACGGCGTGCGCTACATCGAGGTGCGCTACGCCCCGATCCTCAACGTCCAGGAAGGGCTCTCGCTCGGCGAGGCGGTCGAGGCGCCGCTGCGCGGGCTCGCGCGGGCGGAGCGCGACCACGGCATCGTCGCGCGCGTGATCGTCTGCGCGCTTCGCGGCATGTCGCCCGACATCTCCCTCGAGCTGGCGCAGCTCGCGGCGGCCTATCGCACGCGCGGCGTCGTCGGCTTCGACCTCGCCGGCGCCGAGGCGGGGAACCCGGCCTCGCGCCACGCGGCGGCCTTCGCCTGGGCGCGCGACCACGACATGGCCTGCACCTGCCACGCGGGCGAGGGCGCCGGCGCCGAGTCGGTGCGGGACGCCGTCCACCACTGCTGCGTCGACCGCCTCGGGCACGCGACGCGGTTGTTCGAGGACGAGGCGCTCACCGACTACGTGAACGACCGCCGCATCGCCCTCGAGATCTGCCTGACGAGCAACGTCCAGACGCACGCCGCGCCGTCGTACGAGCAGCACCCGTTGCGCCGCTACTTCGATCGCGGGCTCAACGTGGTCCTCAACACCGACAACCGGCTGATGAGCGGCACCACCCTCACCGACGAGTACGAGCACGCCGCCTCGCGCCTCGAGTTCTCGTTCGACGAGCTGGCGCGGATCGCCCTCAACGGCTTCGAGAGCGCCTTCCTGCCGTTCGAGCAGCGCCAGGCGCTCGCGGCGGATGCCGCCGCCGAGATCGCGGCGCTGGGAGCGTCGCTGCGATGAGCACTGCCTACGGCGCCGATGCGGCCCGCCGCGCCGCCGACGCCCTCCGCGCGCGCATCGGCGACGAGCCGCCGGCGATCGCGCTCGTCCTCGGCTCCGGCCTCGGCGGCCTCGCCGACGAGATCCGCGACGCGACCACCGTCCCGTACCGCGAGGTGCCGGGCTTCCCCTCGGCGACCGTCGTCGGGCACGCGGGCGTCCTCGTCGCCGGCACCCTGTCGGGACGCCGCGTGCTCGCGCTCTCCGGCCGCTTCCACATGTACGAGGGGCACGACGTCGCCCTCGCCGCCTTTCCCGTGCGCGTGATGCACGCCCTCGGCGCGCGCACGCTCTTCGTGTCGAACGCCGCCGGCGGGCTGCGCCCCACCTTCCGGCCGGGCGACCTGATGCTGATCGTCGATCACGTCAACCTCATGTTCCGCAACCCGCTCGTCGGCCCCCTCCAGCCGGGCGACGAGCGCTTCCCGGACATGTCCGAGCCCTACGACGCGGCGCTCTGCCAGCTCGCCCGGGACACCGCGCTCGCCGCGGGCGTGCGCCTCCAGGACGGCATCTATGTCGGCCTCCTCGGCCCCTCGTACGAGACGCCGGCCGAAGTGCGCATGCTGCAGCTCGTCGGCGGCGACGCGGTGGGCATGTCCACCGTGCCCGAGGTGATCGTGGCCCGCGCGCTCGGCATGCGCGTGCTCGGCATGAGCTGCATCACCAACCTCGCCTGCGGCCTCTCCGCCGAGCCGATCACCCACGCCGAGGTGCTGGACGTGACGGCGAGGGCGGCGGAAGGGATGAAGAGGGTGGTCAGGGGGGTGGTGGCAGGGCTCTGAACGAGGGACGAGGGTTTAGGGTCGAGGGTCGATAAAGACAGGAACTAGTGGGTAGGAACGAGGAACGAGCGACGCCTTCTCTAGTTCCTAGCTCCTAGTCCACCTATCCACTTTCTCGACCCTCGACCCTCGACCCTCGACCCTCGACCCTCGACCCTCGACCCTCGACCCTCCACACTGGACCCTCAGCGAGAGCGTGGTGTCGGACTTGGCGGTAAGGCCATTATCCGCGCCCGGAACCGCTGGTAGTTCCTCGAATCCTTCGCCAGCGACGCCAGCACCGCCGGCGGGACCTTGGCGATCATCCGCTGGACGTCGGCGATGCGATCCTCTTCCACCGGGTGCGAGGCGAACCAGCCGTCCACGGCGCTCGGGTTGCGCGTGCGCTCGTCGATCAGCACCTGGAAGAGGTCCACCATCCCCCGCGGATCGATCCCCGCGCGCACCACGTTCTGCACCCCCACCTCGTCCGCCTGGCGCTCGTCGTCGCGGCTGAACTTGGCGAAGACGAGGGTGCCGCCCACATTGATCGCCGCGTTGGCGACGTCGCTGGTGCACGCGTTGAGCAGGATGCAGCCGAGGGTGACACCCACCTGGGCGCCCTGCATCTTCTCCATCTGCTTCACGGAGTGCCGCATCACCACGTGGCCGATCTCGTGACCCATGGCGCCCGCCAGCTCGTCCATCCTGCGGGCGCGCTCGATGAGCCCGCGGTTCACGTAGACGTAGCCGCCGGGGAGCGCGAACGCGTTCACTTCCTTGCTGTCCACCACGAAGAAGTGCCACTCCAGGTCGCCCCGCGACGTCAGGCGGGCGATGGAGTCACCGAGCACGTTGATGTAGCGGTTGATCTCCGGGTCCTGGATGATCGGCAGCTGCTGGTTGATCTGGGCCGAGTACTGCTGGCCCATCTCCACCTCCTGCTGCGTGGAGATGCCGCACGCCGTGACCGTCAGGGCCAGCGCCGCGCTGGCGAGCAGTCTATTCATCGTCCTGTCTCCCCCTGGGCCGGCCCCGCGCCGCCGTTGACGCCGACACCGAACCGCCGACTTCGCGTCCGTTGAAGATACTCACCACCGCCCGCGACCTCCGGCGCCGCAAGGCGCGCGAGCAGCGCGGGTTGTTCGTCAGCGAGGGCATCCGCGCCGTCGAGGAGCTGGTGCGCTCCCCCGTTCGCGTCGCGGGCGCCCTCGTCGCGCCCCAGCTTGCCGAGACCCCGCGCGGGGCGGCGCTCCTCGAGCGCCTCCGCGAGCGGGGCATCGCCGTCCAGGAGGTCGGGCCCGCCGAGTTTGCCAGCGCCGCCCAGACGGAGTCCCCGCAGGGCGTGCTGGCCATCGCCGAGATCCCCGACCGACGTCTCGCCGCGCTCCAGATCACAAATCGGATGCGGCTCCTGCTTCTCGACGCCGTCCAGGATCCTGGCAACGTCGGCACCATCCTGCGCACCGCGGCGGCCCTGGAGGCCTCCGCAACCCTCGCGATGCCGGGAACCGTTGACCTATGGAACGCCAAAGTCGTCCGTAGCGCGATGGGGGCTCACTTCCACCACCTCTCCCTCGCTTGTACCTGGGACGAGCTCGATGCGTTCCGTGCCGAGCACCGCGTCGCCTTCTGGGGCGCGGATGCCACCGGCGCACCGCTCGAGTCGCTCCAGCCACCGGACCGTCTGGCGCTCGCTGTCGGCAACGAGGGCAGCGGGCTCACCGCCGAGGCGCGCGGGCGCGTCGACCACCTGGTCGCGCTCCCCATCGCCCCGGCGGTCGAGTCGCTCAACGTCGCCGTGGCCACCGGCATCTTCCTCTACCAGCTCCGCCCGTGACGCTCATAGCGCACCTCGCCGCCTTCGTGCTCGGCGCCTGCTTCGGCTCCTTCCTCAACGTCTGCATCGCGCGCTGGCCGCGCGAGCGGTCGGTGATCGCGCCCCGGTCGCGCTGCCCGCACTGCGGCCACCAGCTCGCCTGGTTCGAGAACATCCCGCTCGTGAGCTGGCTCGCGTTGCGCGCGCGCTGCCGCTGCTGCGACGAGCCGATCTCGGCGATGTACCCCGGCGTCGAGCTGACGGTGGCCATCGGCTGGGTCGCCGCGGTGCACGTCTTCGGGCCGACCTTCGACGCGCTGCGGGTCGCCGTCTTCGGCACCGTGCTCCTCGGCATCGCGCTCACCGACGTCCAGCACTACCTGATCCCCGACGGCTTCACCGTCTTCGGGCTGATGTTCGCCCTCGTCACCTCGGTGGCGGCGTTCTTCGTCGGCGGCAGCACGATCTTCGCCAGCCCCTACGACGCGCTCATCGGCGCGTGCGCGGGCGCGGGGATGATCGCCATCGTCGGCTGGCTCGGCGAGGTCGCGCTCCGGCGCGAGGCGATGGGGATGGGCGATGTCACCCTGATGGCGTTCGTCGGGGCGGCGGTGGGGCCGGCGCGCGCGCTCATCACCGTGTTCGTCGCCGCCGGGCTGGGCACGGTGGCGTTCCTCGGCGTCGTCTATCCGATCGCCTGGCTGCGCCGCGGCAGCGGCCGCGAACAGACGGAGCTCGCTCTCGGCAATCCGCCCTTCGACGCGCCCCTCGTTCCCTTCGGCGTGTTCCTTGCGCCCGCTGCGCTGCTGACATTGCTTTGGGGAGATGCGCTTCTCTCCTGGATCCTCAGAATCTGAGCCTCATGCGCCGGCGGGCCGATGATCGGAGACGTGTTGCGCCCCGAGGGCGGAGCGCTCGCGCGCTTCACCCGTGACCTGACCGCCGACGCGCGCGCCGGCCGGCTCGAGCCGGTGCGCTGCCGCGACCAGGAGATCGCCCGCGTCATCGACATCCTCCTGCGCCACGGGAAGAACAACCCGACCCTCGTCGGCCCCGCGGGGGTCGGCAAGACGGCGATCGCCGAGGGATTCGCGCAGCGCATCGCGGCCGGCGAGGTTCCCCTCGTGCTGCGCGACGTGCGCCTCCTCTCCCTCGATCACGTCGCCCTCCTCGCCGGCACGACCTACCGCGGCCAGTACGAGGAGCGGATCCGCGCGCTCGTCGAGGAGACGACGCGCGCCGGCGACGTCATCCTCTTCATCGACGAGCTGCACAACCTGATCGGGCAGGGCACGGCGCTCGGCGTGGCGATGGACGCGGCGAACATGCTCAAGCCGGCGCTCGTGCGCGGCGACTTCCGCGTGATCGGCGCGACGACGGACGAGGAGTACACGCGCTGGATCCAGGGCGATCCCGCCCTCGAGCGCCGCTTCCAGAAGCTGGTCGTGCGCGAGCTGGGCGAGGCGGAGGCGCTGGAGATCCTCGTCGCGCGCAAGGAGCGTCTCGAGCGGCACCACAACGTCCTCATCGCCGACGACGCGCTCCTCGCCGCCGTGAAGCTCACCGACCTCTTCGTCCGCGACCGCCTGCGCCCCGACAAGGCGATCGACGCGCTCGACGAGGCGTGCGCGCATATGCAGGCGGTGACGCGGTACTCTCCTCGGATCGAGGAGATGATCCGAGCCTTGCGGGAGGCGGGAGGCGGGAGGCGGGTGGGGGACGCGGGACGCGGGACGCGGGACGCGTCATCCCGCGACCAGTCCTTCGACCAGTTCGCGCAGAACGGGCTGACGGCGCTCGAGCGCTTCGGCGCCGAGCTCGAGGCGTTGTTCATGGGCGCGCCGGTCGTGCGCCCGGCACCGAGCGCGCCGGATGCGGCTCAGGGAAGCGTCCGCACCGAGGAACCAGCGCCTCCCGCCTCCCCCCTCCCGCCTCCCGCGGCCCTCCGGCAGCTGCTCGCGGATGCCGACATCATCGTCCGTCCCGCGGACATCGCCCGCGTCGTTTCACTCATGTGTGGTCAGGAGGTGCGGTGGGAGGTCTGACGCTCGCCAGGGGCGCCGCGCTCGCGGCCGCCGTCGCGCTGCTCGCCGGGTGTCCGGGGCGGCGCCACTATCCCGGCCCCTACGGCGACAAGGTCGCCGAGGACGTGCCGAAGATCGAGCAGGAGATGGGCGTGAACTTCAAGCGCCCGCCGAAGCTCGAGCTCCGCTCGCGCGACCAGGTGCGCCAGTTCCTCATCCAGAAGTTCAACGAGTCGGACCCGCAGCAGGAGCTCGCCGGCGAGGAGGCGACCTACAAGCTGCTCGGCATGCTCCCCGACACCATGAACCTCCGCAAGTTCATGGTCGACCTCCTCACCGAGCAGGTCATCGGCTACTACGACCCGAAGACGAAGGTCCTCTACATCGTCCAGGGGGCGCCCGAGGATCTCGTCGGCACGACGATCATGCACGAGCTGGTGCACGCGCTCCAGGACCAGTACTTCGATCTCGACTCGCTGCAGCACGTCACCGGCGACGACGACCGGCAGGAGGCGGCGCAGGCGGTCATCGAGGGGCAGGCGACGTACGAGCAGATGGAGATCATGGTCGGCGCGCACGGCAACATCGCCGCGCAGCTCCCGGGCGGGTGGCAGCGCATCCGCGACGCGATCCGCGACGCGCAGAACGCGATGCCGATCTTCTCCGCGGCGCCGATGGTCATCAAGGAAGAGCTGCTCTTCCCGTACATCAACGGCGCGGACTTCATCCGGCGCTTCCGCGAGCGGCGGCCCGGCAAGCTCCCCTTCGACAGCATGCCCGTCTCGACCGAGCAGGTGATCAACGACTCGGCGTACTTCGGCCGGCACCGCGACTTCCCGGACCGCGTCACCCTGCCGCCGATCCCGAACCAGGTCTTCGCGAACGACATGGGCGAGTACGGCACGCGGCTCTTCCTGTTCCAGCACCTGAAGGACGAGAACACCGCCATCCGCGCCGCGGCCGGCTGGGGCGGTGACCGCTTCGCCCTCGTGCGGACGCCGAAGGGGAACGCGCTCGTGTGGGCGCTCGCCTGGGACACGCCGATGGACGCCGCCGAGTTCGTGGACGCCTTCGGCCAGGCCACGCAGAGGCGCTACGACACCGCGGCGCCGCAGGTGGCGCTCGACGGGGTGCGGACGTACAGCGGCTCGGGGCGGACGGTGGTCGTGACGCCGCGCGAGGTGGGCGGCGTCGACGTCATCGTCATCGAGGACGTCCCCGCCGGCGTGTCGCCCACGATCGTGGACCCGGCGCGCGTCACGGTGGCCCGCTCCCGTTAGGCGGCTCCCGCGGATGGCGTTCGCCCCGGCACCGGTACACGACGAGGCGGAGCGGCAGGCCCGCCTCGACCAGATGAAGCGGCGGGCCACCTGGCTGCTCGTCGCCGCCGCCGTGATCTACGCCGTCAGCCGCTTCTTCGAGAGCCGGCACCCGTGGGTCGGCTTCATCCGCGCCACCGCCGAAGCCTCCATGGTCGGCGGCCTCGCCGACTGGTTCGCCGTCACCGCGCTCTTCCGCCATCCGCTCGGCATCCCGATCCCGCACACGGCGATCGTGCCGTCGCGGAAGGACCGCGTCGGGCGCACCCTCGGCGCGTTCGTCCAGCGGAACTTCCTCACGCGCGAGGTGATCGGCGGTCGGCTGCGCGGCCTGCACATCGCCGACCGGCTCGCCCGCTGGGTGGCCGAGCCGGAGAACGCGCGCACGATCGCGCAGCACGCCGGCCGCTCCCTCGCCGCCGCCGCCCAGGTGCTCCGCGACGAGGACGTGCAGGGCCTCATCGACCGCAGCGTCGCCAATCGCATCCGCGCCACGCGCGTCGCGCCGCTCGCCGGCAAGCTCCTCTCCGTGGTGACGGCCGGCGGCCGCCACCAGGAGCTGCTCGACGAGGCGATCCGGCTCCTCGCCCGCGCGGTCGAGGAGAACAGCGACCTCATTCGCGAGCGCGTCGAGCGCGAGTCGCCCTGGTGGGTGCCGACGGCGATCGACGACCGCATCTACCAGAAGATCGTCTCCGGTATCGAGCGCACGCTCATCGACATCCGCGACGATCCCGCCCATCCGCTGCGCGCCCGCTTCGACCTCGCGCTGCGCGACTTCGAGGAGAAGCTGCAGTATTCGCCGGAGACGGCGGTGCGCGTCGAGGCGCTGAAGCAGGAGCTGCTCGACACGGAAGCGGTGCGCCAGTTCTCGGCATCGCTCTGGACCGACGCGAAGCTGGCGCTGCTGCGCTACGCCGAGAACCCGGGCGCGGCGTCCACCGGCACCGTGGAGCGCGCCCTCACCACCTTCGCCGACGCCGTCCTCGCCGACCCGGAGCTCCTCCAGAAGGTGGATGACGTGATCGTCGACGTCGCCGTCTTCCTCGTCGCCCGCTACCAGGACGACGTCGCCGACCTCATCGCGCACACGGTGCAGAGCTGGGACGCCGAGGCGACCTCGCAGCGCGTGGAGCTGGCGATCGGACGGGACCTGCAATTCATCCGCATCAACGGGACGATCGTCGGGGGGCTGGCCGGACTGGTGATCTACTCGCTCTCCAGGCTGATCGGCTGACCGATCACGCCCGCACTGCGCACTGCGCACTGCGCACTGCGGACCTGACTGCGGATTGGCTATCGCGTACCAACGACGCGGGCCCCGTATGCCGGGGCCCGTGTACGACGTAGCGAGTGCGCAGTGACGTCCGCAGTCCGCAGTACGGAGTGATCCTAGCCGAGCCCCGGTCCCTCCGCCCTCAGGCTCTGCCCCTCGCTGATCACGGGCTGCAGCACCGGGATGTCGTCGACGATGTCCGGCGTTGCCGCGGGGAGCAGGGCGATGTGCAGCACCTCGTCCATCCGCTCGACGAAGCTGAAGGCCATGTTCTTCCGCACCTCGTCCGGCACGTCGCGCAGGTCCTTCTCGTTCGCCTTCGGCATGATGACCTCGCGCAGGCCGGCCCGGTAGGCGGCGAGCACCTTCTCCTTCACGCCGCCGATCTCGAGGACCTTCCCGCGCAGCGTCACCTCGCCCGTCATCGCCAGGTCGCGCCGCACGGGGCGGCCGCTCAGGACGCTGGCGATCGCCAGCGTCAGCGTGATGCCGGCGCTCGGCCCGTCCTTCGGGATCGCGCCCGCCGGGAGGTGGATGTGCAGGTCGTTGTCCTTGAACTCCTGGTTGTCGATCCCGAGCTGCGCGGCGCGCGAGCGGACGTACGAGTACGCGGCGTCCACCGACTCGCGCATGACGTCGCCGAGCTGCCCCGTCACCGTCATCCGCCCGGTGCCCGGCATGCGCAGCGCCTCGATGACCATGATGTCGCCGCCGGTGGAGGTCCACGCGAGCCCCGTGACGACGCCGACCTCCGGGACCTTCTCCGCCTCCTCGACCGCATAACGAGGGATGCCGAGGATCTCCTCGACCTTGTCGACGTCGACCACCCACGCGCCCTCCTCGCCCTCCGCCTTGGCGCGCGCGCGCTTGCGCATGATCGCCGCCAGGTTGCGCTCGAAGTTGCGCAGCCCCGCCTCGCGCGAGTAGCGGTTCGAGATGAACGACAGCGACTCGTCCGTGAACTGCAGGTCCTTGTCGGTGAGCCCGTGCTCCTCGAGGAGGCGCGGCAGCAGGTAGCGCCACGCGATCTCCACCTTCTCCTCGACCGTATAGCCCGCGATCTTGATGATCTCCATGCGGTCGCGGAGCGGGGCGGGGATGTCGTAGAGGTTGTTCGCCGTGCAGATGAACAGCACCGACGACAGGTCGAAGGGCAGGTTCAGGTAGTGGTCGACGAAGGCGTTGTTCTGCGACGGATCGAGCACCTCGAGCATCGCCGCCGTCGGGTCGCCCGACGGGCCGCCCCCCGACATCTTGTCGATCTCGTCGATCATCAGGATCGGGTCGCGCACCGCCACGCGCCGCAGCGCCTGGATGATGAGCCCCGGCATCGCGCCGACGTACGTCCGCCGGTGGCCGCGGATCTCCGCCTCGTC
This sequence comes from uncultured Gemmatimonadota bacterium, assembly GCA_946480295.1. Next base: position 15,025 of record CAMLIT010000106.1, read on the forward strand.
GCGCACGCCGCCGACCGAGATGCGGT
>CAMLIT010000107.1 GCA_946480295.1 uncultured Gemmatimonadota bacterium
ATCGGCGGCGCGGTGACCGCCGCACTCGTCGTCGCGGGGACGGCACCGCTCGGCGCCACGGCCGCCGGCGTGCTCGCCGGCGCGGCCGCGGGGGCGGCGGCGGCGGCGCTGTCGGCGCGCCTGCGCATCGCCGTGCCGCTCGCCGGGATCCTCGTCAGCACGGCGCTGTACTCCGCGACCATGTACGTGCTCGGCGGGGGCGACCTCTCCATCGCGCCGCGTCCGACGATCTTCGCCGTCGTCGGCGCGGCGGGCGAGTGGGGCACGCTGGCCGCGATGGTCGCGATCGTGGCGCTCGTCGCGCTCGCGCTGCGCGTGTACTTCGCCACCGATGCCGGGCTCGCGCTGCGCGCGGCGGGCGACAACCCGGCGATGGCGCGCGCGCAGGGGATCGACGTGCGCCGCACCCGCGGCGTCGGGCTCGCGCTCGCCAACGGCGCCGTCGGACTCTCCGGCGCGCTCTTCGTGCAGTACGAGGGGTTCGCGAACGTGCAGATGGGGGTGGCGATGTACGCGAGCGGGCTCGCGTGCGTGGCGCTCGGCGGCGCCCTCGTCGGCGCGCGCACGGCGGGGCGGCAGGTCGCCGGCGCGCTCGTGGGGGCCCTCGTCTACCGCGTCGCCGTGGCGCTCGCCCTGCGCGCGGGACTTCCGCCGAACGCGCTCAAGCTCGCGACCGTCGTGCTCGTGATCGTCGTCCTCGCCCTGCCGGCGCTCGCCGGACGCGGCGCGGCGTGGAGCGGTCGCGTGGGCGCCACGCCCGCGCGCGCGGAGGGCGCCGATGATTGAGCCCGCGCTCGAGATCGTCGACGTGCAGCACACGTTTCGCAGCGGCGCCGCCTCGCTTCGCGCGCTGCGCGGCGTGGATCTCGTCGTCGAGCGCGGCAGCTTCGTCGTCCTCGTCGGCCGGAACGGCTCCGGGAAGTCCACCCTGCTCGACGTGGTCGCCGGGAGCATCGTCCCCGAAAAAGGGCTCGTGCGGCTCGACGGCGTGGACGTCACACGCACGCCGGAGCACCTGCGGGCGCGTCGCATCGCCCGCGTGCGACAGGATCCACTGTCGGGCACCGCCCCGCGCCTCACCGTCGGCGAGAACCTCGCGCTCGCCCTGCGCCGGGCCGCGCGCCGGCGCGGGCTGTCGTGGGCGATGGGCGGCGCGCAGCGGCGGGAGCTCGCCGAGCAGCTCGCGCGCCTCGAGCTCGGGCTCGAGCGGCGACTCGACACCCCGGCGGGCGCGCTCTCGGGGGGCGAACGCCAGGCGCTCACGCTGCTGATGGCGACGCTGGTCCGGCCGTCGCTCCTGCTGCTCGACGAGCACACGGCGGCGCTCGACCCGCGCAGCGCCGAGCAGGTCGTGCGCCTGACGACGCGCCTCGTGCAGCGCGACGCGCTCACGACGCTGATGGTGACGCACGCGCTCCCGCACGCGGTCTCGCTGGGCGACCGCACGGTGCTCATGCACGACGGGCGCATCGCCGAGGACTACACGGGCGCGAGAAAGCGGCGTCTCCAGGTCCAGGAGCTGCGCGACGCGTTCGAGCGGCTGCGGGACGGGGACCTGCTCGACGATCGCGCCGCGGCACTCCTGCGCCGCACGTACGTGTGAGGGCCGGGCGCGCGTCTCAGCGGCGCGCGAGCTCGAAGATGCCGATCGGCCGGGGTCCGTCCGCCCCTTCGACGCTCCACTTGCTCACCGACACCGTCCAGCCGTCCGCCTCCATCGCTTCCATCAGGCGGATGCCCGGCTCGCGGAAGGGATCGGCGAGGAGGAGGCGACCCCCGCTCGCGAGGTTGGCGGCGAAGATCGCGCGCAGGTGCGGGTGCATCGTGCGGCCGTACAGGACGTCGGCGCCGATGATCCAGTCGTATCGCTCGACGTCGTCCCACCGCTCCCAGTCGGCGAGCCGGTACTCGATGGTCGACACCGCGTTCCGTTCGCCGTTGCTCCGACAGACATTCATCGCCAGCCCCTGCCGGTCCGTCTGCACGACCCGGGCGCCTGACGACGCGGCGACGATGCCTGGCAGCCCGGTGCCCGCCCCCAGCTCGAGGACGCGCGACCCGCGGAACTCCGCGGCGCGCGACGCGACGTCGTGGGCGAGGGCGATCGCCGCGGGCCAGAGGGCCACGCCGTATGGCAGCCGGCTCGTCTCCGAGTTGAGGAAGCGGAGCTCGTCGTCGTAGGTCAGCGTCGCGCCGGTGTGCAGGATCGACCACTCGCGACCGGCGACGCGCAGCCGATACTCCTCGAGGGGAAACCTCCCGACCGAGGTGCGCAGGAACCGCGGCTGGCCATCTCTCGTAGGCATCATATGGGTGACTGAAAACGCTCATGGATGACGCCTGGCCACCCAACAGATGTCGTCAACGATACGGCGTCGTGCGGCGTCGAAATGATGGGTGGATACAATTTCGGCTTCCGTTTCCTAAGAATCGTCTTAGAATTGGGCGAGCCCCGCCAGATCAGTACTCCCTCCTCGGGGCGTTGCGACGACGCTCTGCGTCGTGCTGAGCCCTTTCCTCCTCCTCACCCCGAACTCGATGCCCGCATCCCGTACGCCGACTCGCTCCGCGCGCTCGCCCGAGACCAGGACGCCCAGCCAGGGGAAGCCGAAGGGCGGGGGCGCGTCCAGACAGCGTGGGCGCATCCAGACGATCCCGAAGGAGATTCTGGCGAAGGAGATACGGACGATCATCCAGTACCGCCACCTGAATCAGGCGCAGGCGGCGGAGATCGTCGGCGACGCCCAGTCGCAGCTCTCGCTCGTGCTGAGTGGGAAGCTCGACGGCTTCTCGAGTGATCGGCTGCTGCAGATGCTGCTCCGACTGGGCCGGAACGTCGACGTGATCATCAAGCCGACGGGTGGGGTGAGGAGACAGGGGAAGCTGAGGGTGATCCTCGGCTGAGGGGCGGGAGGCGGAAGGCGGGAGGGGGAAGGCGTGGTCATCCCGAGGGAGCGCAGCGATCGAGGGAGCTACCCTGCGCCGACCGTGGTTGGGGGACTGGAACGACGTCATTGGTCATTCGTTGTTGGCGAGCCGCTCGGGATGCCACGTGCGGCGTCCCGAGCGGCTCGCGAACTACCAACAACCAACGACCGATCGCGCTGGTGCGGCTTCCGCCGCCGGCCTCCCGCAAGGCGCGGACCGCCTCCCTACTTTCTCGCCCTCCCGGGCGCGTACGTGAACCCCAGCAGGAACGAGTTCTCCGACATCGTGCTCTTCACGCTCGACCCGGGCACGGCACCCGCCGGCGTCTGGATCGGGCCGGTGATCGAGTTCGCGAACGCGCGATAGTAGCCGACGTCGACGCCGAGCCCGTTCGGGAAGAGATAGCCGAAGCCGACGGTCGCGTGATGCTGCACCACCGCGGGCGCCGGGGCATTGAACATCGCGAGCGCCGGCGGCACGGGGTTACCCGAATAGTTGTAGCCGAGGCGGATCGCGTACGGCGGCTCCGGGGTGAGCTGCGCGCCGATGCCGAACGACCAGATGTTCTTCCACCCGAAGCCCTTCACCGAGCCGTCGGCGTTGAAACCGGACTCGCTGAAGCCGCGCGTGCTGGCGTACGTGACGTACTTGCCGTCCGCCGCGAGGTAGAGCTTCTCGCCGGGGCGCAGCGACACGCCCGCGGCGTAGACCGCCGGGACGTCCATGGCGAAATCGATCGTACGCGTGGTGTTGAAGCTCGCCAGGTTCGGGTTCGCGTACACGGTCCCGAAGTGGTACTTCTGGAAGACCTGCGGGCTCGTGTACGCCAGGCCGAGGTCGATCGCCGGCGTGAGCGAGTACTGCAGCCCGGCCTGCATCCCGATGCCGAACGAGCCGTCGGCGTCCGACGCGTTGGAGTAGTACGCCCGATCGTCCGAGGTGCCGTAGACGCCGTCGGGGCCCGGATCCACCGCCGGCGCGCCGACCGGCATCGGGGCGACGGCGAGCGACGACCAGTCGAGATTGGCCGCGATGCCGAGGCGCAGCCGGTCGCCGACGCGCACCGCGAGCGCCGGCGCGATCTTCATGAGCTGGAAATTGCTGTAGACCTGGCCGAAGCCATTGGGCGGCGCCATGAGGATCGGGTTCGAGGCGTCGCCGTGGTAGTCCACGCCGAAGCCGCCGATGCCCAGCCCGGCGACGCCGATCGCGAGCCGGCCGCCGTCGAGCGTGCGGCTCCAGCCGAACGCCGGGACCGGGGTGAACTCGCTGCTGCTCGCCGTGGATCCGTGCATCGGGCCGTAGCTGCTCTCGATCGTCCGGTCGGGCTTGAACATCTCGAAGGAGATCTCGGTCGACGTCCCGGTGAAGCCGAGCAGCCCGGCCGGGTTGGTGTAGAACGCGCCGAGGATGCTGCTCGCCGACGCGACACCGACGCCTGCCACCGCGGAGTTCACCGCGCCGACGCCGTGGAGGAAGTGGCCGTCCGTCGCGCGCGCCGCGGCCGGCGTCGACGCCAGCACCGCGACTGCGACGGCGGCGAGGGATGCGTTCCTGTGGATCATGGCTCACCTCACGATGACGGTTCTTCGCGGGCGCGGTCCCCTGCTCAGGGCGCGGCCGTGCCGGGCGATGCGAGCAGTCGCCGGAGCTCCGCGGCGAGCGCACGCTCTGTCGTGCGAGCGAGCGGGTACGCCTCGTCGAAGGTCCGGTGCGAGCCGGCGCCGCCCGCGGCGCGCCGGAAGGTCTCGCGGTAGGCCGCGGCGAGCGCTGGCGCGGTCGCGTCGAGGAGCGCCGCGCCGCACCGAACCGCCGCACGCGCGCTCTCGCCGGCGGCCGCGACGCGGTCCGCGCTCGCCGCGACGGCGCTCGGCAGTCGCCGCACGATCGGGAAGCACAGCTCGCGCACCGCGGCGAGCAGCGGCGCGGGGTCTGCCCGGTCGTCCAACGCCCACGACACGGCGATCACGGGGACGCCGCCCGCCGGCGCATCGGCCACGACGCGCCCCTCCGGCCCGAGCGCCGGCACGACGTAGATGGTGCCGCGCCGCAGCGCGAGCGCCGCGAGCGGAACGGCGAGCGCGGGGGCGAAGCTCTCGTCCCACCGACGCTGCAGCGCGTCGAGGGCCTCGCGGCGCGCGGCCGCCGAGCGAGTCGCCCAGCCGGCGTAGAACTCCCGCCACTCGCTGTCGAGGTCACGGGCGAGCAGCCCGAGCGCCGCTCGCTCGGCGCCGGTTCCCAGCTGCTCGCGCACCGCCTCGATCGCGGCGCGCTGACCGGGGGTGAGCGGCCCGATGGGCGACCCATCCGCGACCGAGCGCAGGATGCGCAGGAAGACCGCGGGCTCCGTCGTCGCGAAGTAGAGCGGCAGGAAGTGCAGCACCTCGAACGCGCTGTCGCGCGCCAGCGCGGCGCGGAGCGGCGCCGCATCCCGCTCGAGGGGCGTGGGTTCCAGGCCGCGGGCCGCCTTCACGCGCCGCATGCCGCGGGCGTAGCCCACGACGTGGTAGGGGAGGGGCCCCGGTCCGTCGTAGCCGATCGTGGCGAGGCCGTGGTACCAGAGGTCGACCGTCGCGCTCTCGCGCACGAGCCACCGGGCGGGCGGCGTCGCCGGGCGCGCCGGCTGCGCGGCGAGTGCGCTCGTCAGGACGGCGCCGGCGAGCAGGATCGCGACGAGCGCCCGGTGCGAGGCGCCCCGGCGCGCGCGATCACGCGGCACCCGGCGCACGAGGAACGTTCGGTCGCCCACGCCCGCCTCCGCACGGAGATCGACATCTCAGCGTAGGGCGCGCGGCCGTGCGCGAGCATCGGGGCGGGCCGGTTTCACGCGTCGGGCGAAAACCGACCGGAGCCGACGGCGCGGCGCGCCGTCGGCGATCGTGAGGGATGGCGGGTCCGGCGGGTCGTTACGGGACCGACTTCCAGGGCAGCGCGGTCAGGCTGTAGTACAGGTCCTTCTCGGCCCTGAAGTTCAGGTTGCCGAGCTGCGGGTTCGCGTCCGCGCCGTTCGCCATCGCGCGGTGGAGCTGCGCGCGCGTCTCCCGGCTCAGCGCGAGCGAGCAGCCGCCGAGCGCGAGCGCGACTCCGAGCCCGACGATCGTCATCACGGTCCGCCGCATCGTCCCTCTCCTGATGATGGTGCGCGAGCGCGCACGTGGACTTCCATGATGCTGCATCGTGTGTTCCACCGACAGCCCTGGCCCCCGGCCCCGACAGACATCGTCATCGGGCCGATCCACGTTGAGACAGTGCCGCGCATCGGCGACGGGCCTCGCAGCCTCGCCGGCCCGGCCCGCCGACCCGGTCCCGCAGGGATGGCCCGTGGAACGTCCGCCCGGACAAGCACCAGCCGCCGTCGTCAGGCGTCGCAGCGGTCGCTATCGCCAGATCGCGACCGTGCTCGGGCGCCACGGCCTGGGCTTCCTCGCCGCGACCGTCCGCCACCGCGGTGACGGCGCGAGCGGGAGCGCCGACGGCATCACGCCGGCATCGCACGTCCGGCTGGCGCTCCAGGAGCTCGGCACGACCTTCGTGAAGCTCGGGCAGATCCTGTCGACGCGCGCCGATCTCCTGCCCGCCGAGTACTGCGCCGAGTTCGCGCGGCTGCAGGACGACGATCTCAACGTGCCCGCGGAGGAGATCGCGGCGGCGATCACGAGCGCGCTCGGCCGCCCGGTCGAGGAGCTGTTCGCCACCTTCGACTGGCGGCCGCTCGCCGCCGCCTCCATCGGCCAGGTTCACGCGGCCACGCTGCCGGATGGGCGCGAGGTCGTGGTGAAGGTGCGCCGACCCGGCGTCGTCGAGCAGGTGCGCGAGGACCTCGGCATCCTGCGCCATCTCGCGGGGCGCGCGGCCCGTCACTGGCGGCCGGCGGCGCGGTACGACGCCCCCGGCCTCGTGGACGAGTTCGCGCAGGTGCTCACCGGGGAGCTCGACTACCTCCGCGAGGCGCGCGACATCGAGCGCTATCGCGCCAACTTCGGCGACGATGCCGATGTCCACGTGCCGCGGGTCGACTGGACGCGGAGCGCCGCGGCGGTGCTCACGATGGAGCGCATCCGCGGCGCGAAGCCGCTGGACATCGCCGCCCTCGACGCGTTCGGCATCGACCGCCGCGAGGTGGCGCGCCGTGCCGCGAGCATCGTGCTGCGCACCGTGTTCGAGCACGGCTTCTATCACGCGGATCCGCACCCGGGCAACTTCTTCGTCGAGCGCGACGGGCGCATCGGCCTCGTGGATTTCGGGATGACCGGCGAGGTCGACGACCGGACGCGCGCCGAGCTGTCCGCGCTCCTCGTCGGCATCGTCGACCAGGACACCGACTCGGTCGTCGACGCGCTGCTCGAGCTGGGCGTCGCCCAACCGGGGCTCGACCGCCGCGCCCTGGCGCGCGACCTCGACCGGCTGCTCGCGCGCTACTACGGGCTGCCGCTCGCCGAGATGGCGATCGGTCCGCTCATCGAGGACGCCCTCGCCGTCGTGCGGCAGCACGGGCTCGCCTTTCCGCCGCGCCTCGCGCTGCTGCTCAAGACGGTGGTGATGGCCGAGGGAGTGGGCGGGCAGCTCGACCCCGACTTCCATCTCTCGACGCTGCTCGCGCCCCTCGCCGCGCGCATCGTCAGGCAGCGGTACGCCCCGACGCGCGTCGCGGCGCGGCTGCGCCGGGCCGGTGTCGACGCGGCGCTCCTCGCGACCGACCTGCCGCGCCGCGTCCGTCGGCTGCTCATCGACGCCGAGCGAGGGGGACTGCACGTCGGCGTGCACGTGGACGAGGCGCAGCTCTTCCTGTCGCGCGTCGAGCGGCTGGTGAACCGGCTGGTGCTCGGAGTGCTGACGGCCGCGTTCATCGTCGGGTTGGCGGTGCTGCTGGCGGCGGCGCCGCGCATGCCGCTGGGCCCGTGGCTCCGTCGCATGATCGCCGTCGGCTTCACCGTCGTCTGCGGCTTCGCCGCCTATCTCGGCTGGGTGATCGTCCACCCGCGGCGACGGTGACGGCGTCCGTCAGGCGAGGGCGCGCTCGCTGCCCATCCGCCACGAACAGCTAGACACGCAACGCACAGCGAAATCCCCGGGCGGCGTAGTACGAGTCGGCGCCGTTGTGGTACACGAACACCGTGTCGTAGCGGCGGTCGCAGAACAGCGCGCCGCCCAGCTTCCGGATGTTGGCGGGCGTCTGCACCCAGCTGGAGGTCGTCGTGTCGAGCTCCTCGAGCTCCTGCAGCCGCCGGTACTCGTCCACGGTGAGGAGTGCGGCGCCCATCGCGGCCCCCATCTCGACGGCGCTGGACTTCGGCTTGTGCTCCTTCCGCGCCTCGCGCGCCTCGCGATCGTAGCACACGCTGCGGCGGCCCTTGGGGCTCTGGGCCGAGCAGTCCACGAAGACGTACTCGCCGTTCGCCGCGTCGAGGCTGACGACGTCCGGCTCCCCGCCGGACTGCTCCATCTCGTCGAGCGACGAGAGTGCCGCGTGGTTGGACTCGAGTCGCGCCCGGACGGCGGTCCAATCGAGACCCGGGTGGCGGTGCATGTTCGCGCGGAAGCGCGCTTCGAGCGTGGCGAGGAGGTCGTGCTGCGTAGTGGACAGCGCTGGGGTTCGGGGCATGGGCGGGGTGGTGGGTCAGCTGGCCGGCGAATCGAAACGCGGTCGTGGTGGACTCTGCAACACACGACGGACGATCGCTGCGGCGCGTGCCACTCGCTCGTCGAACGATCCGCCGATGCGCGAGTAGCTCTGTCTCGTCGAGCACAGGTGATCTTCCAGGAGCGCCGTGTGTCGGCGGCGCTCGTTCCGCAAGACGCGTGTCCCATCGTCCACCCAGGGAACATCGTCGACCAGCAGGAGTGCATGGCTGTATACCCTGGATGCCGCCGTGCGCGCCAGCCATGGCGACTCACTGCTGCAGATCAACTCGCTCCAGGTCAGCGTCGTTCTCACGTCGGTGTCACAGATCAGGACCTGGTTCGCGAAGCACGCTGCCCGGTCCTCCGCCTCGATCTGGCCGCGCGCGATCGCATCGAAATCCTCGAGCCGTAGCTGTCGCGCATCTCGGCCCTCGCAGTATGCCCGCCCGTACTCCGGCACCCAGTTCGTGTCGAACGTCCTCGCCAGCGCCTCGGCGAGCGTCGTCTTGCCGGTGGACTCGGCGCCGAGTATCGCGACTCGATGGGCGTACGCCGATCGGACGATGGGCGGGATGAACTGCCAGTTCGCGAGTGGATCGCGGCGAATGGCCGTGCCGGAAACCGGAAAGCGCACCCGCGGTGCGTCGACACAGACATGCCGAGCGGAGAGACACCGGGCGAGCGGATCGCCATACGCCTCCGACGTGAAGACCACGTCCACATCTCCGGCGTAGCGTCGCACGACATCCGTCCGGATCTGCCAGAAGTCCGGGTGGTCTTCCGGTGCCTGCGGCAATTCCTCGCTGACGTGGATCACCCGGCAGTCCGGATGGCTACGGCTGACCCACGTGAACCGCGTCTCGCCAGGAATCGGTTCTCGCGCGATCGAGCACACGAGGACGGTCAGCTGATCCACCTGCGCCCGCGCGGTCCGTATGAGATGCGCGTGGCCAGCGTGATATGGCAGGAACTTGCCGAGCACCAGGCCGCGACGCATAGGGGATATGGTAGATTGCTCACGTTCTCCGAGACGCTCCATTCAAAGAAGTTACGGCGCAGAAGCCCCGTCCGCCGGCAGCTCAGGCTGCGTGGCACCAGCGCGATAGCCTGCACGCGCGCCTGGCGCCCCCCAGCCGCCGAGAATGCCCCCCCCACCCGCACCGGCCCGTCGCCGGTCCCCCGTACCGCGCGCGAACCGGCGCGGGGCGGCAGGGTAGTACGCGTGGCGCCGTGCCGTCCCGCCGAACGACTGGACACCACCGCGGCGCGCAGCCAGGTTATCGCTCGGCGCGGGTGGCGGCGCGCCCCGTTCGTTCCTCTCCAGCTCGAGTCAGGCAATGAGCTCGTCCTCGCGACGCGACTTTCTGAAGCACGTGGCTGCCGGCGTCGGCCTCGCGGCCGTCGGCACGCTCGACCCCGCCGCCGCCTTCGGCGCGGGCGTGGCCGCGAAGAAGACCTACACCAATCCCGTCTACAAGGGCTCGATGCCCGATCCCGGCGTGCTGCTGCACGAGGGCGTGTACTACGCCGTCGGCACCACGGGCAAGGATCGCAAGGCGGACGGCCGCATCTTCACCCTGCTCCGCTCGCGCGACCTCGTGAGCTGGGAGGAGCTCGGGGGGGCGCTCACGCCGCCGAGCGCCGATCCGCGCTACGAGTACTGGGCGCCGGAGATCGCCTTCGACAACGGCACGTTCTATCTCTACTACGCGATGGGGATGATCGAGCCGGAGAGCATGAAGGTGCACGTGGCGACGAGCGCGCGCCCGGAAGGGCCGTACACCGACACGGGTACACCGCTGCTCGACTGCACCGGCAACCGCTTCGCGATCGACGCCCACCCGTTCCGCGACCGCGACGGGCAGTGGTACCTCTTCTACGCGCGCGACTACCCGAACACCGAGGGCGGATTCCACGCGGGGACCGGGCTGGCGATGGACCGCCTCGTCGGCATGACGCGCCTCGCCGGCGAGTGCCGCACGGTGCTCCGCCCGAAGTACGACTGGACGCTGTACGAGGCGCACCGCGCGATGCCGGTCTTCGGCAAGACCTTCGACTGGCACACGATCGAGGGGCCGTGGGTCACGATGCACCGCGGCCGCTACTACTGCTTCTACAGCGGCGCGAACTACCAGACCACGCGCTACGGCGTCGACTACGCCGTCGCCGACCACGTCACCGGACCGTACACGGGACAGGGGCGCGAGGCGCGCGTGCTGCACGGCGTCCCGGGCCACGTCCGCGGGCCCGGGCACCACTCGATCGTCGTCGGGCCGGATGGCCGCGACTGGATCGTGTACCACGCCTGGAACGAGGACATGACGGTGCGGCAGATGTGCATCGATCCCCTCGTCTGGACGCCCCACGGACCGCGCTGCGCCGGTCCGACCTACACGCCGCAGCCGGCGCCCCGCCCGCGCCGTGCCTGACGAGTACCTTCAACTCACGACCCTCTCCACCGAGGCCAACCCCTGATGCAACGATACCGGATTCCGCTCGCGCTCACCCTCTCCGTCCTCGCCGCCTCCGCCGCCTGCGCGCAGGGCACGCAGCCCCGCCCGGAGGACACGGAGGTCTGGTCGCCCGTGCCCCGCGTCGTCACGCCTGGCAAGACCGACGAGGCGCCGCCCTCGGACGCGATCGTGCTCTTCGACGGCCACGACCTCGACCAGTGGGTCTCGGCGCAGGACCAGTCGCCGGCGCGCTGGAACGTCCACGACGGCATCGTCACGGTCAACAAGCGCGGGGGAAACATCGAGACCAAGCGCAAGTTCACGAACTACCAGCTCCACCTCGAGTGGCGCGTCCCCGAGGACATCCAGGGCTCCGGGCAGGCCCGCGGGAACAGCGGCCTCTTTCTCGCCTCGACCGGTCCGGGCGACGCCGGCTACGAGCTCCAGATCCTCGACTCGTACAACAACAAGACGTACGTGAACGGGCAGGCGGGGGCCATCTACAAGCAGTATCCGCCCCTCGTCAACGCGATGCGCAAGCCGGGCGAGTGGAACGTGTACGACGTGGTCTGGACGGCGCCGACGTTCAACGACGACGGCTCGGTGAAGACGCCGGCGTACGTCACCGCCTTCCAGAACGGGGTGCTCATCCAGAACCACGTCGCGCTCAAGGGCGTCACGCTGTACATCGGCAAGCCGTCGTACCAGAAGCACGGCGCCGAGCCGATCAAGCTCCAGGCGCACGGCGACCCGAGCAAGCCGATCAGCTTCCGCAACATCTGGGTGAGGCAGTTGGAAGAGCAGTAGAACTACAGGAACCAGTGGACGAGGTAGGCGAAGGGGCGCGAGCGAATGCTCGCGCCCCTTCGGCGTACAGTCCTCGATCACTCCACCACTATCTCACTGGATCACTGCTTCTTCACTGCACTCCAGACGTGCCCCACGATCGACGCGAGCGCGATCGCGAGCACGATGGTCATCAGGATCGGGATGAGCTGCGTCATGTGCTCCCGCGGTGGCGGACCGCGGCCGGCAGGGAACCCGCCCGACGGCCGCCCGTCCGTGTCCACTCACTGGACTGCCGGCAGCGGCGGCCGGGTCACAGCTCAGCGTAAGGCGTTCATTGCCAACACCATACCCATCCCGACCAGCGCCACGGTCATCTCCATCACGCTCCACGTCGCCAGCGTCTCCGTGACGCTGAGATTGAAGTACTCCTTGAACATCCAGTAGCCGGTGTCGTTGAAGTGGGAGAACATGAGGCTCCCCGCACCCGTCGCGAGCACCATCAGCTCCGGGCTCGCGTGGCTCGCCGCGATCATCGGCGCCACGAGGCCGGCGGTCGTCATCCCCGCCACCGTCGCCGAGCCCACGGCGAGCCGGATGAGCGCCGCGATGCCGAAGGCGAGGAGCAGCGGGTCGAGCTGCAGCCCCGCCGCTCGTTTGGCAACCCAGTCCCCGACGCCCGCGTCGTGCAGCACCTGCGAGAACGCGCCCCCGGCCGCGATGATGAGCAGGATCATCGCGATCTCGGCGACGCCGACGCGCACGCTGTCCATCAGCCAGGCCATCGTGCGGCCGCGACGGATGCCGAAGGTGTACAGCGCGACGAACACCGCGGCGAGCAGGGCCACGTTCGCGTTGCCGAGGAACTTCATGGCGAGCACGAACGCGCGCAGCGCCGGGTCGGGCACCGCCGTCGCGAGCGCCGAGTGGAAGTCGAAGCCGGGGCGGAAGGGATCGATCCCCGCCGTCTTCGTCAGCGTGTCGGTGAGCGCCCCGGCGAGCATGAGCAGCACCGGGACGAGCATCGTGAAGATGCTCACGCCGACGCCGGGCGGCGCCACCGTGTCGATCGCCTCGGTGCTGCCGAGGCCGGGCGGGGGCGTGGTCGCGCGGATCGGGAAGCGCGCGAGGATGCGGGTGAGCACGATCCCGCCGGCGAAGCACGCGGGGATCGCCGCCACGAGCCCGAGGGCGAGGGTGCGGTTGACGTCCGCGCCGTAGAGGAAGGACATGAACGTCGGCGCGGGGTGCGGGGGCAGGAAGCCGTGCGTTACCGAGAGCGCCGAGGCGAGGGGCAGCCCGAGCCAGATGAGCGAGAAGCCCGTCGTCGCGGCCAGGCCGTAGATGAGCGGGATGAGCACGATGAAGCCCGCGTTGTACAGCATCGGCAGCCCGACGAGCAGGCCCGTTCCCGCCATGGCGAACTGGATGCGCCGCCGGCCGGACTTCGCCACCAGCCACTCCGCGATCACCCGCGCGGCGCCGCTCTGCGCGGCGAACTTGCCGAGCATGGCGCCGAAGACGAGAATCAGGGCGACGCTGCCCATCGTCGCGCCGATCCCCTTCAGGAGCGATTGGAGGATGCTGAGCAGGTCCATGTGGTTCATCAGCCCGACGAGGAACGCCGTGAGGACGAGGGCGAAGAACGCGTCGAGCTTGACGACGAGGACGAGCAGGAGCAGCACGACGATCGCGACGAGGACCGAGACCAGTGGCATCGTGAACGGGAACGAGGGCGGGAAGGATCCGGCACGGGAAGGCGGGCCGTCGGCGCAGGAAACTCCGCGCTCGGGGGCTCGAGGGCAAGCGTCCCCCCTCGTCGTGGTCGTGATGGGGGTGGCCGGCGCCGGGAAGACCACCGTCGGCCGCGCGCTCGCCGCGTCGCTCGGCTGGGACTTCCACGACGCCGACGACTTCCACTCGGCGGCGAACGTGGCGAAGATGCGCGCCGGCACGCCGCTCACCGACGCGGATCGCGCGCCCTGGCTCGACGCGCTGCGCGCGCTGCTGGCGCGGCATCTCGACGCGCGCACCCCGATGGTCCTCGCCTGCTCGGCGCTGCGCGCCGCCTATCGACGCGCGCTGCGCCCGGACGACGCGTCGGAGGGCAGCATGGCGTTCGTGCAGCTCGACGTCTCGCCCCTGGTCGCGGAGCGCCGGCTCGCGGCGCGCCGCGGGCACTACATGCCGGCGACGCTCGTCGCCAGCCAGTTCGCCACGCTCGAGGAGCCCGGCGATGCGCTCCGGCTCGACGGCGCGCGCCCGGTGCCGGAGCTCGTCTCGCAGATCGTCGACCGTCTCGCCCTGCGGCGCGCCTGAGCGCCACCCGCTCTCAACCTTCGAGGATTACGTGAGGATCGTTCCACCGCGCCCCCGCACGCTCGCCGTCGCCCTCGGCATCACCGCCGTCGCGTCGCTCGCGCCGCACGTCGCCGTCGCCCAGTCGCTCCCCTGGCTGGGCGCGCGGCGCACGCCCGCCGAGCGCACCGCGCTGCTCCTCCACGCGATGACGCTCGACGAGAAGTTCGAGCAGCTCGTCGGCGCGCCGGGGACCGTCCCCGAGCTCCCGCAGTGCTACGGCGCGCGCCACGTCCCCGGGATCGCGCGCCTCCACATCCCCACGCTGCGCATAACGAACGGGCCGGTCGGCGTCGGGCAGAACGACTGCGTCCCGCCCTCGCAGCCGCGGCTGCCGATGTCCGCGCTCGGGAGCCGGCAGTCGGCGCCGGCGACGGCGCTCCCCTCGGGGATGGCGGTGGCCGCGTCGTTCGATCCGGCGGTCGCCGCGCGCTTCGGCGACGTCATCGGCACCGAGGCGCGCGCGCTCGCGCTGCACGTCCTGGAGGGCCCGGGGCTCAACCTCGCCCGCGTGCCGGAGGGCGGGCGCAACTTCGAGT
>CAMLIT010000108.1 GCA_946480295.1 uncultured Gemmatimonadota bacterium
ACACCGGCGGCTCGCTCGGCGAGACGTCGGCGCTGCTCATCCTGCTCTGCGGCGGGTACCTCGCCCTCCGGCGCTATCTCGACTGGCGCATCCCCCTGAGCATCTTCGCCACGGTGGCGGCGTTCGCGGCGATCCTGCACCTGGCGAACCCGAAGTATCCGGGACCGCTGTTCATGCTCTTCTCCGGGGGCCTGATGCTCGGCGCCGTGTTCATGGCGACCGACATGGTCACGGCGCCGGTGACGAGCGGGGGGAAATGGCTGTTCGGGCTCGGCATCGGCGTGCTCGTGGTGGTGATCCGCGTCTGGGGCGGCCTCCCCGAAGGCGTGATGTACGCGATCCTGCTCATGAACGCGCTCGTCCCGTTCATCAATCGTGCGACGCAGCCGCGGGTGTTCGGCACGCGCGTGGCGAAGGAGGTGGCCGGATGAGCATGGGCATGAGCGGCGGCCCGCCGCCGGCGGCCGCCAAGGACGTGCGCTCGTGGAAGCTGCTCGCGCTCATGACGTCGGCGGGCGCCGTCGCCGGCTTCCTGATCGTCACCGCGTTCCAGGCCACGCTGCCGAGGATCGAGCGGCACCAGGGCGAGGTGATGCAGGCGGCGATCCGCGAGGTGCTCGAGTCGCCGCCGAGCTTCGACACGCTGTACCTCGTGAAGGGCGCGCTGGCGAAGGCGCTGCCCGCGGGGACGAATCCCAAGGACGTGGAGAAGGTCTACCTCGGGCACGACGCGGCGGGGAAGCGCGTCGGATTCGCGCTGAGCGCGTCGGGCAACGGCTTCCAGGACGCGATCACGCTGATGTTCGGCTACGACGCCACGGCGCACCGGGTGATCGCGATGAAGGTCATCGGGAACAAGGAGACGCCGGGGCTCGGCAACAAGGTCGAGACGGACAGCGCGTTCGTGAACGGGTTCGTGAACGTCGAGGCGCCGATCGAGGGCGTGAAGAAGGGCGCCGGGAAGGGCGCGAAGAACGAGCTGGTCATGATCACCGGCGCCACGATCTCGTCGCGCGCGGTCATCCGCATCATCAACGACGCGATCGGCCGGTGGCAGCCCCTGATGGACGCCTATCACGAGGAGACGAAGTGATGACGACGATCGTGGGCGTGGTGCTCGCGGCGGTGCTGTTCGGCGTGTTCACCATGTTGCGTCCCAGGAACTCGGCGTGCACCGGGCACTGCGCCGGCTGCACCGGCGACGGGGCGTGCGACAAGGATGGAGTGAAACGATGACCACCACATCGGAAGGCGTCCGGCAGCCGCTCGGCCGGCGCGAGTTCATCGGCTTCGGCATCGGCGCGCTGGTCGTTGCCGCGATCCCGCTGTCGCGCCGGCGCCCCGTGGGCGTGACGCGACGCACGCTGCCGGTGATGGGGACGATCGCCGAGCTCGCGGTCGTGCATCGCGACCCGCGGCAGGCGCACGCGGCGATCGACGTCGCGATGGCGGAGCTGCAGTGGGTGGAGCGCGTGATGACGCGCTTCACCGACGCTTCCGACATCGGCCGCGCGAACCTCGGCGCGTGGCGCGACGGCGTGGCGGTGACCGCCGAGACGGCGCTCGTCGTCGGCGAGGCGCTGCGCTGGGCGGCGGCGACGAACGGCGCCTACGACCCCGCCGTCGGCCGCACGGTGGCGCTCTGGGACGTGAAGCACCGCCACGAGCCGCCGCCGGCCGCGGCGCTCGCGCCCTTCGCCGGCCGGAAGCTGTACCACACGGTCGAGGTGGGGACGAGCCGCGGACGCGCCGTGCTGCGCTATCACGACCGCGACGCCAGCGTGGACCTGGGGAGCATCGCCAAGGGCTACGCCGTGGACCGGGCGACGGCGGTCCTGCGGCGGCACGGGATCGAGCACGCCGTGGTGGACGTCGGCGGCGACCTGTACGCGCTCGGCGCGGCGCCCGACGGCGAGCCGTGGCGCATCGGCGTCCAGTCGCCGTACGACGCCCGCGCGCTGATGGGCGAACTGCGCGTCGCCGACCAGGCGGTCGCCACGTCGGGGACGTACATCCAGTTCTTCCGCTATCGCGGCGTGCGGTACCACCACCTGATGGACCCGAGCACCGCGGCGCCGCGCGCGACGCCGGTGCAGAGCCTGACGATCGTCGCCGACAGCTGCATGCACGCGGACGTCGGCGCGACCGCGGTGTACGGCGCGAGCGCCGCCGAGGCGAATCGCATCCTCGCGCGCATGGCACCCGGCGCACGGATCGCCGAAGTCATCTGAGCACGGACGCAACCTCCTCGCGGAGAAGGATCATGAAGACCCAGATCGCGTACTGCTCCGCATGCGACCACGACGTGCGGATCGCGCTCGCCGACGAGCCGCTGTTCGACGGGCACGCGAACCTCGTCGACCCGGAGATCGTGTGCCTCGAGATCGGCGAGAGCTGCACGGGGCACATGTGTCCCATCGGCGCGCAGCCGTCCACCGTCATGAAGGCCCGCCTGGTGAAGAGCGGGATGACGCTGCACCTCCAGCCGATCGTGCGCGCCTGGTGCGAGGGGTGCAGCGGCGAGTCGGAGTTCGTGGTCATCGACAGGCAGTACGCCACCTGCCCGAGCTGCGGCCACACCGTCGCGCGGGCGGAGCTCACGCCATCATGAGCCTCGTCGTCAAGGAAACGTCCACGCCGAAGACCGCGACCGGCATCCTCACGCGCGGGCTGTGGCACGAGAACCCGGTGCTCGTCCAGACGCTCGGGCTGTGCTCCGCGCTGGCGGTGACGAACGCGGTGGCGAACAGCCTGGCGATGGGGCTGGCGACGACGTTCGTGCTCGTGTGCTCGGCGATCATCGTCTCGACGATGCGGAAGTTCATCCCGCACCAGATCCGCATCACGACCTACATCCTGATCATCGCCACCTTCCTGGCGGTGGCCGACATGACGCTCGAGGCGATCGTGCCCGACGTGCACAAGGCGATGGGGCCGTACATCGCGCTCATCGTGACGAACTGCATCGTCCTCGGGCGGCAGGAGGCGTTCGCCTCGCGTCAGCCCGTGCCGCTGGCGATCCTCGACTCGCTCGGCAACGGCCTCGGGTTCACGATCGCGCTCCTGCTGATGGGCATCCCGCGCGAGGTGCTGGGGAACGGCACCTTCCTCGGCGTGCACGTGATGCCCGCCGCGTTCGAGCCGTGGGTGGTGATGATGCTCCCGCCCGGCGGCTTCTTCATGATCGGGTTCCTGCTCCTGGGCGCGAACTGGCGCGACCTGCGGACGCTCGCGCGCGAGCGCGCGGCGAAGGCCGCGGCGAAGGTCCAGCTCCCGCAGCCCGCGGCGAAGGAACCGGAGCCGGTGCTCGTATGAACGACCTCTTCTGGATCTTCATCTCCGCCGCCGTCGTCACGAACTTCGTCCTCGTCTACTTCCTCGGGCTCTGCCCGGTGATCGGCGTGACGTCGAAGAGCGCGACGGGGCTGCGGCTCGGGCTCGCGACGACGTTCGTGATGGTGCTGGCGAGCCTCGCGGCGTGGGTCCTCAACACCTACGTCCTCGACGCCGCGCCGTACCTGCGGGTGATCGCGTTCGTCGTCGCGATCGCGTCGATCGTGCAGATCGTCGAACTGTTCGTGCACAAGACGAGTCCCGCGCTCTACCGGGAGCTGGGCATCTTCCTCCCGCTGATCGCCAGCAACAGCCAGGTGCTGGGGATGACGATCTTCCAGACGAACCGCGGCTACACCCTGGTGCAGGGGCTGATGTTCGCGGTCGGCGGCGGGCTCGGGATCACGGCCGTGCTCTCGATCGTCGGCGGCATCCGCGAGCGGCTCGACCTCGCCCCGATCCCCGCCGTCGCGCGCGGCCCGGCGCTCGTCTTCATCATCGCGGCCACGCTGTCGCTGGTGTTCATGGGGTTCAGCGGGATGGGGGCGGCGTAGCGGGAGGGGCGAGGGTCGAGGGTCGAGGGTCGGGGGTCGAGGGGCGAGGGGCGAGGGTCGAGGGTCGAGGGGCGAGAGAGTGCGTGTCATCCTGAGCGAGCCGCGCGAGCGAAGGATCTGGCGCCGGCGCACCACGGCCAGATCCTTCGCCTGCGGCTCAGGATGACATCGTGGCTCCGTCTCACCACTCGCCCCTCGCCCCTCGCCCCTCTCTCGCCCCCCTCTCTCGCCCCCCTCTCTCGCCCCTCGCCCCTCGACCCTAGCTCTTCGCGTTGTACCTGTTCATCGCCGCCTCGATCCCCTCCCACACCCACACCCCGATCCCCTCCGTCACCGTCGGGAACAGCGCCCGCACGCGCTCCGCTTCGTCGGGGTCGAACTCGTCCAGCACGAAGTCCGCGAGGTTGCCGGGCTTGCGGCTCGGGACCTCGGGGCCGATTCCGATGCGCAGGCGCGGGTAGTCCTGGTTGCCGATCGCGTGCTCGATGCTCTTCAGCCCATTGTGGCCGCCCGCGCTCCCGCGCGCGCGGAAGCGGAAGCGGCCGACGGGGAGCGCGACCTCGTCGACGACCACCAGCAGGTCGACCTTCGGCGACCAGAAGGCGCGGCGGAGATAGGTCCGCAGCACCGCGCCGCTCAGGTTCATGTAGGTGAGCGGCTTCACGAGGCGCACGCGGTGCGGGCCGACCTGCCCCGTCACGACGCGCGCCTCGCCGTCCTTCTTCCACCCCTCGAAATGCCAAACGTCGGCCAGGTGGTCGAGTACCCACCAGCCGACGTTGTGGCGCGTGCCTTCGTACTCGCTGCCCGGGTTGCCGAGGCCGAGAATGACCTTCACCGGCTCGTCGTCCGGGGCGTGCCGTGATCCGAAGAGCGAACGGACAAGACGGAGCACGAAGCGGGCGATCAGGCCTCGCCGCCCTCTTCCGCCTTGGGCTTGCGGATGAGCTCCGGCTCGGCCGTCGTCTCGGCCTCGGTCGTCGGCGCCGTCTCCGTCGCCGTGCGCGGCGCGACCACGGTGCAGACCGTCGCATCGCCGTCCGAGATCGCCTCGACGCCCGCGGGGAGCCTGATGTCCGACACGTGGATGCCGTGTCCGATCGTCAGCGGCGTCACGTCGATGTCGATGTGGTTCGGGATGTTCGCCGGATCCACCTCGATCTCGATCTCGTGCATGACCTCCTCGAGCACGCCGCCGTTCTTCACGCCCTCGGCGGTGCCGGTGAAGACGAGCGGCACGCGGACGACGACCTTCTCACCCGCGACGAGCTCCTGGAAGTCCACGTGCAGGACGTGCTTCTTGACCGGGTGGCGCTGCACCTCGCGGATCAGCGTGCGCGCGGTCGTCCCGTCGACACCGAGCTCCACGACGGTCGTCGAGATCGAGTGGGTGGCGAGCAGCCGGTCGAGCTCGCGGGTGTCCACGGCCAGGGAGAGCGGCGCGCGCCCGTGGCCGTAGATGACGGCGGGGACCTGTCCCTGCGCACGAAGCTTCCGCGCGTTCCCCTTGCCCACGGTCGACCGGGGCGTCGCGTTCAGTGTTGCGTTTGCCATGCTGGTGTTCCTTTCGACTCGGGTACTTCAGGTGCAGCGAACCCGTCCACCCGGTTCTACTCTCGGGAGGCTGCGTCCTCCCTACCATCCGGTGCCGGGCGCGTGTCGCGCCCGGCGTGTACGACGGGGAATTCCTTTATCAGTCGAACAGCGAGCTGACCGACTGCTCGGCATGCGTGAACCGGATCGCCTTCGCCAGCAGCTCGGCGACGGAGAGCACGCACAGCCGGTCGAACGTGCGCTCCGGCGGGATCGCGATGGTGTTCGTGACCGCGACCTCCGCGATCGGCGACTCGCGCAGCCGCTTCGCCGCGGGGCCGGAGAGCAGGGCGTGCGTCGCGCAGCAGTAGATGTCGTTCGCGCCGAGCGCCTTCAGGGCGCGCGCCGCCTCGGACACCGTGCCCGCCGTGTCGATCATGTCGTCGACGAGGATGCAGTCGCTCCCGGCGACCTCGCCGACGACGTTCACCACCTCGGACACGTTCGGCTGCGGCCGGCGCTTGTCGATGATCGCCAGCGTCGCGTTCAGCCGCTTGGCGAAGCCGCGCGCCATCTTCGCCGAACCGACGTCCGGCGCCACGACCACCGGCCGCACGAGCTGCTTCTTCCGGTAGTGCGCCGTGAAAACCGGCATCGCGTAGAGGTGGTCCACCGGAATGTCGAAGAATCCCTGCAACTGGTGCTGGTGGAAGTCCACGCCGAGCACCCGGTCCGCCCCGGCGGCCATGATCATGTTGGCCACGAGCTTCGCCCCGATCGGCACCCGCGGCTGGTCCTTGCGGTCCTGCCTGGCGTAGCCGTAGTACGGCATCACGCAGGTGATGCGCGCCGCCGACGCCCGCCGCGCCGCGTCGATGAGGAGCAGCAGCTCCATCACGTTCTCGGCCGGCGGATTCGTGGGCTGGACGATGAAGACGTCGTTGCCGCGGACGTTCTCGTCGATGCGCACGGAGATCTCGCCGTCGGCGAACCGCCCCAGGTTCACCTTGCAGAGGTCGATGCCGAGATGGCTCGCGATCTCTTCCGCGAGGCCACGGTTCGCCGTGCCTGCCAGCACCTTCAGGCCGTGGCTCGGTACGGAGAGTCCGTCCATTCGCGCAGCCGAGTAAGTTAGTGTGCGATGCAAGGTTGGTCCACGGGAGGGAGATGTTGCCCCCGGTGGATTCGAACCACCATTCTCGGATCCAAAGTCCGATGTCCTGCCATTGGACGAGGGGGCAGCAGCCTCACAAGCTATCGCGCCAGCTCCACCCCGACAACTCGCTCCGCCGTTCGCGTCGTGAGCACGCGGGCGCCCGTCGCCGCCGACAACGACGCGCTGCCCGGCTTCCCCTCGTAGATCGCGAACAGGCTCGAGCCGGAGCCGCTCATCATCGCCAGCAGCGCCCCCTGCTGCCGGAGGGCGTCCAGGTGCCCGGCGAGCTCCGGGTGCCGGGCGACCACGACCGGCTCGAAGTCGTTCGTCGCCACCGACGCCATCCCCCGCCACGTGCCCAGCAGGTCGAGCGTGAACACCGGTCCGGGCGCCGGGACCGCCGCCCGGGCCTCCGATACCCAGGCGTAGGCGTCCGCGGTCGACACGCCGAAGCCGGGCAGCAGGAGCGCGAGCGGACGCGACGGCAGGGGAGGGAGGGCGAGCAGCCGGTCGCCGCGTCCCCAGCCGAGCGCCATCGGGTGATCGGTCGTCAGGAAGGGGACGTCGGCCCCGAGCGGCGCGGCGACCTCCACCAGGCGCGCCCCGAGCGGCTTCGGCGACAGCGCGTCGAGGGCGCGAAGCACCGCGCCGGCGTCGGCGCTTCCGCCGCCGAGGCCGCCGCCCACCGGCACGTGCTTGTCGATCTCGATGCTGAAGCCGTTCGGCCACCCGGTGGCATCGGCGTAGGCGAGGGCCGCGCGGTACGCCAGGTTGCGCTCCGCCGGCCCGACGTCCGCGCCGCGGCAGTCGACGCTGCGCGATGCGCCGCCCACGCGCACCACGACGTCGTCGCCGACCTCCAGCCGCAGGAAGACGGTCTCGATCGAGTGATAGCCCGACAGCTCCCGCGCGAGAACGCGCAGGAGGAGGTTGATCTTCGCCTGCGCCCAGATGCGTGCTTCCGTCATTCGTTCTCCGCTGGAAGACGGGAGTCCCCGCGGCCGGCGCGTCCCAGCTCGTCCATCGTCAGGCCGGCGCGCGCGAAGTAGACGGCGCCGATGACGGTGATGGGGATGAACGACAACACGTGGAAGCTGATGGCCCACGTCGCCGCGAGGCCGGCGTTGATGCCATAGACGCCGAGCGCCAGCCGCGCCGCGAACTCGAACGGCCCGAAGAAGCCGGGCACCGATGGGATCGAGACGCCGATGGCGATGATCCCCTGCGTGAACAGCGCGGCGGAGAAGGGCGCGTGCAGGTGCACGGCGCGGAACGCCAGCCAGAACGCGAACGCGTTGAGCAGCCAGTGCAGCACCGCCCACCAGAGCACGGCGACGAAGCGCCGCGGGCTGCGCAGCACGCCGAGGCCGCTGGCGAAGGCGTGGAGCACGGAGCGGCCGCGCGCCTCGAGCCGCGGCGCCACGCGCCGCGCCAGCAGCTCGAACCACCCGATGATGCGCTCGGGGAAGATGACGAAGACGTACAGCCCCACGAGCAGGACAGCGACGATCCCGAGCCCGCCGATCGCCGCCTTCGTCAGCGCGCTGTCGCTCGCCAGCCCGCCGGCGGGGAAGCCCGGCGCGACCATCCCGATGAAGAGGAGGCCGAGGACGACGATCGCGTCGAAGAGCCGGTCGACGGCGAGGGAGGCGAAGGTCGTCGAGAAGGGGAGCGAGGGCAGCTCGCGGGTGAGGTCGTAGGCGCGGGCCAGCTCGCCGGCGCGCGCGGGCGCCACGTTGTTGATCATCATCCCGATCGCCGTCGCGTGCCACAGCGGCGCGAAGGGGATGTCCCGCTGCACGGGATCGAGGATCGTGCGCCAGCGGCGCGCGCGGAGGGGGAAGATGCCGGTCGCGGCGATCGCCGACAGGACGAGCAGCCAGACGTTGGCGCGCCGGAGGTGGTCGACCGCCTCGTTCCAGGGGACAGCGTGGAAGGCGTACCAGAGCAGCGCCGCGCTCAGGATGACGCCGAGCGCGCCGCGCCAGCCGAGCTTCATCGGCTACTCCGCCAGCGCGAGGTCCAGCAGGTCGAACAGCTCGTCGAGCGCCGCGCGCTCGGGCGTCCCGCCGGCGCGTCGGAGCTCGTCGCGGATGGCGATCGCGCGTTCGATGGCGGCGCGCCCGCGGTAGACGAGGGAGTCGACAGGCACGATCGGCATCAGGTCGAGGGGCCTCGGCGGGCTCAGTGGGCGCTCGGCGAGGCTCCTGATCCCGGTGATGCCGTCGTCAATGGCGTGGATCAGCCCCTCGCCCGAGCGGCGGTGCGGCGCGGGCGCGGTGGGCGGAGGCGGCGCCGCGGGCGACGGAGCCGCCTCCGGCGTGGAGCGAGGCGGAGCGGAGGGCGCGGTCGCCGCCAGGTCGCTCGCCGCCACGGCCGCGGCGACAGGGGTGGCGATGGACGGACGGGACGGACGGGGGACGGGGATCGCCGGATTGACGATCGGCGTCGGCGCGTCGGACCGCAGCACGGCGCTCAGCCGCGGGTTCGTCGGATGGTGCGTCGGGCCGGGCTCCGTGCCGACCAACGCGGAGCCGATGCCCGCGTCGATCTCCCGCCCCGCCTTCAGCTCGGCGAGCCGCGCGCCCAGCCGCTCCCCCTGGGAGCCGGGGCGGGCGATCACCGAGGCGAGGGCGTCGAGCGCGTTGAGGCCGAGGTAGTCGAGCGCCTCGACCGCGTCGCCGTGGCCCGCGATGAGTGCCGCGACCTCGGTCTCGCCGAAGCTCTCGGCGGCCGCGCGCAGGCTGTCGAGGGCGTGACGCAGGTCACGACGCACGCGATCCTTCGCCATCGGGTCGCGCGCCTCGCGGCCGTCGGCGACCAGCCGCTGGAGGTGCTCGCCCTGGCTCACCATCTCGAGCCGGAATCGTTCGGCGGGCGTGGTGGGCGGGTTCGGCGCCGTGCTCACCACCTTGGGGCCGGCATCGTCGAAGAAGAGCTGCGAGATCGGGACGATGCGCTCCGAGGGCGCCTCGGCGCCGTGGAAGGCGTCGAGCGCCGCCCGGAAGCGGTCGCGCTGCGGCGACGGGGCGTCCACCGGGGCGCCGCTGCGCAGCGCGCCGGCGATCGCGCGCAGGAGCTCCGCGCCGCTGCGCAGCACCTCGAGCCCCGGCGCGCCGATCGGCCCCTCGCCCAGCTCCAGCGGCTTCATCACGAGCTCCGCCGCCTCGAGGATGTCGGCGAGCGGCCCGATGTCGCGGATGCCGGCGATCCCGCGCAGCGCGCGCACGCGGCGCAGCACGTTGGTCGCGCCCTCACGATCGTCGGGGCGCGCGGCGAGGAGCTCGAAGCCCGCGGCGATGTTCGACGATTCGGTCGCGAAGAAGGTCGATCCCGAGCTGGCGGTGGGCGTCGACGTCACGCCGGGACGGAAGGGGGCGTGGCGCGCGAGCTCCGCCGAACGAGTGGCGACGCGCTGATCCTCCGCCGGCGACCAGTTGCGCACGGCGCGGACGAGCAGCTTGAGATCGTCCACCGCCGCGGTCAGCGCGCCGGCGAGCGCCGGCTCCCAGCCCGTCGCCCGCTCGCGCAGCGCGCGGCCGACGCGCTCGACGGCCGACGCCAGCTCGGCGATGCCGGACACCTTCGCCATCGTCGCGCTGCCGCGGAGCGCGCGCGCCGTCTTGTACACGGCATCGCCGTCCGGGCCGGACGCGCCAGCGTGCGCGACCAGCCCGTCGAGCTGCTCCACGTACTCGCTGGCTTCGAGGATGAAGAAGTCGAGAAGTCCACCCGGCGACGTCATGCCCGCTCCACGGGTTCAGGCGCTCCGAAGTTAGGCCGCGCCACGAGCTTCGTCCATGGCCCGGCGCATCTCGCGCACGGCTTCCTCGAGCCCGACGAACACCGCCCGGCTCACGATCGAATGCCCGATGTTCAGCTCCTCGACCTGCGCGATCGACGCGACCGGCGTCACGTTCGCGACCGTCAGGCCGTGCCCCGCGTGAATGGCGAGCCCCAGCTCCGCGCCGTAGCGCGCCGCGTCGCGCAGCGCGCCGAGCGTCGCGTCGGAGGGGGCGTTGGCGTACGCGCCCGTGTGCAGCTCGATCGCGACCGCGCCGAGGGCGCGCGAGCGCTCGACGACGACGGGATCGGGATCGATGAAGAGGCTCGTGCGGATCCCCGCCGCGTTGAGCCGGGTAATCCCGTCGGCGAGGCGCTGCGGGTCGCGGCCGACGTCGAGCCCTCCCTCGGTGGTGATCTCCTGGCGGCGCTCGGGGACGAGCGTCGCCTGATGGGGGCGGAGTCGTTCGGCGATCGCCAGCATCTCGTCGGTGCAGGCCATCTCGAGATTGAGGACCGTCGTCACGGCCGTGGCGAGTCGCTCGATGTCGTCGTCCTGAATGTGACGGCGGTCCTCGCGCAGGTGGGCGGTGATGCCATCGGCGCCGGCGCGCTCGCAGACCATGGCGGCGGCGACGGGATCGGGCTCGCCGCCCCGGCGCGCCTGTCGCAGCGTGGCCACGTGGTCGATGTTGATGTACAGCCGCTGGTGCAGCATGTCACGGCCCTCGTTCGTGCTTGCGTCGCTGCATGCGCCCGGCGAGCGTTAGATCCATCACGACTCTGACCGGAGAATCGAGTGAGGAAGTTAATCAGCGTCCTGGTGTTGCTCGCCGCCTGCCGCTCGGCGCAGCCGGCGCCCGCCACACGCCCCACGCCGTCGGGCAGCCAGACCGGTGCGCCCAGCGCGCGCGCCGCCGTGCAGGAGTTCCTCGCCTCCGTGCGCGCCGAGGACCTGCAGGCGATGTCCACCGTATGGGGGACGACCAGCGGCCCCGCGCGTGACGCGCTCCCCCGTCAGGAGCTCGAGAAGCGGGAGCTGATCATGATGTGCTACTTCCGCCACGACAGCTCGCGCATCCTCGAGGAGGCGCCCGGCACCGGCGGCAAGACGGTGTTCGCCGTGGAGCTGAAGCGCGGGGGGTTGACGGGCAGTACTAATTTCTACGTGGTGGCGGGGCCGCGAGGACGCTGGTACGTGGAGAGTGCGGACCTGAATCCGCTGCGCCGTTTCTGCTCGCGAAGCTGACGGGGAACCGCCGGCCCGCAGGCGGGATCAGTCCTCGGTCAGCTCGACGAGGACGCCGCCGGTGGAGGCGGGGTGCAGGAAGGCGATGGGCTTGCCCTCCGCGCCGATCCGCGGCGTCTCGTCGATGAGCCGGATGCCCGCGGCCCGGCACCGGTCGAGCGTGGCGGCGAGGTCGTCCACGATGAAGCAGACATGATGAATGCCGGGCCCGCGCCTGGCGACGAACTTGCCGATCGGCGACTCGGGCGACTCCGCCTCGAGCAGCTCGACGAGGGCGTCGCCGGCGACGAGTCCGGCGATGCGGGCGCCGTCGGCGTCGTCGAGCGGGGTCTCGGGCAGGCCGAGGACGTCGCGATAGAAGGGCAGGATCTCGTCGAGGGCACGCACCGCGATGCCGATGTGCGCGATGCGGGCGCGGGCGCCGCGGCGGGACGCGTCAGACATGGAAGGAACGCTCCGAGGCTGCAGTTCGGGCCCGGAATGTACACCGAGCATGGCGAGCGAACGAGGCTCGTCCGGAGGATAGCCAGCGTATGTCGAATGCAGTCGCGGTCACCGACGCCAACTTCGAGCAGGAAGTCGAGAAGCAGCAGGGGCTGACCGTGGTGGACTTCTGGGCCACCTGGTGCGGGCCCTGCCGCATGATCGCGCCGATCCTCGACCAGCTCGCGACGGAGTACGCGGGCAAGGTCCGCATCGCCAAGCTCGACGTCGACCAGAACATCAAGACGGCGTCGCGGTTCAACGTGCGGTCGATCCCGATGCTCCTCTTCTTCAAGGACGGCAAGGTCGTGGACCAGATCATCGGCGCGGTGCCGAAGAACATGATCCAGTCCAAGTTCGAGCAGCACGCGGCCTGACGGCCGCTCCGCCGTGGGCGGCGACGCTGTCGCGCTGTGACGCAGCTTATTGCCGCCCCGTGCGCCGGCCGTCATAATTGCCTGGGTATCCGACCGTCGGTGCCCAGGCATCGTCTTTCCGAGTCGTCGCTCCCTCCTTCATGCCCGTGAACATCGCCGGTCTGCGCTTTCCCGCGTCGCGGGTGCTCCTGCCGCGCACCCGGCTCGCCTACATCCACCTCCGCAACCTGCTCACGGACGCGAAGCGCGACCGGGCGGCGCGCGTGTCGGGCTACGTCGCGATCTGGCTCCCCGAGGAGCTGGTCACGCTGTACCTGCGCGGCGGCGAGGTGGTGAACGCGACGGTGCACGGTGGCCGCGGCTCGCGCGCGATCGCGATCGCCCAGGCGCTGGAGATGGTCCCGGCCGAGCCGGAGTACGGCGAGATCTGCTTCCACGAGGCCGAGGAGGAGCAGCTCGCGTGCATGTTCCGCGCGCAGACCGCCGACGCCGAGCCGTGGCCCGAAGGGCTCGCGGTGAGCGATCCGGCCACGCTCTTCCCGTTTCTCATGTCGACGATCTTCGACGGGGCGGTGGAGATCGTCGCGCAGGACTCGGTGAACTACCTGATCTTCAAGGACGGCGCGGTGGTGCGCGCCTTCCTCTCGGCGGGCCACCACGGCACGCTCGTCGATCGCGTCGCCAAGCTGTTCGCGCGCGAGGGACGGATGGGCGAGGTGAAGCTCCGCCGCTGGCCGTCGCCCATCGACCTGCCGGTCCAGGCGCCCCCCGCCCTCGTCGCCGCCTATCGAGACCTCGCCTCCTCCCTCGTGCAGCGCCTGCTCGCCGAGGGGCGCGACAGCGCGCCGGCGATCGCCGAGCACGCGCGGCAGAACCTCGTCGCCGAGCACCCGTGCCTCGACGGCTTCTCCTTCGACGGACGCCAGGTGCGCGATCCGATCACGGACACGCAGGCGCTGACGGCGGCGGTGGCCACGTGGACGAAGGAGCTGATGTGGACGGCGGCCGACCCCGGCGGCACCTCCCCCGAGGCGCTGCTCAAGGACCTCACCTGGGAGCGGCGCCACATCTTCCAGTCGGCGGGGCTGTTCGACCAACTACCATGGAAGATCGTGTGACCGTCGCCGAGCGGGCCGGCCGGTTGTTCGTCGTCAGCACCCCCATCGGCAACATGGGGGATTTTTCTTTTCGGGCGGTCGAGACCCTGCGCGGCGTGGCGACGATCCTGGCGGAGGACACGCGCCACTCGCGCCGGCTGCTCGAGCGCTACGAGATCGCCACGCCGGTCGTGGCGTATCACGAGCACAACGAGGCGAAGATGACGCCGCGCCTCGTCGAGCGGCTCCGGCAGGGCGAGGATCTCGCGCTCATCACCGATGCGGGGACGCCGCTGCTGTCGGACCCGGGGGCGCGGCTCGTCCGGGCGGCGATCGACGCGGGGCTCGACGTCGTGCCCGTGCCGGGCGCGTCGGCGCTCCTCTCCGCGCTCGTCGCCGCCGGCCTCCCGGCGGACCGCTTCACCTTCTTCGGGTTCCTCCCCCGGAAGGGGCGCGAGCGGGCGTCCGCGCTCGACGACCTGGTGGCGCTGCGCCACACCGCGGTGCTGTACGAGGCCGCGAATCGCGTGGCCGACACTCTCGCCGAGCTGGAGCAGCTCGGCGCCGGAGAACGTCCGGCGGCGGTGGCCCGCGAAATGACGAAGCAGTTCGAGGAGGTCCGCCGGGGAACGCTGACGGAGCTCCGGGCGTACTACGAGGGATCGCCGCCAAGAGGGGAAGTCGTGATCGTCGTTGCCGGGGCCCCGGAGCGGGCAGTCTCCGAAGAGCTCGTTCGAGAGCGTGCGCGCGCACTGCGTGCGTCCGGCCTGAGCGTGCGCGACGCCGCCGCGGCGCTGGCGCGGGAGCTGGGCGTGGCCAGGAACGTGGCGTACCGGGTGGCGGGGGAGGAAGGATGATCAGCGGGAGGCGTCCGCCGCGGGAGGCGGGAGGCGGGGGGGGGGGGGGGGGGGGGGGGGGGGGGGCTGTGGGGGGGGGGGGGGGGGGGGAGGGCGAGGGGGGGCC